>JBOFGW010000546.1:0-2625 GCA_051649325.1 Burkholderiaceae bacterium | reverse complement strand
TCTTTGTTCGCAGCAATCGTGTTTGCTGCGTCTTTTGCGGTGCCTTTTACCACTTCGGCACAGATGCAGGTGCCACAAACGCCACCGCCTGAAATCGCCATCCCGCCGCAATATGAAAACCAGCCGTTTGGTGAGCTGTTGAAAATTGAAGACTTCAACGCGGCCTACCGTTTGGCTTTGTCCAAATCGCCGCTGGCGCGCCAGTCTTGGGCGCTGCGCGATGCCGGCTGGCCGCCCAGCAAGTTTGTGCCCGGCCCGCACAACCGCCGCGTATTGATGACCGGCACTTGTTCCACGCGCAAGTGCGACCTGAATAAAGTGCAGGTGTTTTACGACCCCAGCAGCAAAAAAGCCTACGTGCATCTGACGCTGGGCAACAAGGCCGCGTGGCTGGGCAGGCCAGACCCGTTTGAAAAGCGCGTGCTTGATCCGTTGCTGCAATAAAAATCAGCAGAACCAATTTCATCTTCTTCAGTCTCTCGAAAGACCTATGTCTGATCAACCACTTTCCACCGTTGCCGTTGATGAAAACCAGCTGATCGCTGAGCGCCGCGCCAAGCTGGCTGCGCTGCGCGAGGCAGGCGTTGCGTTTCCCAATGATTTTGTGCCCGCGCACCGGGCTGGTGATCTGCATGCCAAGTACGAAGGCAGCACCAAAGAACAGCTTGACGCCGCCCCGCTGGATGTGAGCTTATCTGGCCGCATGATGCTCAAACGCGTTATGGGTAAAGCAAGTTTTGCGACGGTGAAAGACGCGACCGGCAGCATTCAGTTCTACATCAACGACGAAGGCGTGGGCGAGCAATTGCATGAAGCCTTCAAACATTGGGACATGGGTGACATCATTGCCGCAACGGGCACGCTCTTTCGCACGCAAAAAGGTGAGCTGAGCGTTAAGTGCAAGACGCTGCGCCTGCTGGCGAAGAGCCTGCGGCCCTTGCCGGACAAGTTTCATGGCCTGGCAGACCAAGAGCAAAAGTATCGGCAGCGCTATGTGGACTTGATCTCCAATGACGAAACTCGGGCCACCTTTGTCTCGCGCAGCAAGGCCATTAGCGCGATCCGGCAGTTCATGACCTCGCACGGGTTTTTGGAAGTTGAAACGCCCATGCTGCAGCCAATCCCCGGCGGCGCATCTGCCAAACCATTTGTGACGCATCACAATTCGCTCGATCAGCAAATGTTTCTACGCATCGCGCCGGAGCTGTATTTGAAGCGCTTGATCGTCGGCGGCTTTGAGCGCGTGTTTGAGATCAACCGCAGCTACCGCAACGAAGGCATCAGTCCGCGCCACAATCCAGAATTCACCATGATGGAGTTCTACGCCGCATACTGGAACTACCACACGCTGATGGACTTTACCGAGAATGTCATCCGCGAGGCGGCGCTCACAGCCTGCGGGAGCACAAAAGTTTCCTATCAAGGCAAAGAAGTTGACCTGGGTCAAAAGTTTGACCGGCTCACCATGGTGCAGGCCATTCACAAATACGCGCCGGGCTATACGGATGCGCAACTTGCCGACATCGGCTTCATCAAAACCGAGCTGAAAAAATTCGGCGTGAATGCAGATACCGACCCACAACTCAAAAGCATGGGCCTGGGCGGGCTGCAACTAGCGCTGTTTGAAGAAACGGCAGAGGCCAAGCTGTGGAACCCCACCTACATCATCGACTACCCGGTAGAAACATCGCCGCTCGCACGTGCAAGCGATGCGCGGCCTGAAATTACCGAGCGCTTTGAGCTGTTCATCGTCGGGCGCGAGCATGCCAACGGCTTTAGCGAGCTGAATGATCCTGAAGACCAAGCCGCCCGTTTTCAAGCGCAGGTTGCCGCAAAAGATGCCGGCGACGATGAAGCCATGTTCTACGACGCAGACTACATTCGCGCGCTGGAATACGGCATGCCCCCCACCGGCGGCTGCGGCATTGGCATTGACCGGCTCATCATGCTGCTGACCGATAGCGCCAGCATTCGCGATGTGATTCTCTTTCCCGCCTTAAAGCGAGAAGATTAGAAAGCGAGTACGCAATATCCATGCGCCTTTTCAGCCAAAAAACCTCGAAAACCCGCACCGTTATTGCGTACTGGCAACAAAAACCGCTGTTATTGACCAGCCTGCTGCTACTCGCTGCCGGGCTGGTGCTGCACTTTGCCGGCCTGTCACGCATCAACACGCTGGTGTTTGATGAGGTGTATTACGCCAAGTACGGCCACGCGTATTTTCACGGGCAAACCGTGTTTGATGTGCATCCGCCGCTAGGCAAATACCTCATCGGCATCGGTATGTGGATTGCGGATGGGATTGGCTACACGGGCTATCTGACCAATACGCTCTCCGGCGCCGCGCGCGCGCCGTGGTCTTACCGCTGGATGGATGCGCTGTTTGGCAGCCTGCTGCCGCTGCTCACCTTCGCGCTCACGTGGCAGCTCACCAAGCAGCTGCGTACCGCTGTACTGGCCGGTGTGTTCATGCTGTGCTCCGGCCTGTTTTGGTCGAGGCGCGCTACGGCCTGATCAATATTTTCATGGTGGTGTTTGGCTTGGCCGGGCACTGGCTGTGGCTGCGTGGGCTGGATGCTGCGTCTGCGCGCAGCCGCCATCTGCAATACGCGTTTGCAGGCATCG
>JBOFGW010000545.1:0-5907 GCA_051649325.1 Burkholderiaceae bacterium | reverse complement strand
CTCCGCGCGCGTAACTTCCCGGACTTCCAGAAGGTTTCAGGGGGTCTACAAGGCGGCGCATCGCCCTAATCCCGGCCTCAACCGCCGCATCTGGCAACGGCTCCCCCGCCTTCAGCCGCTCAAAGTCGATACGCAGCACGTCGAGTTGCTGTTGTAGGTCGCGATTTTCGGCCAGAAGTGCCTCATATTGCGCGGCGGCTTCGCGTTTGGCGGCGAACCACACGGCGTACATATCGTCGATCGGAGTTTCTTCAGGCCCGCGCGTTTGGGGCGTGATTCGCACCCTCTCTGCCGCCTCGTCAATTTGATTCATGCTGCTTCCTTTCCGTCGCTCGACAGATGCGGGTAGCCCTGCGATTTCAGCGCTGCGTAATCCGCCATCAGCGTATCAAAACGCCCTTTCAAATCCTGGTTCGCCGCCGTCAGCGCCTCGTTTTCGGCGCGAAGCATGGCAATCTCTTGGGAGTGCAAGCGCAACGACTCGGCTTCGTCGGCTTTGAATTTTGCCGCGTACGCCTGCGCTTTTGAGGCAACAACGCTCTTTGCTAAATCCGCCAACGTCTCGGCTGCTCGCTGCTCCGCTTTCCATCGTTGCTCTCTGTGTGTCAGCCCGAACATCTTGCCTCTCCTTCTGCGCTCACGGCGCGTTGAATTTGCTTGCCGATCCATTGGGCCACAGGAACCGCCCACGAATTTCCGAGCGCTTTGTATTTTGGTCCATCTGCGGCCGGCTTGCCGTTGATCGCGATGTCTAGGTATTCATCCGGGAATCCCTGAAGGCGCGCACACTCTTTTGGCGTCAATCTGCGCACTACCATGTGCGTTGCTACATGCATTGATCCAGCGCGCGTTGAGAGCGTCGGCGCCGGCAATTCAGGCCCGACGCGCGAGCGGTTTGCGGCTGACGTGATCTGCTGGGTGTCGAAAGAAAAACACGCAAGATGGCCGTCATGCCGCGCTTTCATTGTGCCTGCCACTTCACCGACGCCGAAACCGTTTGAGCCGCTGGCTTTGCAAGCAAAGCCGATGACCGGCACCAGCGGCGTGCCGCGCCCAGTTCCATCTTCGCTGGCGTCGAAGCCTTCGCCGCGCAGCGTGTGCGCAAGCGTGGGTATCAACGTTTCGCTCTCGGCATCCTGCCGGCGCATCGCGCCTGCGTTGAGACACATGGCGGTTTGCGGAATCAGCTTTTGGTTGAATTCGGCGTTTCTTGGCAAACCGCCTCTAGCGCGAGCCGTAAGGGTTCCGGCAGCGTCTTGCCCCGCTTTGCGGCGCGGAGCAGAATCCCGTCGCAGGCTTTCGGGCTCAAAAAGTATCGGCGGTCGATCGGCCCAGTTTCCAGTATCGAGGAGAGCAAACACACGCTTGCGCCGCTGCGCGAGTCCGAACCACTGCGCATCCAAAGTTGCCCATTCGACGAGCCCGTTTCGTCCAGCAGCAACTCCGGTGTTTCGCCATCCACCGTGCGGTACGCCAAATCTGGCCCCAGCCATTTCCCCAGCCACGGCAGCAAAGTCTGCGCCTCGGTTGCTGCTGAAGGCGCCGGGGACGTTTTCCCACAGCATGAATCTTGCTCCACAAAGGCGTCGAGCTGCATTGAATATTCTCATCTGTTCGTAAAAGAGATTTGAGCGTTCGCCGGCAAGCCCTGCGCGCTTGCCGGCGACGGATAGGTCTTGGCACGGGCTACCGCCGCACACTAGGTCGATCGGCCCAAGCGCGGCGATCTGCGCTTCGGTGATATGCGTCACATCGCCAAGGTTCGGCACGTTCGGGTAATGGTGTTTCAAGGCCACGCACGGAAATGGCTCGATTTCGGCGACGCCCGCGCATGTCCAGCCGAGCGGAATCCATGCGACCGATGCGGCTTCAATGCCGCTGAACAAGCTGAGGAAACGCATATTTTCCTTTGGAATCACCGCCCGCGCTCCCTGCGCAAAAAGCACACTTGCAGCGCAGATTTAAATTCCAAAATCTTGCGCAAACCAATCTCTGCGGCGGGTTGATAGACCGGCCTTCTAAGCTGGCGCTTACAGGCCGATAGCCTGCAAGCTTGTGCGGTTTTTGTACCGCCGGTGCCGCATAAGATGGCTATCTGTGACGGTTTTAGGCGGCATGGCGCTTCTTCCGGCGAAGCAAGTCGTTGATTTCAAACACATTTTTAGTGGGTGTGCTGCCGGCTTGCCGTTTTGTGATTCCTGTTGTCGTGGGTTCGAGTCCCATCAGCCACCCCTTAGAATTCAAAGACTTAGCGCTGTTATCCACAAAATTGAATGCAGCGAATCGATCGGCCTGTGCGAGATTTGTACCGAGCACTGATGCGCCGGCATAGCGCGCCAGATGGCTTTGCGCCATGTGCGCGTAGACCAGCACCATTTCGTAGCTGCTCCAGCCGCCCAAGTCCATCAGCTCGCGCAGCGGCGTGCCGTTGAGGACATGCCATGTCGCCCACGTGTGGCGCCAGCCGTGCCAAGTGAAGTCGCCGCGCGTGCCGGCGCGGCGCATGGCGGCGTACCAGCCGTTATTGCTGGCGCCCGATCGGATCGGTTGGCCGTCATAGGTGAACACGTAGCGCGGGTGTTGACCGCGCTGCTCGCGCAGCACCGTTAGCGCGTCTTCGTTCAGCGGCACGGCAAGGTTGCGGCCGGCCTTGACGTGTTGCGCATGCACCCAGGCCAGCGCCCGCGACGGGTCTACCCGATCCCAGGTCAAGAGACGCACGTTGGCTTCGCGCATACCGGTGGCGAGCGCCATGCGGGCCATCTGCCGCAGGTGCGGCGCAAGTTCGTCAAGCAGCGTCACAGCTTCGGCCGGCGTCAGCCAAACAGGCGGGGCCTCGCCTTCCTTCAGTTTTGCGACGTAGGGCACCGCCGCCAGCCATTGCATCTCGCGTGCGAAGTTCAGCACGCGCAGCAGGCTCGCCATGTAGCGGTTGATGGTGGCGGGCGCGGCTGGCCGGCCTTGATGACGCACGCCGGGGAGGCTTTTGCGCAACGCGTCGATGATGGCCTTGATGGCGTCTGCGTCGATTGCGCCCAGCCGTTTGCCGCGTAAATGCGCGGTGAGGTAGCGCAGATGGTCTTTGCGCTGCTCCAAATCGCGCAAGTGCTGATTGTCGGCCAGCCAAGCCATCACGGCCTCATCCCATGTTCGCTGCGGCTTCTCGCCAAGTCTTGTTTGCCGCCAGTGATCGGCGTGAGCTTTGGCGGCGTATTCCTGCGCCTGCGCGCGGTCTGTGGTGCCAGTGCTGCATCGAGCTGGCTTGACGCCGGTTGCGCCCCAGTCGATCCACCAGATACCTTTTTTGCCGCGTTGGTAGAGTCGCATCCTTGCCCCTTGATCGTTTGCGTGCGCAGCCACTGTACACAATCGGCCTCAATGAACAGCCAGTCTCGCCCGACTCGGTAAGCCGGCAGCCCGCGGCGGTGCACGCAGTCGGAGATGGTTTCCTCCGACGTGCGCCAGCGCGCAGCCAACTCGGCGCGGGTCAGTTCAGGCATGCGTGTTCACGCCGATCGCTAGCAATTGCTTTTCTTCGACCGTCTCCAGCACGGTCTTGCCGGTGGGTAACAGAATTTGCCCAAGAAACGCGCCTTCGAAGCTCAAGATGCCGCATTCGATCGCTATCACCTGCCCCTTGATCCAATCGCGCAGGATTGAATAGACGGCCACGCTGGCAATGTTCATAGCCTTGCGCTCGTGCTCAACCTTGCTGCATCGCGTGCGGTGGGTGTACGGGTTGTGCTTCAACCATGCCGCGGCATAGCCGCGTATAGACGCCTTGACGCTGACATTGCGCGTTTTGTACTCAAACTGCACGAGCACGCTGCCCTCGACTTCATCAGACATGCTGCCGAATTTCGTGCATCCGAAACTGCGCAGGATTTTTTGCAAATCGCCCAAGGCTTTTTCGCCGCTGGTTGCAGATGCGTAAGGTAGGCTCACAGCACAATCCCCCGGCTATCCTGAATGCGTCGCTTGATTTCGTCCAGCGCTTCGGCGTCTTTGCCCAGCTTCAAAAGATCAACGATAGATTCATCAATGATTTCGTCTTGATACTCTTCGACTCTAGAATAGACCTTACCGTCCATTCCAATCATTAGCTCTTTCACGCCACAGCCCCTTTCGCATCAATCATCCGCCGCAGCTCCGCCATCTCGCGCGACAGCATGAACCGCGCGCGCTCGGTGCGCGCAATTTCGAACTGCCGTGCACATAGGTCCAGATGCGTCTCAAGTTCGCCGAGAGTGAGATTGCCGTCGCCCGTGATCAGGCGCAGGGCGCGCGCGGCGATGGCGTTCATGCGGCAAGGCTTTCGTCGTCTGTAAAGCTTTCAGCTAAGCCAGAGATGCGATAAGCGATGATGTCGTGATTCTCTGGTGAACGGCGAGAATTCCAAGCGAGCGCGTTCGGGTCTGAAATAAACACGCTCTCGCCATGCCGGAAAATAATCTCAACTTCCACCCCATCCGGCACCGGGCATTCGCCGCCAGTCCATGCGGTCCAGCGTTCTTGCGGGGCGATTCGAAGCAAATCAGAAGCGGCGTACTTAAGCCCTGTCTCTTCGCGCCATACCGACATGCTTGTGCCGTAGTTAAAAAGTATCTCCCCGTGATTCGTCATCGTCCCGCGAGGCAGCTTCGATTTGTCAACCAAGCGCAACTTGGGCTTTTGGTTGTCTGGGTGATTCGGGCCGAGGACGATGCGGTACTCCATATGTTCAAGCCATAACGTGTTGGGGTTGGGGAGCCACGTCCCGTTAACCTTGGCTTCAAGGTGGAAGTGCCCTGCCGCGACGTAGCCCTGCGCCTCAAGCGTCGCCCATTCGATCCGCTGTTCGGCGTGCGGGAGTGGTTTGGGGTCGTTCATTTTTTTGGTTCCGTTTCCACAAGCCGAAGATGGCTGGTCTGGTGTGTCTCTATGCGCGGTGCGCAGCCGTGAAGCGAGCCAACATCAACGGTGCTGAGCGTGCCGTCAAAGCTCTGGCTGACTACAACCCCCTTAAAAAAAGGGCGCCATTCGTTCGACACGTAAACACCGGTTTGAACTTTTTTCCCTACGGTGATGGTCATTCCCCCTCTCCCGAAAAATCAATCTCGCCGCGCCGGAACTTGGGGTAAAACGCGATGGCCGCAGTGACATCTTCTTTTGTGGCATACACCTCGCCGGCAGCAAGACGACGCATGTCGATCTCGTCGCCTCTCCACATCGAGTCCAGAGGCAATCCGCTTTGGCTGATCCAATACCATTCGCCTATCGACGGCGCCTCCGTCATCGCCTTCGGCACTTCATGCCGACCGATCTTGATGGTTTCAGGGGCGACGCGCCATTCCAAGTGGGGGCAACTGAGCGGGTTGACAGCTGAGCATTCAGGGTCTTTCCATTCACCGATGGGGTTATAGAGATACTGCGCTTTCTTGCCGTTAAGCATTGCAATTACAACGCCGTGGTGTTTGTGTGGCTCGGTCATGATGCGCTCCGTTCTGCGGCGGCAAGTTCCATATCTGCGGCGCGATGGTCGGCGCGATCAGACTGCACGGCGTCAAGGCTCGCGTGCGACTCGTTTTCGCTTGGTTCGTCGTCAACGCGCACAATGTCGCCGTCAATCACGGCGCCACGCCCGGACTCTGAGGCATGAGACACTTCGAGCGCATTGGACATTTCAACGCTCGCCGGCATGTACTTCAGCACCTGAAGTAAGGCGACCTTTCTCGCGTACATCTCAAAGTTGTTTTCATTCGCGAGCGCGTAATGCCGCGTTCCAACTTTGTTGTACTGCTTTAGATGTTTGTTCACCTTGGCGCGCGTCCATACTTCGATCACAGCCATGTCGGCGCCCTTGACGCGGCCGATTGCGTACACATGCGTAAACGACTGCCCGTCTTCCGCTCCATCGCCCGGAATGTG
>JBOFGW010000544.1:0-2194 GCA_051649325.1 Burkholderiaceae bacterium | reverse complement strand
GTTGATCCGACAATTGGACATGGCGAATGCGGTGCTTTAGTTCCTCCCCCTTCAAGGGGGAGGTTAGGAGGGGGATAGGGTTAACCATCGACTGAAACACCCATCCCCACCCCAGCCCTCCCCTTGAAGGGGAGGGAGTCAAACGACGAGGGCTTCAGCTAGACATCAAATTCAATGCACACCGGGCAGTGATCAGACGCAGCGACACTCGCGGTCACGCCCTCGTAGCGCGCAAAGCTAAAGTCCACCGGATCGGCCAGCTCTTGCGTTTCACTGATGGCCAGGCCGATGTTGCGCGGCAGTGTGTCGCCATCGGCAGCGATGGCGCGAAAGCCGATACCACCGCGCTCAACGCCCGGCAGTGCGCCGCCGGTGCGCTGCGATAGCTTGGGTGAAAGCAGCAGGTAATCCAGTTGCGATACTTCGCCGCCGCCTTTGAAGTAACTGGTCCAGCGTTCTGGCGGCGGCAGGCGGTCCAGCACGTTGTCCAGCCCGGCATCTGCCAGCAAGGGCTGCACCGCGGGCGAACCGGGCTGATCATTTAAATCGCCCACCACGGCAAACAGCGCATTGTTTGCCAGACTGCCCTTAAAACGTTCCTGCACAATGTGCGCCGCGCGCGCTGCCTGCCGCTTGCGTTTGGCGCGCGCGGCTTTTGTCTTGGCTTCTTTCTTGGCCGGATCGCTTTCAATTACGAGCTTGGACTTGAAGTGGTTGTTCAGCACGGTGAGCACTTCGCCGCCGGGTAGTTGTACATCCACTTCCACGCAGTCGCGCGAGAACAGCCAGGGGTAGCTGTCGTCTTGTGGATCGGGCTCATCCATGTGGCTGCGGATGGCGAGGATGGGCAGCGCGCTGATGATGCCCACATCAATCTGGCGCATATCGCGGCAATCCATCAGCGCGGCGTGTTTGTAGTGGCCATCCAGATGGTTTTCATTGAAGGCGCGCAGCGCGTGCATGCTTTCTACTTCCTGCAGACACAAAATCTCCGGCCACTTGCCGCCTGCTGCATCCCAAATGGCGCTGGCCGCCAAGCCGCGTTGCACTGGTGAGAAAATTTCAAACAGCCCCGGTTTGTACAGCGGCAGATAACCCCAGCGCGGATCGGGCGAAGCACTCTTGCCCGACATATCGCCGGGGAAGGTCTTGCCAAACTTGTAGCGCAAGAACAGGTTGTTGACGTTGAAGGTCATCAGGCTGACAGGCATGGCAGGCGCTCCGTTTTTTCTTGCAAGTAAGTACATCACTTGAATGTGACAGTGGCGTAGCGGGCAGCGTTTCATGCATTTACATGGCGATACGCTTGAAGTAGATCTAAAGCATGACTACGCAATACCCACGGGCGTTTTCAAGCATTTTTGCTCCAAAAAGCGCATGAATATTGCGTGTATGCTTCTTGAATGGCAGCTCTTGCAGCAGACTTTATTGTGATTGGCGCAGGCATCGCGGGTGCCAGCGCCGCGTATGAACTTGCGCAGCACGGCAAGGTGATCGTGCTGGAAGCAGAATCGCAACCCGGTTACCACACCACCGGCCGCTCGGCTGCGCTGTATTCAGAAACCTATGGCAACGCGGTCATGCGCGCCATTACCACGGCAAGCAAACATTTTTATCTGCATCCGCCGGCCGGCTTTGCGGAACATGCGCTGCTCTCACCGCGTGGCGCGCTGCTCGTGGCGCGGGCAGATCAGCTTGCCGCGCTGGACTCGACCTACAAAGCGGCAAGCGCACTCGTTTCCAACCTGCAGATGTGCAGCAGCGATCAGGTGCGCGCACGCGTGCCAGTGTTTGCGCCGCACCAGGTGGCCGCTGCAATGTATGAGCCTGACGCGATGGATATCGACGTGCACGCGCTGCACCACGGCTATCTGCGCGGCCTAAAACAGCGCGGCGGTCAGCTCGTGTGCAGCGCGCGCGTGAGTGCACTGGCACACGATGGCCGCGAATGGCGCGTGACAAGCAGCGCAGGCGAGTGTGCCGCGCCAGTCGTGATCAACGCCGCCGGTGCGTGGGCCGATGAAGTGGGCGCGCTGGCCGGTGCAACACGCATCGGCCTCACGCCCAAACGCCGCACGGCGATTACCTTTGATGCACCGGTTGATGCGCACGCCTGGCCCGCTGTGTGTGATGTGGATGAGCACTGGTACTTCAAGGCCGAGGCCGGCCGGGTGCTAGCTTCACCCGCCGATGA
>JBOFGW010000543.1:0-13133 GCA_051649325.1 Burkholderiaceae bacterium | reverse complement strand
CGCTGCGCTTCGGAGCTGTCTGCGGCTGAATCACCGCGGCTGCCCATGATGCCGTGGTACTTCACATCCAAGATCCGCGCGGTGTTGTCAGCACGCTCTAAAAACGTACCCAGCCGGGCAAAATAAAACGCCTCGTCCTTGAGCATGGTGCCAATGAGCACGCCGCGCGACAAATGCGAGCGATATTTGACCCATTCAAAAAACTGGCTGGGGTCGCGGTCCAAAATACCTTCGGCCAACAGCTTTTGCACTTCGAGCCACGTGGTGTTGAGCGTTTCCCAGACTTCAGTGGTCAATGAAAAACGTACCGCGCGTGCGTTCTCGCGCGCCGCTTGCAGGCAAGAGATGATGGATGAACCGTTGCGCGCATCGCGCACCATAAATTCCAGCGCCGCGCGCGGGCTTACATCGCCATAGAGTTCTTGATACTGCGGCACAAGCTCCGAGATCGCGAGCATGCCGTCCCAGCCCTGCGCCCTTGACGAGACGGCCATCAGGCCCATCTGCACGTTCACATCCAGCATGCGCGCGGTGTTCTCGGCGCGCTCGGTATAACGCGCCATCCAGAATAAGTGGTCTGCGGTGCGGCTTAGCATGTTTTATTCACTTTTTCACGTTAACACTACGCAATATCCATGCGGTTTTTGAGCCATTTTTTCCTGAAAAGGCGCATGGATATTGCGTACTCAATTTTCCAGCACCCATGTATCCTTGGTACCACCGCCCTGCGACGAGTTCACCACGAGTGAGCCTTCGCGCAGCGCCACGCGGGTGAGCCCGCCGGGCACAATTTGAATGTCTTTGCCGGATAGCACAAAGGGCCGCAGATCAATGTGCCGCGGCGCGAGGCCTGCTTCCACATAGGTGGGGCATGCAGACAGCGCCAGCGTGGGCTGCGCGATGTAGCCGGCCGGATGCGCTTTGACCTTGTCGCAAAACTCGGCAATCTCTTGGCTTGACGAAGCTGGGCCGATCAACATGCCGTAGCCGCCCGCACCATGTACCTCTTTGACCACGAGTTCATGCATGTTGGCCAGCATGTAGCTCAGATCATCCGCCTTGCGGCCCTGGTACGTGGGTACGTTGGCGATGATGGGCTCTTCATCCAGATAGAACTTGATCATGTCCGGCACGAGCGGATAGACCGATTTGTCATCGGCAACCCCAGTGCCAATCGCATTGGCGAGCGTGACCTTGCCGGCGCGGTAGACCGAGAGCAGCCCCGGCACGCCCAGTTGCGAATCCGGCCGGAAGGTGAGCGGATCAAGAAAATCATCGTCCACGCGGCGGTAGATCACATCCACGCGCTTGGGGCCACGGGTGGTGCGCATAAACACAAAATCACCATCCACAAATAGGTCAGGCCCTTCCACCAGCTCAATACCCATCTGCTGCGCTAGAAACGCGTGTTCAAAGTACGCGCTGTTGTAGATGCCGGGCGTGAGCAGCACCACGGTGGGGTCATCAATCCCTGCAGGGGCGACGCCGCGCAGATTTTCGACGAGTACGTCTGGGTAGTGCATCACTGGCGCAACGCGGTGGCGCGCAAACAAATCTGGAAAAAGCCGCATCATCATCTTGCGGTTCTCCAGCATGTAGCTCACGCCGCTGGGCACGCGCAGGTTGTCTTCAAGCACGTAGAACTCGCCCTCGCCTTTGGCATTGGCCGCGCGCACCACATCAATGCCGGCAATGTGCGAGTAAATGCCGCTGGCAACATCCACGCCCTGCATTTCGGGCCGGTACTGCGCGTTCATAAAAATCTGGTCGGCCGGAACGACCTTGGCCTTGATGATGTTTTGCTCGTGATACACGTCGTGCATGAACATATTCAGCGCCCGAACGCGCTGCTTGAGGCCTTTTTCAAGCTTGGCCCACTCGGCCGCGGGAATGATGCGCGGGATCACGTCAAACGGAATCAGGCGCTCGGTGCCGGCATCGTCGCCATACACCGCAAACGTAATGCCCACGCGCCTGAAAATCAGGTCAGCCTCGGCGCGCTTTTGCGCCATGCTCTGCGCTGTCTGCTCGGCCAGCCAGCGCTCAAATTGGCTGTAGTGCTGCCGCACGCGCAGCGATTGCGGTGCGACGCGGTCATACATTTCGTTGAATGCTTGCATGCGATCCTTGCCCGGTTGTAGCGCCGTCCCCTAGCGCCTGCCCAACTGCTTCACGCACAAACTATGCCAAACGCTTGAAAGCGTAACGTCTATTCTGGCACAACCGCCGTGCGCCACCAGCGCGGCGCGGCCAGGCGCTGGCTTTTCACCGCAATTTGCCCGCCAGAGAAATCAAACGTTACAGCGCCATGTGCGTCTGACCGTAACCGCTGAACCGGCAGCGCACCGTAACGCGCCCACACCTCCGGCGCGGGGTGGCCGAAGCGGTTGCGGTAGCCGCTTTGGAACACGGCATATTGCGGTGCAACCGCGGCCAAAAACGCCGGCGTGGACGAGGTTTTGCTGCCGTGGTGCGGTGCCAGCAGCACATCTGCCCGCAGCAGCGCGGCATTGGCCTGCGCGAGCAGTGCCTCTTGCGCCGCTTCAACATCACCCGTCAGCAGCACAGTGCGCGTTCCGTCTGAGATGCGCAGCACGCAAGACAGCGCGTTGGTCTTGTGCGCCGCCTCATGCAGCCAAGCCACTGGCGGATGCAAAAACTCAAACTGCAACTGATCCCATTGCCAGCGCTGCCCTTGCTGGCAATCGTGGTGCGGCGCCGCGCCGACCCGGGCCGGATGCTCAAGCACCAGAGAACTGGCCATCCACGCCACCGGCATCGCTTTCTGAATCGACACCGCGCCGCCGGAATGATCATTGTCCGCATGCGAGACCACCATGCCGTCAAGCAGGCGAATGCCGCGCGCCCGCAAGTACGGCACGATCACACGCTGCCCGCTGTCGCTCTCTGCGCTGTATTGCGGGCCGGTGTCAAACAGCAACGTGCGCGCCGGCGTTTCAACCAGCGCCGCCATGCCCTGCCCCACGTCCAAAAAAGTCACGCGCCATGCGCCTGCTGCCGGGCGATCCGTTGCCGGCAAGAACAGCGGCAGCATCAGTGCCAAACCGAGCCAGCGCCAGCGTGACTTGAGCGTGATGGCGGCGAGCGCACCTGCACTGGCAGCGACAAAGACCAGTGCGCTCGGCATCGGAAAAGACGCGACCGCCCATTCCCACTGGCCTAGAGCACGCAGCACGCCATCCAGCGCACGCATGAGCAGCGCCGCCAGATCAAGTATCCACCCGCCCACCGCAGGCAGCGGCCAGACCGTGGCCGCGCCCAACAGCGCAATTGGCGTCACCAGAAAACTCACCCACGGAATCGCTAGCGCGTTGGCGAGTGGGCTGACCAAAGATACTTGCGAGAAAAACAGAATCGTCCATGGCACCAGGCCAATGGTGACCGCAGCCTGCGCGTAGCCGGCGCGTTTGAGCCGCTGCTTCCAGTCTGCAGCGGTGAAATCTTCTGCCCAAGTGTCGGACAGCATCAGCATTGCCACCGCGGCAAAGCTGAACCACGCGCCAGCAGAAAGCACCGCCAGCGGATCAACCAGCAGCGCCGCAAACCCCGCGCCCGCAAGCACATGCGCCGCGTGCGTACGGCGCGCAAACAGGCGCGCGGCGACCACGACCGTGAGCATGATCACCGTGCGCTGCGCGGGCACTGCAAAACCCGCAATGATCGCGTAGCTCACCGCCGCGAGCCACCCGACCGACCATCCAATCAACTGCGCTGGAACGCGGTGCACGAGCGCGGGCGAGATGCGCGCCAGTTGCAGCGCCAGCCAGCCGATGAGCGCGGCAAACATCGTGACGTGCAAGCCGCTGATGGACAGCAAATGGCCGATGCCTGCCGCGTTGTAGATGGTCCAATCGCTTTGGCTGATGGAGCGCTGGTCGCCAATCGTCAAGGCCAGCAGCACGCTGCGCTGCGGCGACTCGCTCGCTTGCTCAATCATGCGCTGCCTGATCTGCGCACGCCAGCGCTCCACTTGCACCAGCAGGCCGCCTGCATCTGCGTCGATCAATTGGTTGGGCAATGCCGAAAGGCGCGACGGCCGCACATAGCCGGTACCGGCAAGGCCTTGTTCAAGCAGCCAGAGTTCCGTATCAAACCCATGTGGATTGACCACGCCGTGCCGCCGCTTTAAGCGCACTGTGAGCTGCCAGCGCTGCCCCGGCAGCAGTTGCGGCACCTCTTGCAGCATGTCGGCGCGCATATCTGAATACCACGCGAGCGAAATGCGCTGCCCGGCCACGCTGCAATCGCACTGCTCTACGTCAAATCCAAAGCGCTGGCCGCGCTCGATGCGTTGCGGCAGCGTGGCGATGATGCCGGTGATGGCAATGTCGCGCCCTTCATCTTCCACCGATAGTGAACCAGACAGTTTTCCGTGACCGCTCCATTGCGCAAAACCAAAGCCACACACCAGCGCGGCAGCACAAGCAACAGCGCATAGCAACCAGTGCAACGATGCAGCACGCGAGGCGTGCAACAGCGCCGCGCCCCACAAAACAAATCCGCTGAAGCACAGCACTGACACAACCGGTTGCGCTGCAAGCTGCGCCGGCTGCATGGCCAGCCACACGCCGGCCACAAACGCGGCAACGCTCGCCGGCCATAGCGCGAGGCGCAAATGATCTGACTGCGCTACGGCATCAAGCCACTTCATGCATGAAAAACGGCAGCGGCGCGGGGCAGCACGCGACACACGTTGGCGGTTGCTGCTGAAGTCAGCTCGCCAACATCTATATCGCGCAAGCCGGCAATCTGCGCGGCGATGCGTAGCAACTGTTCCGGCGTGTTGCGCTCAATCATGCCGTCATGATGCAGCCATTGCGGCGCGATGTCTGGCGCATCCGTCTCCAGCGCAATCGCCGTGGCCGGCAGGCTTGCGGCCAAATGGCGAATCCTCCCCGAGCCGTTGAAGGTGGCCGCGCCGCCAAATCCGAGTGCAAACCCGCGCGCAACGAAGCGCGCCGCCTGATCGTCACTACCGTTGAAGGCGTGCGCGATGCCGCCCGGCACATCGATGACGCGCAACCACTTGAGCAGCATGTCCTGCGAGCGGCGCACGTGCAGAATCACCGGCAGGCCGTGCTTGCGCGCGAGCTTGAGCTGCGCAACGTAAAACTGCTCTTGCTTGGCGGCATCCAGGCCGGGTACGTAGTAGTCCAGGCCAATCTCGCCCACCGCCACCAGCCGCGGATCGCTCGCGTGCTGCGCAAGCGCTGCGTCAAGCTGCTCAAGTGCTTCGTCAACCTCAAGCGGCATGACATACATGGGATGGATGCCGAGCGCGTACACCGCGTGCGGCAAGCTGTGGGCAAGCGTGCGCACCACATCAAAGTTGAATGGCGCGACAGCCGGAATCACATAGCCGCCAACACCGGCGACGCTTGCACGGTCGATAACTGCGGCGCGGTCTGTATCAAACTCTGCCGCGTCTAGATGAATATGGCTATCGATGAGCATAGACTACGCAGTATTCATGCGCCTTTCCAGCCATTTTTGCCTCAAAAACCGCATGAATACTGCGCCTACCCCTCCAAAATCCCGTTTTTCATCCGCAAAATGCGGTCTGCAGACTGCGCCAGCGTTGCATCATGCGTGGCAATCACAAACGCGGTGCCCTGCTCGCGCGCCAGCGCAGTCATTTGCGCAAACACATTGACTGCGGTTTCGCGGTCCAAATTGCCGGTGGGCTCATCGGCCAGCACGCAGCCCGGCCGCGTCACCAATGCGCGCGCCACTGCCACGCGCTGCCGCTCACCGCCCGACAGTTTGCCCGGCACATGCGCAAGCCGCGCGCCCAGCCCGACAGATTCAAGCGTGCGCGCCGCCTGCTGCAATGCTTGCGCGCGCGGCATTTTTTTTCGGATGATTAGCGGCATGGCCACGTTCTCCAGCGCAGTGAACTCCGCCAGCAGGTGATGAAACTGGTACACAAAACCCAGCTTCTCATTACGCAGCAGGCTCTTGGCTGCCTCGCCCATGCCGGCCCACGATGCGCCGCCGATCGTCACCGTGCCGCTCGTGGCTTGATCCAGCCCGCCCAAAATATGTAGCAGCGTGCTCTTGCCCGAGCCGGATGCGCCCACGAGCGCCACACACTCGCCCGCATGCACGGTGAGGTCCACGCCGCGCAGCACCGTCAAAGTGCTGCCGCCTTCGACAAAACTTTTGGTCACGCCTGCCGCGCGCAAAATCGCTTCACTCATAGCGCAGCGCCTCCGCCGGTTGCGTGCGCGCGGCACGCCAGCTGGGGTAGATCGTAGCCAGCCACGCGAGTACAAACGCCACTACCGCAATCAGGCTGATATCCGATAGCCGCGGATCGGATGGCAAGCGGTTGATCAGGTAAATGCCTTTGGGCAGCACCTGAAAGTTAAACAGCTTTTCAATCCCGGCCATCACCGTGTCGATGTTGTAGGCAATCAAGGTACCCAGCACCACACCCATCGTCACACCCAAAAATCCAATCAAACTGCCTTGGATCATAAATATGCGCTGGATCGCCTTGGGCGTAGCCCCGAGCGTGCGCAAGATGGCGATATCGCCGCGCTTTTCCGTCACCGTCATCACCAGCATGCTCACCAGATTGAAGGCGGCCACCGCGATGATGAGCGCGAGGATGATGAACATCATGCGTTTTTCAACCTGCACCGCCGCAAACCAGACGCGGTTTTGGCTGGACCAGTCGCGCACTGCCAGATCAGGCGGCACATTGCTGGCAAGCTGCGCCGCCACGAACGGTGCCTGCTGAATGTCTGCAATGCGTACGCGCAGGCCGGTTGCGCCATCTGTGCGCATAAAGCGCGCCACGTCTTGCAACTGCGCAAACGCAAAGGCGCTATCAAACTCATAGTGGCCGGATTCAAAGGTGCCCGCAACGGTAAACACCTTGGGCCGCGGCACCACACCCACCGGCGTGACCGAGCCTTCTGGCGCGAGCAGCGTGATTTTGTCGCCGGCGCGCACGCCCATCTGCGCGGCCAATTCACTGCCCAGCAAAATGTTGAACTCGCCGGGCGCGAGCTTGGCCAGCGCATCAGCCTGCGTGTTCTTGGGCAGGTCAGACACATTGCCTTCAAGCGCAGGATCAATGCCGCGCACCACCACGCCGCGCAAACTTTCGCCGCGCACCATCATCGCCTGCCCGGCCACAAACGGCGCCACGCCGCGCACTTGATCGTTCTTTTGGATTTGCGCCGTTACCTGCGGCCAATCCACCGACCCGCCGCCCAGGTTGTTGACCTCGATGTGCGAAATCACCGACAGCATGCGGTCGCGCACCTCTTTCTGAAAACCGTTCATCACCGATAAAACGATGATCAAGGCCATCACACCGAGCGCGATGCCTACCGTGGAAAGCGCAGAAATAAAGGAAATAAAGCGATTGCGCTGCGGCCCGCGCCGGCCCGAGCGCGTATAGCGCAGGCCCACCAGCCATTCAAAAGGAAGCTCTCGTAACATAGGCACAGTTTGCCATACAGGTTGTTTTTCCTCTTAATGCAAGTCACTGTTATTCTGGATTGCTGGCGCGGTTTGGCCGATGCAAAGCGCTTGCAGCAGGCGCTGGATCAGATCGGCCCTTGGCAATTGGGTGCCTATGAGGCCAGTACGGGCGATCCTGCCTACGCTTGGCTGGCGCAGCGCCTGCTCGCCGCCGATGCGCGCACCCTGCCCGCGCTGATGACCGACGATCAGTCCGGCCGCTTTTCCTACGAGGCCACGCCCTGCCACTGGCAAGTATCGCGCGACGATGTGGTTGTTTCGCCTGCAGCCGCGCCCAGCCTGGCGGACAGCGAAGCGCTGGTAGAAACTGCCAATGACGCGCTGGATGGCGCGGCGCGCATTGAGCTGCTGTCTGCCGCGCTCTGGAGCGTGCGTGCGCGGTTTGATCTGGATTGCGGCAGCCTGATTCAATGCGCAGGCCAAAGCCTACAAGCCGCGCTGCCGGCCAATGACGCTAGCCGCGCTTTCAAGCGCGTGCTCAACAACGTACAAATGGCCTGGTACCAGCACCCCGTGAATGAAGCGCGCGAGAAGCGTGGCCTGCTGCCCATCAACGCGTTCTGGCTGGTGGGCGGTCGCGCCCGGCGCCCGGTGCTGCCCATGCCCTTTGACGGTGTGCTGGATACCGGCCTGCGTGCCGAACTGCTGGCGCAAACGTGCACGCTTCCTTTGCAGGCGCAAGCAAGCGGCAAACACATGCTCGCCTGGTTGACCGAGGGGCGCGACGCGCGCGCACACGATGCGCCGTTGCCCAATACCGCCTACGAAAAACTCACCGCATTACTCGGCAGCCTGCCCAAAGCCGCCAGCGTAGAACTGCTGGTCACCGACCACGCAGGGATTGCGCACGCCACGCGCAAAGTTGCTGGCAACCCGGTCAGCCGCTGGTTGGCCGGGTTCAAAGACGTGGATGCGCTTTCGCAGCGGCTGCTGCAATGACCACTGCGCGCCTCGTTCCCCGGCCGCCCGCCCCGCGCGCGCAGGCCATGCTTGAGCAGGCCGGCGTTGCGCCCGTGCTCGCGCGCCTGTTCGCCAGCCGCGGCATTGCCAGCGCGGCCGAGGTAGAAGGCAAGCTGCAAGACCTGCTCACGCCCGCAAGCCTGCTCAACGCGCCCCGCGCCGCGCAGTTGCTGGCAGACGCTATTGCGCGCAAAGAGCGCATCTGTATCGTGGCCGACTATGACTGCGACGGCGCCACTGCCTGCGCAGTCGCCCTACGCGGCCTCGCAATGCTCGGCGCCGCGCCAGGCACGGTGGATTATTTGGTGCCCAACCGGTTTGAAACTGGCTACGGCCTGTCGCCGGATGTCGTCAAGCTCGTGTGCGCACACCCGCGCCTGGGCAAGCCGGACTGGATCATTACGGTGGACAACGGCATCGCCAGTGTGGAGGGCGTGGCCGCCGCCAACGCCGCCGGCATCCGCGTGCTGGTGACTGATCACCACCTGCCCGGCGCGCAGTTGCCGGATGCCGCGTGCATCGTTAACCCCAACCAACCGGGCTGCGGCTTTCCCAGTAAAGACATGGCCGGCGTAGGCGTGATGTTCTACGTGCTGCTGGCGCTGCGGCAAGAACTGCGCGACCGCGGCGCATTCACCGCCGGCGAGCAGCCGCGTCTAGACGGCCTGCTTGATCTAGTCGCGCTCGGTACCGTGGCCGACGTGGTGCGGCTGGACGCGAACAACCGCATCCTGGTTGCGCAAGGCTTGCAGCGCATGCGCCTGGGCCGCTTGCAGCCCGGCTTGGCCGCGCTGTTTCAAGTGGCGGGCCGCGATGCACGCCGCGCCACCACGTTTGATCTTGGCTTTGCCCTTGGCCCGCGCATCAACGCCGCCGGCCGCTTGGCCGACATGAGCCTGGGCATCGCCTGCCTGCTGACGGATGACATCACTCAAGCCACAGAGATCGCGCAGCAACTCGATGCCATCAACCGCGAGCGGCGCGACGTGCAAGCCGCCATGCAAGATGACGCGCTGGATGCAATTGCCGATCAATCCCTGGCCGCGCGCGCCGGCATTGTGCTGCACCAAGCGCATTGGCACCAAGGCGTAGTGGGCGTGGTGGCCGGGCGCATCAAAGAACTGTATTGGCGCCCCACCATCGCGTTTGCGCTGGCGGATGACACGCAAATTACGCTGCGCGGCAGCGGCCGCTCAATCCCCGGCCTGCATTTGCGCGACGCGCTGGACTTGGTGAGCAAGCGCGCGCCCGGCGTGATCCAAAAATTTGGCGGCCACGCCATGGCCGCCGGCCTCAGCATTGCCGCGCAAGACCTGCCCACGTTCAGCGCCAGTTTTGAAGCCGTGTGCGATGAACTGCTGCCACCAAGCGCCCGACAGCGCGCGCTAGAAACCGATGGCGCCATCGCCCCGCAAGACATGACTACGCCGCTGGTAGAACTGCTCAATGCCCAGGTGTGGGGCCAAGGCTTTGCCGCGCCGCTGTTTGAAGACACCTTCACCGTGCTCAATCAGCGCCTGGTCAAAGACGCGCACCTCAAACTCACGCTTGAAAAAGCCGGCAAGCAGCTAAACGCTATTTGGTTCAACCACACCGAGCCGCTGCCCTCGCAAGCGCGTCTGGCCTACCGCTTGGCGGCAGACAACTACCAAGGGCGCGATGCGGTGCAGTTGATGATCGAACATTGTGAAGTTTCTGCTTCTAGAACTTAGTTTTCAAAGTGACTACGCAGTATTTATGCGGGTTTTGGGGCAGAAATGCCTGGAAATGCGCATGGATATTGCGTAGTCTAGTGTGCGTTTTAGCGCTGAGAGCTAGAACTCATCCGAAACGTAGCGCGTTTTCGATACAGGGAACTGTCATCCCAGCGAAGGCCGGGATCCAGGAGATGCCGCGCATTCTTCTAGCTTGCCTGGATTCCGGCTTTCGCCGGAATGACAAACGAGCCCCGCCGCCTTATCTGCTCGATCGAAATGCTAGCTTGCAGGCAGTCGCTTGGCAAAAATAACCTTCGCTTCACCATCTGAATAGAAATGCGGGACGCTGCCGCACTCTATGTAACCGTTAGATGCGTAAAAGCGCCTTGCGCGCGCGAGTGGCGGAGAATCGCTAGTTTCTATGACGACCAGTCGACCGCCCGCCAATGCAATCAGTGACTCGACATATTCGAGTAATTGCTTACCTAGACCCGATCCATGCCTTGTTGGGCGCACGCCAATCCACCAGACGTTCCATACGCCCTCGGCATATTGGTCAGGTGCAAAGTACGACCACCCTTCCGCCGGACCGCTAGATTCAACGCGACAAGCGACTGCCTTGCGCTCTTGTCCAAGGGCTCCGGAGGCGATCCCATCGATAACATCACCGAGAAGTGCTTCGGCTTCTGAGGTTTCGAAAAGTCCCGTAGAGACTGCTATAGATAACAGGCTAGCGCGCTCGCTTGGCGAGATCGAGTCAATGATGGTAGTCATGCGTTTATGGATAAATTAGTTTCCTTATCGATGTTAGTGTGTTTGTCCATTGATCGCGCAGACCTGATTACCGCCGTTTTTTAACGGGGCAGCTATACAAACCGCGCGCAGCGAAACTCCTCCCACGCAATATCCATGCGCCTCCCCAGCCAAAACCGCTTCAAAACACCCATGAATACTGCGTCATCCACTCCACAGATGTCGCAACATCAACACCTCACACCCGCCTCACAGGCTAAAATCGACACTCAACAAATCAGTGCAGGACAAACCCGCCGTGGAAGCAGAACGTCAAAACGCTTTATCCGCCCACCTTGCAGACCTGGCGCAGCGCGCCACCGAGCTGCGGAGGTATCTTTGACTTCGATGCCAAAGAATCGCGCCTGACCGAAGTTAACGCCGCGCTGGAAGACCCAAACGTCTGGAACGACCCGAAGCGCGCACAAGAACTTGGCAAAGAAAAAAAACTGCTCGAAGGCATTGTGGAGCCGCTGGTGCGCTGCGGCCAGCAGATCAACGACGCGCAAGAGTTGTTCGACCTCTCTGCCGCCGAGGATGATGACGCCACGTTGATGGCGATTGAGCAAGACGCAGGGGCAATCAGTGAAGTGATTGAAGGCTTGGAGTTCCGCCGGATGTTCAACAATCCGATGGACCCGATGAACTGCTTTCTGGACATTCAAGCTGGCGCGGGCGGCACAGAAGCGTGCGATTGGGCCAGCATGTTGCTGCGGCAATATCTCAAGTATTGTGAGCGCAAAGGCTTCAAGGCTGAGTTGCTGGAGGAAACGCCCGGTGATGTGGCCGGCATCCGCTCTGCCTCCATCAAAATTGAAGGCGAGTACGCCTTTGGCATGCTGCGCACCGAAACAGGCGTGCACCGCCTGGTGCGCAAAAGTCCGTTTGATTCCAGCGGCGGGCGACACACGAGCTTTGCATCCGTGTTTGTGTACCCAGAGGTGGATGATTCGATTGAAATCGAGATCAACCCGGCGGATGTGCGCACGGATACCTTTCGCGCTTCGGGTGCAGGCGGCCAGCACATCAATAAAACGGATTCGGCTGTGCGGCTCACACATATTCCCACCGGCATCGTTGTGCAATGCCAGAATGACCGCAGCCAGCACCGCAACCGCGATGAAGCCTGGCAAATGCTGCGCAGCCGCTTGTTTGAGCACGAGATGCGCAAACGCATGGCCGAGCAGCAAAAGCTGGAAGACAGTAAGACCGATGTCGGCTGGGGCCACCAGATTCGCAGCTATGTGCTGGACCAAAGCCGCATCAAAGACTTGCGCACCAACGTAGAAATTTCCAACACGCAAAAAGTGCTGGATGGCGATCTTGATCCATTCATCAATGCCAGTTTGAAAGAAGGCGTGTAAGCATGTCAGCACGTATTAAGGCATTGGTGTTTGATATGGACGGTACGCTGGTAGACAACATGCGCTACCACGAGCACGCGTGGATTGAGTTTTTCAAGCGCCGCGGCCGCGACATTGACCCAGAGCCGTTCTTCAAGCAAACCGCCGGGCGGCACAACCGCGAGATCATGCGCGATTGGATCAGCGCTGATCTGACTGATACGCAGATTGCCGAGCTGGCGGAAGAAAAAGAATCACTCTACCGCCTGCTCTACGCGCCGCAGCGCAAAGTGCTGGCTGGGTTTGATGCGTTTGCGCGAGCAGCCAAAGCGCGTGGTCTGCGCTTGGCGGTGGCTACGTCTGCGCCGCCGGCCAATATCGACTTTATTTTGGATGCGCTCGATCTGCGCGCGTACTTTGATGTGGTGGTGGGCGCCACGCACGTGAAACGCGGCAAGCCGCATCCTGATATTTATCTTTTGGCTGCGCAGGAACTGGGTTTGCCGCCGGCGCAGTGCATTGCGTTTGAAGAGGCGCCGGCGGGCGTTGCGTCCGCAGCGGCGGCCGGCATGCACTGCGTGGTGCTGACCACGTATCTGCCTGCGGACAAATTTTCAGCGCATGCCAATGTGGTTGCTACCGCGCCGGACTTTGCGCATCTTTCGCTTGAATCTTTGCTGGATGAGGTTGTTTCATGAAAGTCCATTCTTTGTTCGCAGCAATCGTGTTTGCTGCGTCTTTTGCGGTGCCTTTTACCACTTCGGCACAGATGCAGGTGCCACAAACGCCACCGCCTGAAATCGCCATCCCGCCGCAATATGAA
>JBOFGW010000542.1:0-6505 GCA_051649325.1 Burkholderiaceae bacterium | reverse complement strand
GCCACGCTGGCGGGGTTTGCCGATCCATACGCCGATGATCGCGACGACCAGCTTGTCCCCGGTGCGCATTAGCCTCCAAACCTTCGGCGACATGCGATTTTGCGATCGCGATGAAAGCGTCCAACCCTGTCAAGTCGCCGTAGTTGGAAGTCTTGAAGATACCGATCTTGTTGTATTCCGCCGATTTTTTTTGTGCTTTAAGGGGATTCTGATGTCTATCAAGCTGTTTTCGCTGCTTCGACGATCTGCGATTGTCGTGTTACCCATTCTCTCCGCTTGTGGGGGGAGCTCTCCAGACCCGACGTATTCCCCGAATCCGTCGAATTCCGTGCAGAGCGCAGCAGTGGGTTCTGCTTCCAGTACACCCTACACGGTGATTGACGGCGTCCGGCAGGAGGGCCGTGTCGAGCCAGATGGGTTGATCAACTTGAATCCGGATCCTGAAGGGGAGCCTTGGCTGATCAACGCTGACCCGTCCGCAGCCACGGGCAGTGCATTCGCCAAGGAACCGCTTGCCGCAGAGAAGGCATCTGCGGTGCTGGCCGATTTACAGGAGAAAGCCGCCGCCTTGCCTGCGCGGGTCGACCATCGTTATGCCGATGCCATGATGCCGGTATTCACGCAGGTCGGCGGCACGTGCGGATTCGCTGCGGCGGCTTACCAGTACACCTTCAATATCAATTCGTTGCGCGGTGCAGACGCAAGTTTGAAAGAAAACCAATATCCGCCCGGCGCGTTCCTCTCGATGAGCGAGCCCAATGAGTTTGTAGGTGCGATGAGTGTTGCCGATTACGGTGGTCTTTACCTGGGTAAAAACGGCGACAAGGGCTATATTGCCTGGCCTTCCGGGTATCAAAAATATATCAATGCGATGCGCAATCGCTCGTTCATCGGCTCCGTACCGCTGAAGAAGCACAGTTTGACAAAAGCGTGGTTGCATGCCGGCGCCAAAGGCAAGCCAGCGTTGGTTGGTTTTACGCGGCAGATCTACGGAGCGCATCTGCGCAAATCGCCCGGCACGAGTCCAAACCGTGTGCTCACCCGGTTCGGCGATCACGGCTCACTGCATGCAATGACGATCGTCGGATACGACGATGAGGTCGAGTTTGATCTGAACAATGACGGAAAAGTCACCTGTCCCGTCGCAACCGGCGGTAAGGAGTACCACCCGGATTGCGAGAAAGGCGCCTTCATTATCGTGAACTCCTGGGGCACGAGCTGGGGGGACGGAGGTTATGTCTACGTGCCGTACGGGCTGTTAAGTGGTGGCGATGGGGAGATGCACGCGGTCGACCATGTCCCCACGATGGCCCTGAAATTGAAGATCGCATTCTCCAATCGCGAGGCGCTCGAGGTACGTCCGAGCTTGGAGATCAAAGGCGAGCAGTTCAAGTTCTATGACCGGATGATTAGTTACATGTCTGGAGACAAGCATTTTCGTGGCAAAGACAATCCGGAGCCGATCGAACTGGCGTTCGACTTGAGTGACGTCGCGCAAAAATGGAATGCCCAATCTGCCAAGGCAACGCTGAATATCGATATCGGCAACGATCCATTGAGTTACACGAAAGGGGAGGGCGAAGTGTTGGTGTGCGAGGTTGTCGATCTGCGCGACGGCAAGGTTTATCCCTGCGGGGCAGGCATCAAGCTCGGCAAGACTGCTTCACCCGCGAAAATGGTCGCTGCGCTCGATTCGGTCGGAACGCCGGTGCCGACACCATCTCCAACGCCTACTGCCACGCCGACCCCCACGCCCTCCGCTACACCGCAGCCCACTGCATCGCCAACAACAGCGCCAACAACAGCGCCAACAACAGCGCCAACAACAGCGCCAACAACAGCACCAGTCCCCTCCAGCGTCAAAATCCAGCCGGGCATTTATCGGCTCGTCAATCAATGCAGTGGAAAGGTATTGGACGTATCGCAGGCCAGCACAAAAAATGGCGCCGCGGTTCACCTCTGGCAATGGCTGGGGCAAGCGAACCAGCAGTGGGATATTCAACCCGCGGCAGGAGGGCACTACACCCTGGCTGCCATGCATAGCGGAAAAGTTCTTGAGATTGCCTCGGGATCGCTTGCGGACAGGGCCGCAGCACATCAGGCGAAGCCGGACGGTGACAACAATCAGCGCTGGGCAATCGCGGCGCTCGAGGGTGGCTACCATAAGCTGGTCGCGGTACATAGCGGGAAATTGCTCGGGGTGCGCTACCGTGGAGTGCAAAATGGAACTCGTATTTGGCAGCGCGATGCGAATGGAAGCTGCGCGCAAGCGTGGAAGCTCGAACCGCAAAACTAACTGTGAGTTGGGCGAGCGAATAGCAAATAAATCGGCCGGCGTGCTTGGCTTGGGTGCTCCTCCCACAGGACGCCCACACCTAAATCCGCCAATCGGGCGGTTGCGATCTGATCGTCGCAGCCAACTTTGGAGGCTTGGAGCTATGAAAAACGCTTTTGAAACACTATGAGCGTAATGAACTTTCAAAGACAGCATCCGCACTCTGTACCACCGCCTTACCGCTAACGCGTGTCGCCTGCATATGGACTCCCGCTCAGAACGGGGCGGCAGCGTTGTTTGAATAGCACAGGCGGCGCGAAGGTTCACGATGAAGAAAACGCGCTGACGGAGTGGTTGCTGACTACCGAGCCACAGCACGCGGCCGAAGACTAGGCGCTCATTCAACTGGCCCGTACGAAAGCGGCCGAGTCGCAGCGCGGCTGTGGAGCCGAGTCCGCCTCTGCCAGCGGTACCGGTTTGAAGGCCGGGCTGTTTGAGAAACCCTACCGCAAGGTACGCCTGGGAGGCGTGGAGCCCGCAATCGATTTTTCGCGCGGCGATACTGCGCCGCCGTGCACCTGCACGCCGACGGCGTGACAGTGTGCGGGCGCGGACCAATCTTGCTGCGCTACTCCGTGAAATATGGCTTTTCAATGCGCACAAGGAGCAAGGTATGCGCTTTCACAGTAGGTGGTGAAGCGATTGCGTCCGGGGTGAGGCCGCAATGCTTTGGAGGTGAGAGCGGGACAACGGTTGCCAGGGGTGATTGAACTTGAGCAGACTTGCGACTGCATAGACATTCAGTTGTCCTGGACAATTGCGCAGCGCGCTTTTGGGACTAGCCCCATAGCGCAATGATTGCCCTAACAACCTGAAGGCAATGCAGGTATAGAGCAGAATATTCAAAAAACGAATATTCATGTACCTGAGGCACGTGGACACGTCCCTGCTGTAGCTACTATCGTCTTCGCGATACCTAGTATCAGGTTCGACCTTGAGCAAAGGGCTTGCCTTGCCGTTTTTCACCCGTCGCTCGTCACGTAGTGAAAAAGAAGCGGACTGACCGCGGGACTCAAGCTCTACATCGTGCGTTGTGCTGGTCTTGCCACAAAGAACGCATTTACCAAGGCCCATGGTTGAAAGCGGCGGAGACTGTGCGCACGAGGCGTCTCGAGACACTTCAAGCGCTCTTACCAGAGCTGTACAACTGTTTCGAAAGCCATCAGACTAGATAGCGTGCTTATTGAGAAGTATTCGGAGTCAGCACCTCGATTTTGCTTCTATGTTCGTAGATGAGACGAGCGAACTCAATGAGTTGTTAATTGTCAAATGGAACTAATAAGTCCCCAACACTTGAAAACTCAGTTGGACGTTGTATCAGTAACACTTACGGGGAGAGGGTATGAGGACGTATTGGCATCACTGGCAAGGTCACATGTTGATCCGCCCAGGCGCTGCGTTGTTTTACGGCGCTTCGCCAAGGCCCAAACGGCTCGCTATAAACCTGATCCGCTTTGTGATCCCGCATGCGCAGTTCTTAAGTCATTTGCGCAACGAAACTTTCGAATGCAATGGCCGTCTCGTTCAAGTGCGGCATCCCTTCATCGTGCCCGCAGATCACGTGCTGTTGCCCACCGCGCATGAAGATCACCTCATTGCATTGTTGATTGAGCGGCACACGCAGCTTGGCCAGTGGCTCACGCAACGCTATCCGCAGCTTTCCGAAGTGGTCTGCGATCCTGCGCCGTTTTATGCGATTTTGCAGAGCAGCATGACCAAGCGCGACATGCGCGCCATGATTGAGCTGGTATGCCGGGCGGTGGAGTTTCCCTGGGCTTCTGAACTTGCGCTCTCGCGTTACGCGACGAACCCGCAGATTCAGCTGCTGCTCGAAACGCTCGACCAACGCGATCCGCTGCCTTCTTTACGGGAAGCTGCGGATGAGTTGGGGCTGTCGTACTCGCGCGCTTCACGATTGTTTGCACACTCTGTCGGTTTGAGTTATGCGCGCTATGTTCTGCAGTTGCGCTTCTATCGCGCGGTCGCCAAGATGGAGGGCCGTCAATCGTTCACGGAGACCGCTTATGAAAGCGGCTTTTCCGATCTTGCACACCTGAGCCGTACTGTTAGAGGTGCTTTTGGTCTTCGATTAGTGGAACTTCTTTCAGGCTTGAAGGTCACCACTGCATTGCATTGATGTACGCGCTGAGTAGGTGATACCCAATCGGTGTGACGCGTCACTCAAGTATGCGATAGCGAACCTGGTGCATGCAAAATTATTCAAGCAGGCCGTGGTTGGAGCGTTGAGAATGCCGCAGTTGTTTCGATAAAGGACACCGCAATGCAAGCGCACTCCCCCAGATTTATGGCTGTCTCCTTACTCGCTATATCACTCACTGTACTGAGTGGATGTGGCGGCTCTTCCGATCAAACAGATTCAAGCTCAGCGTCTCCTAATCCAGTCGCTATAGCAAGTCCAACACCCTCCGCTACGCCGACGCCGGGCTCTCCATCGACGCCGACACCAGGCGCCACATCAAGTCCGCCATCTACGCCCGTACCCACGCCTCCGGTGCCATTGCCCTCTGGCGGTGGAATTGAGGCAGGTGGTATTAAGGGTGTCGCGGCACCAGCGGTGACCGATGAATTCCGCGCGCTCATGACATCATGGCGCAAGCCAGACAAGAATGGGTTGGCGTGCGCGCATTGCCACGCACCAGATGCATATGATTTGGCTTTCGCAGGTTTTTCTGATGAGAATGTTCGTCGGCGAGCGAATAATCACGTCAGCGAACAGGATGGCGCACAAGTTGTGAAACTGGTGAACTACATCCGTAAAGCGCATGGAATCAAGCCGCAGGATCCTATGGAATTTCGTCCATTCCAGCCTGGCGGTAAAGTGTTGCCGGGCGCGACCTATACCGAACGCGATTTCAGTCTCGGCAAACATCTCGCCACGAAGCTACCTACTTTATTTGGCGCTCCGATACGGGATACCGCGCGTGCAAAGCAAGCGCTGGACGAATTGCTGGCCTATGACGCTCGTCGCGAACCGATCGGCATAGCGTTTCCACGCTGGTCTGAAGATGGCTTCCATGGAACGAAACACGGCACTGTCAACGACTGGTTGCCAGAGCGGCCAGTGGTAGGGAAGACCCCGGAAGCGACAGCGGCGTTTTTTCGGGCGCACGACGCCTATATCGAGAAGCCGACAACCGCGAATCTTTGGGCCATCCAGTTATTGATGGAATCAGATGCCATGCAGGCAGCGATGTTTCCCGAAGAACAGCAAAAGCAGCTTGCAAACAATGGGGTCGCCTGGGCTCATGCGAAAACGAGCTCCATGCTGTTTGGCCAACACCTTCTACGGATGGAGCAGCAAAATATCGACGCTACGCCAACCAAAAATGGCTGGCCGGTCATGACGCGGCCCAACTACGCCGCGTTCGATCCCTTTTTTGCCATCGGCGACTTTGGAAACCAAAAATTCGGTATGGAACAGCTTCCCCCCGGAGCGATTTCAACGCTTAGTGTCGACCGCCAGCAGCCTGAAGGTTTTGGGAAAATGTTCTCTGAAGAAGTCTTGCTCGAGTGGTGGATTATGGGCTGGACATTCACACCGGGGGTCAACCACAAGGCAAATTGGCAAGAATATTTTCCGCAATCGCTGGCCGGCGGTCGGCGCTCGGGTCAGACACTGCCCCTGCATTTCAATCTGATCACGGCAAAGATGGCGGCCCACCGAACGTTTTCAGATGCGCTCGGAAAAAATGCACCGACGGATCGCGGTGTAATGTTGACGCATATGTGGAAAGGTTGGGGTCAAAAGTCAAGCACTGACCCGCACCCGTTCCTTAATGAGGAGCATCAGCAGTTGCATAAAGTGTTTTCGCTCAATCTCATGCGTATGACCTTGCATCTTGCAAAGCAAAACCTTGAATCCCAATGTAAATCTGCTGGTAAGGCAGAGCGTGAGGTTCTGAGCGAAGATAGCGGGTTAGAAAAGGAGCTGCAAGAATGGCTAGCCGATGCTCTCAAACAAGAACCAGATGATGTAGCAGCCGCAGATAGGCAGCTTGCAGAAGAAACCTTGCTTGCTAGAGAGAAGGGTCGGCACCGCTGTATTGATCCGTTCGTATCTAATGGAACGGGACCAGCTTTTGAACTATACACAGATTCTTCCTACACCAAAAAGCTAGCTGGACCGCTCATATTCGAAGACGGGTTTAA
>JBOFGW010000541.1:0-1540 GCA_051649325.1 Burkholderiaceae bacterium | reverse complement strand
ACCCTGCGGCGCTGCGCGCAAAGGTGGTGCCTGCCGCTGCCGCGCTGACTGCGCCAGCCACGGCGGCGTTGGCATAGCTTTGGCTGCCGGGGTTTTGCTGCACGTAGTTCACCACCGTCACGTTGCGTACATACGGCGTGTTGACGGCGTGCCAGTAGCGGCTAGGAGCACGGTAGTAGGGCACAAACACTTCATGCGGTGCGAGCGGTACCCAGCCCACAGACGGGTAGCCCAAGTTGAGCGATACGCTCCAGCGTGAACCGCCGGCCCAGGCCACCAGCGCGGGTGCCCACACCGGCCGCGCCACGTATTCGCCAGGGCACCAGCCCCAGCGGCCATCAATGTGTGCCCAGCGGCCATAGTGGCTCACGGCAAAGCCCCAGGGTTGGCTGTCTACCCACGTCCAGCCCCACGGCTGCATCCACACCCAGCGGCCCATGCGATACGGTGCCCAGCCTGACGGATAGGCAGACGGGTACCACACCGGGCCGTAGTTGGCCGATACGCTCCATGAACCATGTTCTTCCAGCGCTTCGCCCCCGGTGAGTTCGGGCGAGATGTAGCGTGCCACTGGGCGGCGGTCAAACTCGCGGTCACGGTCAGAGACCCAGGCGGCAAAGCTGTCGTTGTCCAGTGCGATGAACTGGCTGCGGCCATCTTCAAACAGTTGCAGTTGGTTGCCCGCACCCACGCTCACCGACATGCTGCGGCCATCAAAGCGCGCGTTGCCGCGGATGACGGATACATTCACTTCGCCGTACGTGCCCACGTCCACGCGGTAGCGGCCGGCATCGGCAAAGACGATGTTGCCTTGCGGCGTGACGACCACGATCTCGCGGGCGTTTTCCATACTGCGCAGGCGCAGCGAAACGCTGCCGCGATCGACGGTCACGCGCTTGGCATCATCATTGAGTGTGTCAAAGCGGGCGCGGGTAGAAGGCGCAAAGCGCACGGCGGTGGAGCCGATGCGCACTTCGGTGCGGGCATTCAAGCCAGTTTCAAACGCGGTGCCTTGCGTGACCGGCCAGTTGAGTGTGCCGATGAATGGGTTAGGGCTGGTGGAGTCGCGCAGCCATACATCGCCTTCGATCACCGATACGCGGCCCACGCGGCCCGGCGGCTCTTCTTGGGCGCTGGCCTGCGCTGCAAACAGCAGCGCAATCGCGGTGAAAAAACTGATGATCAGGCGGTTCATGGTGTGCTCCAAGCGTCTTGTTCTGTGATTTAACGAAACCACACGATGCTTTGGCGACTGCAGATACACGCTGTTTCAAATGCCACGGCTGTTTACAGGTCGGCGGCGTTTTGCAGCGATTTTGAAGGCGTGTACGCAATATCCATGCGGGTTTTGAGGCAAAAATGGCTGAAAAAGCTTATGGATATTGCGTAGAGGCAATGCAAATCTTGTTTTTTTGCTGCCGCGTGATCGCAGCGGCAGACGAACGGTTGGCGCGGCGGTGGGTAGCGCGCCAAGTCGTCCTACACTGCCGCATTCTTTTCGCGTTTTGAGGCAGGCTCGGTATGGCAAAGCCCACTCAAG
>JBOFGW010000540.1:0-2810 GCA_051649325.1 Burkholderiaceae bacterium | reverse complement strand
CCTGCAGGAGCAACGCGCGCTAATGCGGATGGCCTGCGGACTGCGCCGGCGCTCATTCACCGGCAGCGTTGGGCCGCAAACGGTGCAAGCGCTTGCGGCGGACTACCAGGCCTTGTGGCCGGGCGCACCGCTCGGTACGCGGTTTGTGTTGTGCCCGGATGAAACGCTGGCTTCCGACGATCCCTCAGAGCGCGTGGTCGCCGGCATTGCTGTGCCAAAAGGCGATGCGCCGCGCATCGATAAAAAAGATTTGCTGCTCGCGTCCTTGCCCGGCGGTTGGTACGCGGTGTTCGAGCAACGCGGCGATTTGCGCCACACTTGGCAGATGTGGAACCGCGTGCGCCGCTATTCGCTGGCGGCCAACGGTCTGACGCAGCGCAAAGCGCCCAGGTTTGAGGTGTTGCAAGACGATCCGCAGCAGGTGCGGCCGCATGCGCTGCGCGCGCATTTGTATGTGCCGGTCTATCCCGCCGATGCAGATAGCGCAGAGCGCGCGCAATGGGACGAGCGCGACCAGGACTACTTGCCTTTTTTGCGCGGGCGCGAGGGCGATCTGTTCACCCGCTTGTGCGCCATTGCGCGGCAAGCAGCCTAAACCTGCGCAGAGCGAGCGGCTAAGCCGCTATTCTGTGCGCCATGCTCGCGCACATTGCCGCCAACGCCGTTTTGATGGTGCATGCCGCCTTTATTATTTTCGCGGTACTCGGCGGCTTTTTGGCACTACGCTGGCGCTGGATGCCGTGGCTGCATCTGCCTTGCATGGTGTGGGCCGCCACAGTGGTGGGCATGGGCTGGATCTGCCCGCTCACACCGCTTGAAAACCGTTTGCGCATGGCGGCGGGCCAGGCGGGCTATGAAGGCGGATTCATCGAACACTATCTGCTGGCCGCGATCTATCCCGATGGACTCACGCGCAGTGTGCAGATCGGCCTTGCAATCGTTGTCGTCGTGATCAATCTCGCGGCTTACGGTCTTGTCTTGCGCAAGCGCACATAACTACTGCGCAACGGCTACACACCGCCGCCAACACTATTGCAGTTTGCTTAACGAGTGGAACGCAAACTTCCCCCGACTGTCAGAATTGACAGTTGTAAATGCGCTTAGAGTGTGCAAACTTAGCACTTATCGGTGCGTGGTTGTTTGAAGAGTTTTGGAGAGGGCGTATGAAGGTTGTATTCCGATGTGCAGCAGCATTATTGGGCTTAGGTGCCTTCGGCGCAGCGCATGCGCTGACCCTTGGCGTGACCGAGGGCGTGACCTATCGCATCAGCGAAAAGGAGATGCAGGCAAAGTTTGAGCCGGTCGCCGAAGCGCTGTCACGCGCGCTGCGCGAGCCGGTGAACATTCGCGTGATCGCGTCCTACAACGCCTTGCGCGAGGCGCTCAAGGCCGGGCAAGTGGACGCTGCGTTCATTCACCCGGCGCATCTGGCGTTTGAAGCGGTCAAGTCCGGTTCCTACAAGACGGTTGCCTGGACGACCGGCTTTACCGAGTACAAGGTTTCTTTTTTGTGCAATGACGCGCAGCCGATTCAGAATTGGCAAAGCGTGGCCAGCAAAGCGTTTGTGACGCCTGATCCCGATTCCATCACAGCCGTCATGACGCGTGCCATGCTGCGTGAAAACGCACTCGATCCAAAAGTCGTGAAAGTACAGACCACGCGCTATCAAGATGCCGTGCCGTTTTACGTCACCAACGGTTTTGCCAACTACGGCGCCACCGCTTCCAAGGCTGTGATCAAGGAGTGGCAGGACAAAGGTGGTAAAACCTGCGCTCAGTCGCGCGCTGTGCCGATCAAGCAGTGGGTTGCTTCCAGCAAGCTGCAGGATTCCACCGTGAACACACTGCGCCAAGCATTGCTCAGCATGAACCAAACCGATTCCGGCCGCAAGGCGCTGGAATCTACCGGCTACACCGGTTTTGTCGCGCCGGTGGAAGATACAGAGAAGAAACTGATGGTTTGGTTAGGGATTTAAAAACAGCGCAATTTTCTGCCGCAAAAACGCCTCGCTTGTCACTGGCCAGCGAGGCGTTTTTGTTTCTACCTTGACAGTGCTGTACGCAGGTTTTATGCGCCTTTTGAGGCAAAAATGGCTCAAAAGGCGCGCGGATATTGCATACTTGCCTTAAGCCAGCCCCAGTTTTTGCGCCAGCCCAATCCGCTGCAGCTTGCCTGTGGCGCCTTTGGGTATTTCATCCAGCAGCACAATCTTGCGCGGCACTTTGAAGTCCACCAAACGCTGCGCCACAAACTCGCGCAGTTCTTTTTCTGTCGCGCTCGCGCCTTCTTTGAGTACCACGGCGGCGGCGACATCTTCGCCCAGCTTGTCATGCGGCACTGCAAAGGTGACCACTTGCGCAACGGCGGCGTGATCCATCAGCACTTCATCCACTTCGCGCGGAGAAATTTTTTCGCCGCCGCGGTTGATGATCTCTTTCAAGCGGCCGGTGATGGAAAGATAACCGTCTGCATCCAGTACGCCTTGATCGCCGGTGCGAAACCAGCCGTGCGTGAACGCCTCGCCATTGGCTTTGGGGTTGTTCTCATAGCCAGCGGTGACATTCGGGCCGCGGATCACAATCTCGCCCGTGCTGCCCGCGGGCAGCAAGTTGCCGTCCAAATCCATGATCGCCACATCCGGCCCGGCGGCCACGCCCACCGTGCCGGGCGTGCGTGTGGCGGGCGGCAGCGGGTTGCTGGCCATTTGGTGCGCGGCCTCGGTCATGCCGTAGCTTTCAATCAGCGGCGCTTTGAACACTGCTTCAAGCTCCGCAATCACCTGCGGCGGAATCGATGAGCTTGAAGAGCG
>JBOFGW010000539.1:0-9692 GCA_051649325.1 Burkholderiaceae bacterium | reverse complement strand
TTCGTACAGTTTGGCAAGTTTGTGGGCAATGCCGTAAAGGGGGAGTTTGGCCTCTCACTGCGTCAAGGTCGCAAAGTCTCCACGCTGATCAAGGAGCGGCTGCCCGCCACGTTGGAGCTGGCCTTCTCGGCGGCGTTTATTGCGCTGGCGGTGGGTATCCCGATGGGCGTGTACACGGCCTTGCGACGAAAGGGCTTTCTCACGCAGGTGTTCTTGATTGTGTCGCTGCTGGGTGTATCGCTGCCCACTTTTCTCATTGGTATCTTGCTGATTTTGGTGTTTGCGGTGCTGCTGGGCGTTTTACCCTCCTACGGGAGGGGAGATGTGACGCAGCTGGGCTGGTGGACCACCGGCCTGCTCACTACAGACGGCTGGAAGCATCTGATTCTGCCGGCGATTACCTTGTCGCTCTTCCAAATGACCTTGATCATGCGCCTGGTGCGCAGCGAAATGCTGGAAGTGCTGCGCACAGACTACATCAAGTTCGCACGTGCGCGTGGCCTCACCAACCGCGCGGTGCATTTTGGCCATGCGCTGAAAAACACGCTGGTGCCGGTGATTACCATTGCCGGTTTGCAACTGGGCGGCATTATCGCGTTTGCCATCGTCACTGAAACGGTCTTCCAGTGGCCGGGCATGGGTCTGCTGTTTATCCAAGCAGTGCAGTTTGCCGATGTGCCGGTGATGGCGGCTTATCTGTGCCTGATCGCGCTCGTGTTTGTCACCATCAATTTGATTGTGGATCTGCTGTACTTCGCAGTTGACCCAAGGCTGCGGATTGAGCGGTCTACCGCGGGCGGGCACTGAACATGAACGCGCCGCTGACCGAAAAGCAGCTTGCCAATCCGCTGGCCAAAATCAACGGCTGGCATGCTGAGTTGACGCGCTTTCGGCAAGACCTGCATGCCTATCCTGAACTGGGTTTTGAAGAACACCGTACCGCACGCGTCGTAGCCGATGCGCTGCGTTTACTCGGGATTGAAACGCATACCGGCATCGGCAAGACCGGTGTGGTCGGCGTGATTCACGGCAAAGGGAGCACCAGCGGAAAAATGATCGGTCTGCGCGCCGACATGGATGCGCTGCCAATGACCGAGTGCAATACCTTTGGCCATGCCTCCACCGTGCCGGGCCGCATGCATGCGTGCGGGCATGACGGACATACGGCCATGCTGCTGGGCGCGGCGCGCTACTTGGCCGCCACGCGCGAGTTTGACGGCACTGCGGTACTGATCTTCCAGCCCGGCGAAGAAGGCTACGCCGGCGCGCGCGCGATGATTCAAGACGGGCTATTCGACCGCTTTCCATGTGATGAAGTCTATGCGCTGCACAACTGGCCATCGCTGCCGGCAGGGCGCATCGGCATTTCGCCCGGCCCGGCTATGGCGGCTGCAGACCGGGTGGAGATCACCATCACCGGCAAGGGCGGCCACGGCGCACACGCGTATCTGGCGGTTGATCCAGTGGTGGTGGCCGCGCACATCATCACTGCGGCGCAGAGTATTGTGTCGCGCAACGTAAATCCGCTGGAATCCGCAGTGGTGAGCCTGTGCAGCATGCAGGCCGGCACGCTAGATGCGATGAGCATTATTCCGGGTGAGGCAAAACTCTCAGGCACCGTGCGCACGTTTAGCCCAGCAGTGCAGGATCTGGTGCAGGCGCGGCTCAAGTCACTCGTGGAAAGTGTTGCCGCAGCCTTTGGCGCGCAGGCCACGCTGACCTACACGCGCGTGTATCCCGCCACCATCAACCATGCGCGGCAGGCCAACTACGCGGCGGATGTCGCTGCGGCGCTGGTGGGCGAAGAAAACCTGGTGCGCAATCTGCCGCCGAGCATGGGTGCTGAAGACTTTTCATTCATGCTGCAAGCCAAACCCGGTGCCTATCTGCGGCTGGGACAGGGCGGTGCAGAGCACGGCAAGTTTTTGCACAACGCGCAGTATGACTTTAACGATGCGGTGCTGCCGCTGGGAGCGGCGCTGCTTTCGAGCTTGGCCATGCGCGCGATGCGTGTGCATGATTAAACACAACGATTGACATAAAAAACCTCAGGGGAGAGACACCATGTTTAAGAAACTTGCAATGGCCACCATGGCTGCGGCGCTATGCGCTGCAGCCGGGCTGAGCCACGCAGTCACGTTCAAGATGGCTAATCAGGGTGATGCGCTATCGCTGGACCCGCATTCGCTGAACGAATCGCTGCAGCTTTCGTTCTTGACCAACATCTACGAGCCACTGGTTAATCGCGGTAAAGATATGAAAGTCGTGCCCGGTCTGGCCACCAGCTGGAAACAAACCGCGCCAACGGTGTGGCGCTTTGAGCTGCGCAAGGGCGTGAAATTTCATGACGGCAGCCCCTTCACTGCTGATGATGTAGTGTTTTCTGTCAAGCGCGGGCAGGGCGAAGGCTCGGACGTTAAAGGCGTGATCGGCGAAATTGCTGATGCAAAAAAGGTGGACGATTTCACGGTTGAGCTGATCACCAAAGCGCCGTTTCCGATTCTGCCGGATGTGATCACCACCTTTCTGATCATGCCCAAGAAATGGTGCGAAGAGAACCGCGCCACGCAGCCGGTAGATAAGCGCAAAGGCGTTGAAAACACGGCGTCGTTCAAGGCCAACGGCACTGGCCCGTTTCGCGTGAAGGCGCGCGAGCCAGGTGTGCGCACGACGCTCGTACGTAATCTGCAGTATTGGGACAAAGTGGAATCCAATGTAGATGAAGTCGTCTTCACACCGATTGGCAACCCCTCCACCCGTGTTGCCGCGTTGCTCTCCGGCGAGATTGACATGATGGAGCCGGTGCCGTTGCAGGATGTGCCGCGCATCGATGCGAACCCGCAAACCAAGGTGCTGCAAGGCCCGGAGCTGCGCACGATCTTTTTGGGCATGGATCAAAAGCGCGATGAGCTTTTGTTTAGCAACGTGAAGGGTAAAAACCCGTTCAAGGATAAGCGCGTGCGCCAAGCCTTCTATCAAGCGATTGATATCGAAGGCATCAAGACCAACATCATGCGTGGTGCAGCCACCCCTTCTGCGTTGATGGTTGCACCGGGTGTGAACGGGGCGCCGACCGATTTGGGTAAGCGGCTGCCGTTTGATATTGAAGCATCCAAAAAACTGCTGACCGAAGCCGGCTACCCCAATGGCTTTGAAGTCAAGATGAATTGCCCGAACGACCGCTATGTCAATGATGGTGCGATTTGTACTGCGATTGTGGGCATGCTGGCCAAGGTTGGCGTTAAAGTGAATCTGGAAGCGGAATCCAAGGCCACTTACTTTCCTAAAATTCTGCGCCGCGATACATCGTTCTACCTGCTGGGCTGGACGCCCAGTACGCTGGATTCGCATGATGTGCTGAACGCGCTGATCGCTACGCCTGCCAGCGGCGGGCAAGGCCAGTTCAACCTGGGCAGCTATTCCAACCCCAAAGTGGATGAGCTCACGGGCGCGCTGGCGCGCGAGACAGACCAAAGCAAGCGCAACGCCATGATCCGCGAAGCGATGAAGATTCATATGGACGACATTGGCACCCTGCCGCTGCATCAGCAAGCGCTGGCCTGGGCGATGCGCCGCAACGTCACGCTGGTGCAAGCCCCCACCAATTACATGCAGCTTAAATGGGTGGTGATGAAGTAACGCCGCTCGCGCTGAAACACCGGGAATCGCATGAATACATCTACTACCGCCATCCCCAAACCACCCAGCTGGTACGCCCGCGCCTGGGATAGTGATGTAGCGCATAGCTTTCGCTCCACGCCGATTGCGGTGGTGGCAGCGGTGGTGGCCGTCATCATGATTGGCGCGGCGCTGTTTGCGCCCTGGCTTGCGCCGCATGACGTGTTTAACTTGGCCACGGTTGAGCTGAACGACGCGCGCCTGCCGCCTGCGTGGCTGGACGGCGGGCAGGCCAAGTATCCGTTGGGTACCGACGCGCAGGGCCGCGATATTCTGTCTACGCTGATGTACGGCTCGCGCATCTCCATCCTGGTGGGCGTGGCCGCGGTGGCCGTGGCGATTCTGATCGGTGTGGGGCTGGGCCTGTTTGCCGGCTTTGTCGGCGGCCGGTTTGATTCCATCATCATGCGCATTGCCGATGTGCAGTTATCGTTTCCCGCCATTCTGATCGCGCTCTTGATCGACGGCGTGGCGCGCGCCGCCGTGCCTAAAGAAGTGCATGACGTGATTGCCTTTCCCGTACTGGTAGGCGCCATTGCGCTGGCAAACTGGCCGCAATACGCCCGCACCGTGCGTGGCTCCACCTTGGTGGAAAAAAGCAAAGAGTATGTGCAGGCCGCACGCGTGATCGGCGTGAGCAACAACCGCATTATGTTCAGCCATCTGCTGCCCAACGTGCTCGGCCCCGTGCTGGTACTGGCCACGGTCAACATCGCCACTGCCATCATCACCGAGGCTACGCTCTCCTTTCTGGGCGTGGGCGTGCCGCCCACCACGCCGTCGCTGGGCACCATGATCAACGAAGGCAACAACGTGCTGTTCTCCGGCGAATGGTGGATCACCGTCTTCCCCGGTGTGGCGCTGGTACTGCTGGTGCTGTCGGTCAATTTGCTGGGCGACTGGCTGCGCGATGCGCTCAACCCCAAACTGCAGTGAGCGCTGATCGATGACTAAACCATTACTCGAAGTCAAAAACCTGCGCGTGGAATTTCCCACCCGCCGCGGCGTACTCACCGCAATTGATGACGTGTCTTTCTCCATCAACCCCGGCGAGGTGCTGGGCGTGGTGGGTGAATCCGGCGCCGGCAAATCGATCACCGGCACCGCCATCATCGGCTTGCTGGAGCCGCCGGGGCGTGTGGCCAAGGGCGAAATCCTGCTCAATGGCCGGCGCATCGACAATCTGGGCTACGACGAGATGCGCGCGATCCGCGGCAAAGAAATCGGCGCCGTGTTTCAAGACCCGCTCACCTCGCTCAACCCGCTGTACACCGTCGGGCGCCAGTTGATGGAAACCATCCAGACGCATACCGACATGAACGAGGCCGCTGCTCGCACGCGCGCCATTGAGTTGCTGGCGGAAACCGGTATTCCCGCGCCGGACAAGCGCATCGACCACTATCCGCACCAGTTCAGCGGTGGCATGCGCCAGCGCGTGGTGATTGCGCTGGCCCTGGCCGTCAATCCCAAACTGGTCGTGGCCGATGAGCCCACCACCGCGCTGGATGTGAGCATTCAAGCGCAGATCATTCAGCTGCTCAAGAAGCTGTGCCGCGAGCACGGCACCGCAGTCATGCTGGTCACGCACGACATGGGCGTGATTGCCGAGACCGCAGATCGCGTGGCGGTGATGTACGCCGGCCGCATTGCCGAGATCGGCCCGGTGGCCGATGTGATTCACAAGCCGCAGCATCCCTACACCAAGGGCTTGATGGGCAGCATTCCGGTGATGGGCGCCGATGTGGAGCGCCTGGCGCAGATTGATGGCGCCATGCCGCGCTTAACCGCCATCCCCAAAGGCTGCGCCTTCAACCCGCGCTGCCCGCAAGTGTTTGACAAGTGCCGCCAAGATCGGCCGGATTTAATGCCCGCGGGCAACACGCAGGCGGCGTGCTGGCTGCATCAGGCGCAAAAGGCGGCATAGAACAGCCGCATCGCGAAGAATTGAAAGCATAATACGCAATATCCATGCGCTTCTTCAGGCAAAAATGCCTCAAAACCCGCATGGATATTGCGTACAAGCACTTAAATTGCCTTTAAAAAGCGCTGAAACCATGACGCAAGCGATTGAAGAGACGCAGACTTCCGCAGCCAAGCAAGGCGAAGTGATCCTGTCGGCCAAAGACATCACCAAGATCTTCGATGTTTCCCCGCCCTGGCTTAACCGCGTGCTGGAGCGCAAAGACAAGCAGCTGCTGCGCGCGGTGGATGGCGTGAGCTTTGACATCCGGCGCGGCGAAACGCTGGCGCTGGTGGGTGAATCGGGTTGCGGTAAATCCACCGTAGCGCGGCTGCTGGTGGGGTTGTACGACACATCACGCGGCAGCGTCACGTTTGAAGGCAAGCCGCTCGCGTTTCTCAAGACCGATGAAGGCCGGCCGATGCGGCAGAAGATGCAGATGATCTTTCAAGATCCCTACGCATCGCTCAACCCGCGCTGGCGCGTGGGCAAGATTGTGGCCGAGCCGATTCGCGAGCACGGTCTCGTTAAAGACGACGCGGCAGTAGAAAAACGCGTGGGCGAATTGCTCAGCCAGGTTGGCTTGAACCCGGCCGACTCCATCAAATACCCGCACCAGTTCAGCGGCGGGCAGCGCCAGCGCATTTCGATTGCCCGTGCGCTCGCCACGCAGCCGGAGTTTCTGGTGTGCGATGAGCCTACGTCTGCGCTAGACGTTTCCGTTCAGGCACAGGTGCTCAACATCATGAAAGACCTGCAGAACAAGATGGGCCTGACCTACTTGTTCATCAGCCACAACCTGGCGGTGGTGCATCACATTGCTGACCGCGTGGGCGTGATGTACCTGGGCAAAATCGTTGAACTCGCGCCCAAGAAAGAACTCTTCAAAACCCCGCGCCACCCGTACACGCGCATGTTGCTCGATGCAATTCCTGATCTAGCGATGAGCGGCCGCGCCCGCACTCCGGTGCGCGGCGAAGTGCCCAACCCGCTCAATCCTCCGAGCGGCTGCACGTTTCATCCGCGCTGCCCGCACGCCAACGAGCGCTGCAAAACAGAGCTGCCGCAGGCGAAGTTCTACGGTGTCTCTCTCGTGGCTTGCCATGCGGTGGAAGAAGGCCGTCTGTAGCACATCAACTGAAATAAGCCCTGCCTGCTTGAGCGCGTGCTTTGCATTGCGCGCAGTGCATCGAGGATCGTGAGCTAGCGCTACAGGCTCCTGCAAATGCAGTACGTCTGGCAGGTTGATGCTACAAAACAGCATGAACTTAGGCCGCAACCTCGCGTCATATTTTGCGTAATCGGTTGTTTTGACCTACGCACACTCATCACGCTTGGATTTGGCATGACTATTACTCTTGTTTCGGCTCGCTTGTTTAGAACGTTTCTCGTCGTGGCCCTGTTGTCATCCTGTGGTGGTGCAGGCGACGATGATCAAACCAATCAATCGCCTTCAACGTCGTCAAGTTCGAGCCCAAGCCCAAGCTCTAGTCCAAGCCCTAGTTCAAGTCCTAGCTCAAGCCCGACTCCTAGCCCGAGTGCGAACCCCAGCCCCAACCCAAGCCCGGGCTCAAGCGCCAGCCCAAGCCCGAGTCCAAGCCCGACGTCAACCCCTTCCCCCAGCGCGATTGAATTGATCAACTCCGTATATGAAAAATTGGATAGCGCGATACTCAATCCGGAGCGTGGGTTTCATCAAGACGTCATTATGGTTACCAGCAATCATTATGGTGCACCGTCAGGCGTAGGTTCTTATTCAGTGATTCGTAGCTCTGGCAATACATTAGCGCGCGGCGTCGCTAATTTTGATAAGTACAAAAATAGTCCGCTGCCTGAAAGTGCATTGACTGAGCTGCGTCAAGGCTTTGCATATGCACGCGACAACGGTCTGAAAATCTGGTTTCTTGCTCTGTACAACTTTCCAACGTGGGATGCTAGTGCAACTACCTTCAGCTCTTCGGTTGATCCAGAGCTTGAAGTAGTGTTGAAACATCTTGACCAACTTAAGCCGGTGATAGAGGAAAATTATGATGTTATTGCAGGGTTTTACAATGGGTTTATAGGGGCATGGGGTGAATGGCACTCTTCAAGCACAGGTTTAGATAAAGACCCAAAACGTCGTCAAATCTGGGAGAAGATCTTGAACACACTGCCGTCTGACCGCATGATGACGACACGTATGTTTGAAGCGATGGATACCTTGGTCGGAACGCACCCCACGCTAGAAAATGCCTATGATCGTAATTGGGGTACTCGGACTGGCATGACCAACCAATGCTATTTGTTGGACACCACCGATGCAGGGACTTTTGAGTGGAAGAGTGATCCCGCTGAGCAAAAAGCCCTAGTTGATAAGCAAAAAGCCCAGCTAGCAAAGTGGACACAATTTGTTCCGTTTGTGGCTGAGACATGTCAAATTTCTAACAGTAAAGGTGGTAGAGAGGATTGCGCGTCTGCTAAAGCAGAAAATGAAATGCTCCATTTAACTGCACTAAACGGTACGTACTATCAACCTGTTTTAGATAAATGGAAAGCCGACGGCTGCTATAACGAGATCAATAACCGCCTAGGTTACCGTTTGGAGTTGAAAACCTCAGGGATTCAAAAAGCAGCAAAAGCCGGCAACTCGTTTGAAGTGAACTTTGTGGTGAAAAATGTGGGTTACGCCGCACCGCATAACCCGCGCGATCTCGCGGTTGTGCTGCGTAATCAGTCCACGCAGCAGACTTATCGCCTGAGCATTTTTGCTAGCCGTAATGCAACGCTAGATCCGCGCATGTGGTTTCGCGAAAGCGGTGATATCACGGTGAGTGCAAAACCTACCTTGCCAGCAGATATGCCTGCGGGTACTTATGATGTGCTTTTGCAGCTCAATGATCCTCACCCTAACTTGAAGAGCAATCCCAAGTACAGCATTCGCTTGGCAAACAATAATGTCTGGGAAGAAGCTACTGGTTTAAATCTGCTGGCCAAAGGCATCAGCATCGCGAAATAGATCAGTGGGCTTATTCATTCCATAGCGCGCGTTGAAAGACGCGCGCTTTTTTGTCTTGTTAAACTGAAGCGACGTAGGCTCGTAACTTCAAACCACGCAATTGTGCGCTGAATGAATGTGAAGTGGCCATCAATATCTCGCCCCAGCAAACAGGTTTGTACTCTACTACTGAGTAAGCTCGAGAATGAATCCAATCGAAACTTTCGTACAACGCACGGCACCCGCCTGCGACTTCTGGTCTGTCCGCGCAGTCACAGAATCTTCCGAGCAACTCATGGTGCGGCAAAACATTGCTGAGTCACCGGCGCGCCAGCGTGATACCGGCGTGATGGTCACGGTCATGGATGGCGGCGGGTTGGGTTATGCGGCCACCAGCGATGTGTCGGAGCGCGGCCTGAAAGAAGCTTTTGGCTACGCGAAGCAGATGGCGCATGCTGTCGCGGGCAAGGCGGTGTTTGACTATCGCAAGGTGAAGATGCCTTCGCCCAACGGCGCGTATGCAACGCCCGTGGCCAAGCCGGTCAATGCGTCACTCAAAGAAAAGTTTGATCTGCTTGCGCAGGTGTGCGCGAGTGCGCGGGTGGACGAGCGCATCGTCGATTGGAGCGCGGGGCTCTGGACCACGCATACCGAGCAGATTTACCTCACCAGTGACGGCGGCCAGGCGCAGCAAACCTGGGATTTTGTGGTGCCCAACGTCACCGCCGTGGCGCATGCCAACGGCGACACGCAAACCCGCAGCCTGGGCGGGCAGTACAACGGCTTTTGCCAGCAAGGCGGGCTTGAAGTGCTGGGCCGCGCGCGGTTTGTGGAAGATGCGCCGCGCGTGGCGCATGAGGCGCTTGCACTCGCACTCGCGCCTAACTGCGGCAGCGGCGTGATGGATGTGCTGCTCATGCCTGACCAGATGGCGCTGCAGATTCACGAGAGTATCGGCCACCCGCTGGAGCTGGACCGTATTCTGGGGGATGAACGCAATTTTGCCGGCACCAGTTTTGTCACGCTCGATATGTTCGGCAAGTATCAATACGGTTCATCGTTGCTCAACGTTACGTTTGA
>JBOFGW010000538.1:0-1948 GCA_051649325.1 Burkholderiaceae bacterium | reverse complement strand
CGCTACGTCGCTTGCAGACGGGCTGTGGCTGGCATTTACTACCGCGGCCACGGTGGGCTATGGTGACATTGTGCCCAGCACGCCGCTGTCCCGCGCGTTCTCTGTGGTGGTCGTGCTTGTGGGGCTGGCCGTGCTGTCTCTGGTCACGGCATCGGTCGCTGCGATGTTTGTGGAAGTGGAAGAGCGGCAAATTGAACGCGATCTGATGCGGGAAATCGGTGCGCTGCGCGAAGAAGTGCACCGGCTACGGCAAGAGGTGTTGGCGCAGAAGGACGCGCGACGCGATAGTTAAACCAGTGCCAGTTGAAACCAATTCACGCAGTATTCATGCGCTTTTTCAAGGCAAATCGGCTGAAAAAGCGCATGAATACTGCGTACTGCACATTGAGCGATGCGGGCGCTCACGGTAAATCCACTAGACTGTAGCCTTGTTTTTACAAGCAGTTTTTCACAAGCAGTTCATGAACCCTTTCTCTCCCTGGCGCCTGTGCGTCGCTCCGATGATGGACTGGACAGATCGGCATTGCCGCGTCTTTCATCGCCTCATTTCACCCAGCGCGCGGCTGTATACCGAGATGGTGACCACCGGTGCGCTTATCCACGGCGATAAACCGAGGCATCTGGATTTTTCTGACGTGGAGCATCCCGTTGCGCTGCAACTCGGTGGCAGTGAGCCGGGCGATCTGGCCATCTGCGCCAAACTAGGCGAGCAGTGGGGCTATGACGAGATCAACCTCAATTGCGGCTGCCCCAGCGAGCGAGTGCAGCGCGGCGCGTTTGGCGCGTGCCTGATGGCCGAGCCGCAGCTCGTGCGCGACTGCGTGAAGGCAATGGTGGATGCGGTGAGCGTGCCAGTCACAGTCAAGCACCGCATCGGCATTGATCAAACCGAAGACTACGGTTTTGTACGCGACTTTGTTGGCACGGTGAGCGAAGGCGGCGCCAGCGTGTTCATCGTCCATGCGCGCAACGCCTGGCTCAAAGGGCTTAGTCCCAAAGAGAACCGAGAAGTGCCGCCGCTGCGCTATGAATTTGTGGCACGGCTCGCGCAGGATTTTCCGGCGCTCACGTTTGTGCTCAACGGTGGAATCAAGACTGCGGGGCAGGCGAGGGGGCTTTTGGGTGCTGTTGATCTAAGTGCGCAGAGCCCTCACCCCAACCCTCTCCCACAAGCGGGAGAGGGAGCTTCTAAGGGGCCGCACGGCGTGATGATCGGCCGCGAGGCTTATCACAACCCTTGGAGCTTGCGTGAGATGGACGCGCAGCTATTCGATAGCGATCTGGATATTTCACTATCCGCCCGCATGGCAGTGTGGCATGCGTTGATGCAATACATCATCGGGGCGCGGCGCGAGAATAAAACCCATCCGTTTGCCGCCTTGCGGCATGCGCTGGGTCTGTTCAATGGGCTGAGTGGCGCGCGGCGCTGGCGGCAAATGCTGTCTGATCCGCGCGGTCTGGGTGCGATGAGTGATGCGCAGTTGCTTGCGCTAGAAGCACCGCGCGTGACACGGCCGCTCATTGCGGAGATCGATTAGGCAAGAGAACCTATCTCATACTCAAACACGGTCGCGAGCGTGGCCAAAAGGGCTCAGGGCAAGGCGGGTGCGAGGCCGCGTACGGACGTGTACGCAACGAGTGCTCAACGCTGCCATGAGCCCTTTTGGCCGTGCTCCCTGCGGGTTGCTGTCCAAACGGGCGTCTGCGGCGTTGCAAACCTTGGCAAGGGTAAGGCCCTTGCCGGCGGCTTGCGCCTTGCATCCATCCCGTTTGGGCAGCAACGCGATCCGCGTTTGAGTATGAGATAGGTTCTAGCGCTTGCACTGCATCGCGTAATCTTCCTCAAGCCGCGTGCGCTTGAGTTTTTTCTTCTCTGCATCTTTTGGCGTGACGGATTTTTCGTCTTCCTTGGCGCGTTTCACGCGTACCGCCAGCCGCTCGCATTTTT
>JBOFGW010000537.1:0-14950 GCA_051649325.1 Burkholderiaceae bacterium | reverse complement strand
CCAATGTTCTGGATGGGCGCGGCGCCCACCGTGCCTGGAATCAGTGCGAGATTTTCCAGCCCAGGCCGCGCCATGCCGATCAATCGCGCCACCGTGTCATGCCAAGCTTCGCCTGCGCCCGCCTCAACCAGCCATGCATCGGCAGTTTCGCCAACCTGCGCAAGCCCCGGCAGACGCGGCGCGATCACGCAGCCGTCAAAATCACCGGTAAAAATCAGGTTGCTGCCGCCACCCAGAATGAGCTGCCGCGGCGCTTTGGCAAACCGCGCATCGGCCAGCGCGGCCTGCAGATCAGGCAGCGTTTGCACCTCGCAAAACCAGCGCGCACGGGCCGGCAGGCCAAAGGTATTGAGGCGCGTCAAATCATGGTTTTCGAGGAATTTCATGGCCAGCCGGATTGTAGGCGGCAGCGCAAACGCTACGATGCGCATATCGAGTCACAGGAGTATGCAATGCCTTCGTTTGACGTGCTGTGCAAACCCAATCTGGTTGAGCTGAAAAACGCGGTCGACCAAGCAAACAAAGAGATCGCCACGCGCTTTGACTTCAAAGGCTCAGACGCGCGAATTGAACACACCGACAAAGCGCTTACCGCCTATGCGGACGACGATTTCAAGCTCGGCCAAGTGCGCGAAGTGCTCACGGCCAAGCTGGCCAAGCGCAGCGTGGACGTGCGCTATCTGGATTTTGAAAAGCCGGAAAAAATCGGTGGCTACAAGATGAAGCAAGCCGTCACCATTCAAGCGGGAATTCCTTCAGACAAAGCGAAGGAACTGGTCAAAGCTGTCAAGGACAGCAAGCTCAAGGTGCAGGCGAGCATCCAAGGCGACACGTTGCGGGTGACAGGCGCTAAGCGGGACGATCTGCAGGCCGCGATTGCGCTGCTGCGCAAAGACGTGATCGACCTGCCGCTGACGTTTGAGAATTTCCGCGATTAGGTATACGCCTGCCTTAGGTATACGCCTGCCCGTTGAGCGCGGCATCCACCTCTTCTTCACCCGACAGCGAGCGGCGCACGGCTTCCCGCGCGCGTTGCCGCACTTCATCATCGATCATGCGTGCGGGCCGCGCCCGCACGCGCGGCCGCTTGACTTCTTCACCGCCAGCCACAAAGAACTGCGCCTGCTCGATCTGCTCCGATTGATTGGCAAGCGCCGCCTGCACATCGATTTGCAGGCGCACCTCGCTGGGCAGCGCGGGGGTTTGCGCAAAAGGCGGTGTGAGCGTGGTGATCATGAATATCGCGATGCTCGCAAAGACAGGGCCGGCGCGCATCGACCACGGCATCAACATGCGCGGGGGCGTAGCACGTGCAGTGCGCGGCTTGGCACGCGCGGGCATGGGTACGGGCGCTACAGGCGCAGCAACCACCGGCTCGGGCATTGGCATCAAATCCGCAAAACCACGGCGCGCGATTGCGTTAGCAAGCGTTGCCGGCGTACGCACTTCGTCGGGTACGAGCAACATGCGCAGCCGGCGCAGCGCCATGCCCAGTTTTTCGTGGCTGGTCAGCACTGCTAGCGGAACCGCCACCAGTAGCGGCAACCACAACGGCGCAAGATGCGGCGCGGCCAGCTCCTCACTGGAAAACACCCACAGCGCGAGCAGCAGCAAGGGCGTGCAGAACAGCCCAAGCCGCGCAAACGCGTCGCGCCAAGACACGCTGCTGGCATCGCGCGGCGGCGAGCGCCACTCAAGCCGCAAGCCCGTAAACGTGCTGAGCACATAGGCGGAGTAGGCCAACATGCGCACCGGTGCTTGCAAGGCAGAAACGCACAGCTCAATTACCGCGCTCATGATCAGGCGCGGCGTACCGCCGTAGATCTTGTGCTCGCCACGCATGCGCGCCGCCATCACACCCAGCATGCGCGGCAGCAGAAGCAACGCGAGCGTGAGCAGCCACAGCGCGGCGGCAGCGTGTCCACCGTTTGCACCCTCCTGGCTGCCCGCCCACATGCCCAGCGCAACAAATACAAGCCAGATCGGGCCCATCACATAAGAGAGCGAGCCCACCGCAAACATCACACGATGCACCGGCCGCCAGCCCGGCTCGGCGATGAGCTGCGTATTCTGCAGATTGCCGCGGCACCATCTGCGGTCGCGGTCAAGTTCATCCAGCAGATTGGGCGGCAACTGCTCCCAACTGCCTTCGAGCTGCGGCGCCAGCCACACCTCGTAGCCTGCGCGGCCCATCATCGCGGCCTCGACAAAGTCATGCGAAAGAATGTCACCGGCCAGACTGCCGCGGCCTTTGATCGGCGCGAGCGCGCAGTGCTGCATAAACGGCTCAACACGCAAAATTGCGTTGTGGCCCCAGTAGTGCGACTCGCCCAATTGCCAATACGCCATGCCCAGCGCAAACAACCGCCCGGTGACGCGCGAGGCAAACTGCTGCACGCGTGCATGCAAAGTATTGTGCCCATAAGCCTGCGGCAAGGTTTGCACGATGCCGGCTTTGGGATGCTCTTCCATTAGGCGCACGAGTGACACGAGCGTATCGCCGTGCATGGTGCTGTCTGCATCCAGCACGATCATGTAACGGTAGCCCTTGCCCCAGCGGCGGCAAAAGTCGGCCACGTTGCCGGCCTTGCGCATGGTGCGGCGGCGGCGTAGGCGATAAAACACACGCGCGCCGGCACCGACAGGGTTGTCACCCAGCAGTGTGCGCAAACGCTCCCAAGCTTTCAGTTCCGCAGCGCGAATCGCCGGGTCTGTGCTGTCGGAGAGCAAGTAGAAATCAAACAAACCCAGTGCGCCGGTGGCGGCGATGGATTCGCACGTGGCGCGCAGCCCGGAAAAAACAGTCGCAATGTCCTCATTGCAGATCGGCATGATGACCGCCGTGCGCGCATTCACGTCAATCGGTGCGCGCGGATTGTTGAGCTTCAGTGCATAGCGGTCACCGAGCAACAGCACTTTCGCGCCCATTAGCGCTGTCGCTGTGCCCGCGCCAACCCAAGCCATTAGCAATACGCCAAGGCCCGCATAGAGTATCCAAGGGATAGAGGGTTCGCTGGGCGCATTGGTTGTGAGTAAGGCCGCTGCCATCGTCGCAAACAAAATCACCACCAGCAGCAGCGTGCGACGGCGGCGGCCCGCCGCTTCAGCCCATACCGGCACAGCGGGTTCGCGCCACACAAACTTCAGTCCCGGCAACCGATCCAGAAGCGCCATCAGGCTTCCACGCAGCAGCCCGACCCAGGGGCGGCTGGGCATGAACGCCCGCACCACCGGCGGCGCGGTAGGCGCGCTGGATGGCGCTGAGATCACGGAGCTCTGCGGATGCAAAACTTGATGCGTCGGGTGATGAGGCGGCGTCATTTCAGTATGTGGTATCCAGAGTTGCGAGAAAGAAGTTTGTTTGAACTGTCATTTAGCTAATACAGACGGGGCCAATTCGGGCGGCAGTGCATACGACCATGTTTCACTCAAAGTGTTCGCGCCATGACGTAAAAAAATGCGAAGTTCTACTGCTTGCTTTGCACTCGCCCGGTCAAACTCCACTGTTGTACGCCAGCCACCACGCACCGAATTTGGATACGTATGCACCCTGACAAGGCGCGCATTGGGATTGACCGTGGCAACCGCCTCTACATCTTCAGGGTTAGCACCCGCAGGCAATGAGGCGCTGGAAAAGTCAATCAGCAGCTTGTGGCGCTCGCGCGGCCGCTGTCCTTTGAAATAGCCGTACCCCGCACGCGTCTGCAAGACGCGCGCACCGGGCGGCACCTTAGCATCGTTGCCTGACCAATGCACACGCCATGCCAGGTCAATCGGCGTGCCCGGCGCTGGCCGTTGATCCGGCACCCAAAATGCGGCCACGTTGTCATGCGTTTCGTCCGGCGTGTTGAATTGCAACAGCTCAACCCGCCCCGCACCCCAATCCCCCACCGGCTCAATCCAGGCGCTGGGCCGTAGCTCGTAGCGGGCTTCAATATCTTCATAACTAGCAAAGGATCGGTCGCGTTGCATTAGGCCAAAACCGCGCGGCGACTTCATCGCAAAAGACGTGACAAAGGCCTGGCCCGGATTGGTCAGCGGGCGCCAGATCCATTCGCCTTCCGCAGTCAGTACTTGCAAGCCGTCAGAATCATGTACCTCAGGGCGAAAATCGCCATTGCCTGAGAGTTGATTCTCGCCGTGCAGAAACATGCTGGTCAGCGGCGCGACACCCAGGGTCGCGACGGGCGAACGCAAGAATAGGCGGCTGCGCACATCCACGGTGGTAGTCGCGCCCGGCCGGAGCACGAAGTGATACGCACCGGTCAACCGCGGCCCATCCAGCAGCGCGTAGAAACTGAACTCCTTTGCATTCACATCGGGCCGCTCAAACCAGAAGGCCACGAAGTCTGGAAATTCTTCTGGCTGCGCGCCCGTGGTATTGACCGCGATGGCCCGGGCAGAAAGGCCATAACGCTGCGCTTGACCAAGCGCGCGAAAATAGCTTGCGCCAACAAAGGCGACGACTTCATCACGCTTACTCGCCTCGTTCAGCGGATAGGTCAGGCGCCAGCCCGCCACGCCCACTGGCTGATCGGGCGGCTCGGGCGGCAATACACCGTCGTTATTGAATGCGCTTGCCGTGATAGTGAACGGACGCGCCTTGCCCTCCGTCACCTCAAACAAACGCACCGCGCGATTCAACCCGTTGCCCAGCGGAAAGAAGTGCATTTCAAAGGGCCTGCCCTGGCCGTGCCACAGAGCACTGCTAGCGCGGAATTGAATCCGGCGGTATGCGTCGTAGCCCAGCGCCGCGCGCTTCAAATCAGTGATCTGCGGCTTCTTAAATGGCGTTTGCGAGAGGGTCTGCGCCTCACGGCTGACATCTTCAAAGCCAAAACCTTGCGCGTGCGCAGGCTGGCCGGCTAAAGGCCATAGCCCAACAAAAAAAGTAACGACAAAAAGAAGTTTTGCGACGGCGCGCACGAAGCTTGCGGCGTTCATTGTGTCCGTTCAGAAGTTTTATTGCTGCGACGCAGCAAGTTTATAGGCCGGTGAACGCATTACAGCGGTTCTCGGCTAGAGGGTTTCGATTAATCGGGCGAATTATGTAACAAAAACTTAGCGGATCGGTATGCGGTTTTTAGCCTATAACATACCTAACAAGGGGTATGCACCAATGGCATCATCCCTTTGCAGTGCACTATTTTGCCCGCATAATGTTGCCAGACGATCAACGACACCCGTAATTAAAAAAAGTTCCGCCTCCGTATGCTTGCCAACTTTTTTCGCCGCCGCGTTCAAGAGGAAGCGCCTACCGCTGCCAATTCTTCGGTCGCGATCACTGCGCCTGCCAAAGTGACGCAGTTTCCGGTCGCGCAGGGCAAAACAGAGCTGGAAGAAAAGTTTGCGCGCGTCGCCACACAGATCACGCTGATGTGGGGCTATCCAGAAATGGATACCTATTTCAACAAGTTGTGGATCGATGATCGCGGCAACCGCGCCGGCTTTCCCAAAGCGGTGATGGAAGACCTGATGTTCCTAGCATCCTTGCACCAAGCCGCCCATCCCCCGCAGCCCACCACGCCCTACGCCAATCGTGGGCTGACGCAAGACATCTACTACCGCAACCGTTAACAAGTCACCGTTAACTGCGGGCAGCGCAATGCGCGCTTGCTTTGCAAGGCCTACCTAAAGTGCGCGATGCAGCGCAATTGCAGCCCACGGTGATTTGACGGGATACTGGTTTACACCAAGATCGCACGCCGGACATCTGCTCACATCGCGCGGACGTACCTGCTGCAGCACTACGGGGAAGGGCTGTATGCAAACACCATTTCAATGTTTTGACGATCATCTGTCGTTGCGGCAAGTCGACCGCGCGGCATTCACCTTTGGTCACCAGTTGCGCGATCATCCCGCGCTTTCGATTGAATCGCTGGCGCGCATCATTCCCAAGTTGCCGCCCGCGCACGTGCATTACTCCACGGCACTGCTTTCAAACGGCGACGACTTTGAGGGCACATTCAAACGCAAGCCGCAGGACCAATCGATCGAAGAAACGATTGCCCGCTTAAGCAGCTCAGAAGGCTACATTATGGTCAGCCAGCCCGAGGTCGATCCCGCGTTTGCCGATCTGCACCGGCAAATGCTTGCCGATGTAGAAAAGGTGGTGGCCGCGCGCGGTATTCGCGGCGGCGTGCTGGGCGCCAAGCTGTATTTGTTTATCGCCTCGCCCGGCAGCGTGACGCCGTTTCACATGGATCGCTACTCGACGTTTTTGCTGCAGTTTCGCGGCACGAAAGAAGTCACCGTGTTTCCGCAGTGGGACGACGGCACGATCTCCAGCGCAGATCGCGAGGCCTACACCGCCTACGCAAAAACCAAGCTGCCCTGGAGCGATGCAATCGACGCGCGCGGCACCAAATTCACGTTCTCGCCGGGGCAGGCGCTGCACATTCCTTTTGCCGCCGGGCATCATGTCAAGAACGGGCCGGGCGATATTTCAATCTCGATGTCGATCATCTTCAACACGCGCGAGAGCATGGCCTGGCGAGGCGCGCTGGAATTCAATCACCGCACGCGGCGGATTTGGCGCAGAGTTGGCATGGCACCCTTAAAAGTCGGCCGCATTGCCGCGCTGGATCGCACTAAAGCCAAACTATGGTGGCAGTACACGCGGCTTACGGGGCAGGGTTGAATCCTGGCAGGGGCATTTAGCTAGAAATAAAGCACTCTACGCAATATCCATGCGGGTTTTAGGGCAAAAATGCCTCAAAACCCGCATGGATATTGCGTACAGGCCTTTTTAAAGACTCAAAATCGCGTAGGCGGAGTGATTGTGGATCGACTCAAAGTTCTCCGCTTCCACCGTCACGTTTGACAGGCCGGGCAGCTTCTTCATTGCCAGCGCCACATCGCGCACCAAGTCTTCCACAAACTTGGGGTTGTCGTACGCGCGCTCGGTCACGAATTTTTCGTCCGGCCGTTTGAGCACGCCGTAGAGTTCGCTACTAGCCTGCGCTTCCACCGCGGCCACGATGTCTTCTGCCATCACATTGGCGGAGACGCCCGCGGTAATGGTGATGTGCGAGCGCTGGTTGTGCGCACCATAGGCGCTGATCTCTTTGCTGCAGGGGCACAGGCTGGTCACGGGCACGAGCACGGCGAGCGTGACATGCGCGTCGTGATGCGTGGCTTCACAGCGCATGGTGACCTCGTAGTCCATCAGGCTGGTCACACCGGACACCGGAGCAGCCTTGGAAACGAACAACGCAAACTTCACTTCAAACACAGCGCGCTCGGCTTCGAGCGTTTCGCACAGCAGCTTGCCCACGCGCGGCGCATCAGCCACCGACCAGGGCGCATCGTGCTGCGTGAGCAGCGTGACAAAGCGCGACATGTGCGTGCCCTTTTTGGTGGCGGGCAATTCCACCGCAAAAGAGAACTCACCAATCGTCGCCTGCGCCTTGTCTTTGGCCTGCCACAGCATGGGGTGGCGCAAGCGGCGCACGCCGACTTTTTGAATCGGTAAATGGCGGCTATCGGCGCTGCCTTGCACATCGGCAAGCAGCAAGAGATCGTTGGCTTTCATGAATCAGTTTCTTGTTTAGACTACTTGCGCTTATGCAACAAGCCGCGGCGCAGTCGGAATAAGTTTGGCAAAGCGCTTGTTGATACTGGCTTCGATCCCAGCCGCATCCAGCCCTTGCATGGCCAGGAGCTTGGCAGGATCGCCATGATCGATAAATTGATCCGGCAGGCCCAATTGCAAGACTTCTTTGGCGACGCCATGCGCGTTCAAACATTCAATCACCGCGCTGCCGGCCCCGCCCATGATGGCGCCCTCTTCCACCGTCACCAGCACGTCATGGCTGGCAGCCAGTTCAAGCACCAGCGCATCATCCAGCGGTTTGATAAAGCGCATATTGGCCACCGTGGCACCGAGTTTTTCACCCGCCACCAGCGAAGGCGCGACCATGCTGCCAAACGCAAGAATCGCAATGCGCTTGCCAGTGCGGCGAATCTCACCTTTGCCCCAGGGCAACGTGTCCAGATTGCTCTGCGTCGCCACGCCCGAGCCCGCTCCGCGTGGATAGCGCACCGCTGCCGGGCCACGATGTGCAAACGCAGTGGAGAGCATCTTGCGGCACTCTTCTTCGTCGCTGGCGGCCAGCACCGCCATGTTGGGAATGCAGCGCAGGTAGGCAATGTCGTAATTGCCCGCGTGCGTGGCGCCGTCTGAACCGACCAGACCCGCGCGGTCCAGCGCAAAGGTCACATCAAGATTTTGCAGCGCCACATCGTGAATCAATTGATCGTAGCCACGCTGCAAGAAGGTGCTGTAAATCGCGACCACCGGCTTTTTGCCTTCGCACGCAAGGCCAGCGGCGAACGTCACGGCATGCTGCTCGGCAATACCTACGTCGAAATAGCGTTTGGGGAATTTCTTTTCAAACTCCACCAGCCCTGAGCCTTCGCGCATTGCGGGAGTAATGCCAACCAGGCGCTCATCCGCCGCGGCTTGATCGCACAGCCACTCACCAAACACCTGCGTGTAGGATTTTTTTGGCGCGGCGGTAGACGGTTGAATGCCCTTGCTCGGGTCAAACGGTGTGGGGCCGTGGTATTTGACCGGATCGGCCTCAGCCAGTTTGTAGCCCTGCCCTTTGCGCGTGACCACGTGCAAAAACTGTGGCTGGCCGGTTTCTTCCGCCAGCTTTTTGATGTTGGCCAGCGTGGGCAGCAGGCTTTCAAGATCATGCCCGTCAATCGGGCCGATGTAGTTAAAGCCAAATTCTTGAAAAATCGTGGCGGGCACGATCATGCCTTTGGCATGGCCTTCAAAACGCTTGGCAAATTCAAACAGCGGCGGCACATGCTCCAGCACTTTTTTGGCGGTGTGCTTGGCCGTGGAATAAAACTGTCCGCTCATCAAGCGGGCCAGATGGCGGTTGAGCGCGCCCACGGCCGGGCTGATGCTCATGTCGTTGTCGTTCAGGATCACCGTCAGGCGCACGTTCTCGGTCACGCCCACGTTGTTCATCGCCTCAAAGGCCATGCCGCCGGTCATGGCAGAGTCGCCAATCACCGCGATGCTGTGCCGCTCGCTGCCTTGCAGCTTGGCGGCCACCGCCATGCCCAGCGCGGCAGAAATGCTGGTGGACGAATGCGCGGTACCAAAGGTGTCGTATTCGCTCTCACTGCGGCGCGGAAAACCGCTGATGCCGCCGAACTGACGCAGCCCGCTCATTTGATTGCGCCGGCCGGTAAGAATTTTGTGCGGGTAGGTTTGATGGCCTACGTCCCACACCATGCGGTCTTCCGGTGTATTGAAGATAGTGTGCAGCGCGATGGTGAGTTCCACCGTGCCCAGATTGCTGGATAAATGCCCGCCGGTCTTGGACACGCTCTCAAGCACGTAAGCACGTAGCTCATCCGCAAGCGGCTTAAGCTGCTCGCGCGGCAAGGCACGCAGATCAGAAGGAGAATTAATTGTTGTGAGAAGCTCGTAGCTCATATCAATTTGAACGCCGCACAATCATGTCAGCCAGCTCTGACAAACGAGCTGTATCACCGACTAGACTGCCAAGCGCCTGGTGTGCAAGACGCCTTAGATTTTCCGCCTTTTCTTGCGCTTCTGCCAAGCCTAATAGCGTCACAAACGTAGCTTTTTGTTGCGCTGCATCCTTACCGGCGGTTTTACCCAACGTTGCGGTGTCCGCAGTGGCGTCCAGCACATCATCGGCAATTTGAAATGCCACGCCTACAGATGCCGCATACGCATCCAGCGCGCGCACGGTGAGTTCGGGCGCAGCAGCCGCTTGAGCAGGCAACATCACGCTGGCACGCAATAGCGCACCCGTCTTGAGCCTATGCATATGTTGCAACTCATCCAGAGAAAGCAGATGGCCGCCGCTATCCAGATCGATCTGCTGCCCGCCACACATGCCTGCGCTACCTGCCGCTTTGGCAAGACCCGCCATCACTTCCAGCGCATGCGCACCGTGATAGCGCTCAAGGGCGCCGGCCAGCACCTCAAACGCCAGGCTTTGCAGCGCATCGCCCACCAGCATGGCGGTGGCTTCATCAAACGCTTTCCATACGGTGGGTTTACCGCGGCGCAGTTCATCGTTATCCATACTGGGCATGTCGTCATGCACCAGCGAATAGGCGTGGATGAGTTCAATACTCGCCGCAATCGCGTCAGCCAGATGCCGGTCGCAGCCGGTCAGCTCCGCACTCGCGTACACGAGCAGCGGGCGCACGCGCTTGCCACCACCCAGCACCGCGTAGCGCATGGCTTCATGCAAACGGCTTGGCACAATCTGCGTTGCCGGCAAGACAGATTCAAGCACACGCTCCGCGCGCGCCTGCCGCTCGCGCATCCATTGATCAAAGTCGCTCATGCGTTGCTATCAAGCTTGAGCGGTTTGAGCGCGTCACCTTCGAGTACTTTGAGCTGATCCTGCGCGGCCTCAAGCTGCACTGCGCATTGCTTAACCAGCTCGGTGCCGCGTTTGTAGGCTGCCATGGAATCCGCCAGGCTCAGCTCGCCCGACTCCATCTTGGCCACCAGCGCCTCCAGCTCCGCGAGCGCGGCTTCGAACGTGATGGGTGAAGAAGTTGATTTGTCCGGGTTTTCAGTGCTTGATTTGGCGGGCATGCCGGCCACTTAAGGTTGAATTGATAGAGCACGAGTTTACCTCGTGCAACATTTGTATCCGGGTGGCCACGGCAGGGAAAATTTCGAACCCCGGCACAAAATTTTGGGGGTACCATTGCGCCTCTTTTCAGGGGATTCATCCGCTCAGGACATTGCAAAGATTATGACCAATCTCGCCACCGCGGCACAGCTTGCACCGGCCAAGACTCAATTGCCGGTCAACTCGTATTTCGATCAAGCGGTTTACGCGCAGGAGATGCGTCGTATCTTCGATGTCTCGCCCCAATACGCCGGCCACGCGCTGGCGGTGCCCAACAAGGGCGATTACTACGCCTTACCGCAAGAAAACGAAGGCCGCATCCTGGTGCGCAATGAGCGCGGGATTGAGCTGCTTTCCAATGTGTGCCGCCACCGCCAGGCCGTAATGCTGAACGGCCGCGGCTCATTGCCGCAAGGCGCGCCCAATATCGTCTGCCCGCTGCATCGCTGGACATATGACATGGGCGGCCAGCTGCTTGGCGCGCCGCACTTTGAGGCTAAGCCCTGCCTGCACCTGGACAATTTCCGCCTGCAAAGCTGGAACGGGCTGCAGTTCACCATGGGTCAGCGCTCCGTTGCGCAAGACATGGCCAAGCTTGGCCCCAAAGCAGAATTCAGCTTTGACGGCTACGTGCTCGACCATGTGGAAACGCATGTGTGCGACTACAACTGGAAGACCTTTATCGAGGTCTATCTGGAGGACTATCACGTCGGGCCCTTTCACCCTGGCCTGGGCAACTTTGTGACGTGTGACGATCTGCGCTGGGAGTTTGGCAGCCAGTACTCGGTGCAGACCGTGGGTGTGGCGCATCACGCCGGCGAAGCGCTGGGCAAGCCCGGGTCACCTGCGTATCGCAAGTGGCACGATGTGCTGCTGAACTACCGCAAAGAGCGCTTTGACGATCCTGCGCCCAAGCACGGCGCCGTGTGGCTCACCTACTACCCTACCGTCATGCTGGAGTGGTATCCGCACGTACTCACCGTGTCTGCGCTCTATCCGCAAGGGCCGGGCAAGACCATCAACATCGTGGAGTTCTACTACCCGGAAGAGATCGCCTTGTTCGAGCGCGAGTTTGTAGAGGCGCAGCGCGCCGCCTACATGGAAACCTGCGTGGAAGATGACGAGATCGCCCTGCGCATGGACGCCGGCCGCAAAGCCCTGTACGACCGCGGCGTAGACGAATACGGCCCCTACCAAAGCCCGATGGAAGACGGCATGCAGCACTTCCACGAGTGGTATGCCAAGGCGATGCGGGTTTAGAGCAGGTTTAAAACCACTCTACGCAATATCCATGCACCTTTTGAGCCATTTTAGCTTCAAAAAGCGCGTGGATATTGCGTCTAGCGAATATTGACCGCTTCAAACCATTGCTTGACCATGGCGCGCACGCTGTCTTTGAGCGCGTCCCAGCCCGCATCGCTGCGCAGATCAAAGCCGCCGAAGGTTCTGATCTTGCGGCTACGGACCAGCAGGTATTGCACGCCTGCGATCAGTAGCACGGTCACGCCTGCTGCTCCGGGCAGGCGCGCAAAGTCTGCGCCGCCGAGCACGCGCGCGGCCTGCTCACCCCACTCTTCGCGCTCGGTTTCAAGAATCGCGGTGAGTTCGTTGCGCGCAACCAGCTCTTGCGCAAGGATTTCCAGCGTGAGCGGGCGGGCGCGCAAGGCGTCGATAAAGTGCTCCATAAAACGGCAGTAGCGCTCTGGCAGGGGTAGCGCGTGAAACGCGTCAGGATCGTCGCCCAGCAAATCCGCCACGCTGGGCCAAAAGGCGCCGCTGTCGCCGTAGGCTTTGAGCAGTTCGGGCAGGCCGCCGTAGTAGCGGTAGATCAGCACCTTGTCGACGCCGGCCTGCTTGGCAATGGCGTTGATGCCAATGCCGGCAAAGCCATCGCGCGAGAGCACCTCGCCCACAGCGGCAAGGATGCGCGCTGCCGTCTGCTCGCGGTCACGCCCGCGCGGCGCTGTGGACGCAGGGGGCGCGGCGGGCGTGGTGCGACTGCTGGCGTCTGTTTGGCTCACGCACGCATTATGGCGGCAACGCCGCGGCGCGGGGTGGGACCTAGCGCTTTGGTGGGGTAGCCCAGGCGCACCAGCATTTGCAGCGTGGGCTCGGCGGTGCTTTTGGGTGCGGCGCGGTTGAGCGTGAGCTGATGCACTTGTTCGTAGTGCGGCTTCATCTGTGCAAACTCTTGCAGTGCTTGGCTGAGCGGGTGCATGCCCACGCCAATTGCGGTGGCGGACAAGTGCATGCGCACATAGGCGCGGCCGGCGCTCACTTGCGTTGCGCGCGTGTTATCTGCGGTAGCCAGCCAGGCAAAACCCATCGCTGTAGTGGTATAGCCCTCATAGCGCTCGATTGCGGTTTTGTAGCCGGGGCTGCCGGGTTTGGGGAACGCATTGCGATCAAACAACCCCACCGCCGACATGACACGCACGAACATGGTGTTGATGCTGATGCCGTCGCGGTGCTGGTTGATCTCCGACGGGCCAACGCGCAGCAGGCGCATGCTTTCCATGATCGTGCGCTCGGTACCAATCTCGACCTTGGCCGATTCCATGCAGAGCAAGCGCAGCGCGGGCAGCGCCGCCGCATCCACCGTGCCGCCGAACTGCACCGGCAGGCCTTGCACGCTGGCGCGCAGCGCTTCCAACTGCGCGGCGGGCACAGGTTTGGCCGTGTCGTAATTGCTCTTGGCGGTGTGGCGCTTGAGAATGTGCGCAAACAGCGGGTCTGGCTTGCCGCCGGGTTTGAGCGCGATGCGCGCAATGGGTTTGCTGCCGATGTCGGCCAAGTTTGCACCCACTTCGCCTTGCGGAAAGAGCTGCACATCGGCGACAAAGCCGCGCTGCGCCAGCGCGATGGCCAGCAGCTCCAAAAAGCAGCCGTGGCCGATCAAGATCTGCCGGCCAAACGGGTCAGTCTCTGGCAGCACACGCTCGCGGTCGCAGTACAGCGTGATCACGCCTTCTTCGCGCAAATCCACCAGCCACGGCTGGCGGTTGTGCGGGTTGGGCGCGAGGATGGCGTAGCCCAGCGCCCAGCGCCGTGGGTCAGCCTGCTCACCCGGCCCGGCCCAATCGGCCACCGCCTCTTTGGGCATGCCTTGGGCCAGCACTTGCGGGCCTACCGCCACTGTTGCCGCGGCCAGCACCGTGCCGCCGCCCAATACCCGAATAAATGCTCTGCGATCCATGCTCTGCTCCGATTCCTGGGTTAGTCAGATCAAGTCACCGACCGGTGACTCATGTGGCCAATTTAGTCACCGAATGGTGACTTGTCAAGAATCAAGTGCGCTGGGATTAATACTTAGAAATGAAGACGCAATATCCATGCTATTTTTCAGGCAGAAATACCCCAAAACCCGCATGGATATTGCGTAATCTGCTTTTAGGGCATAAAAAAGAGCGCCCGCAGGCGCTCTTGATGCAACGTTCACAGCGCAAACACTTACGCGGCTTTTGTCGCCCGGCTCATGCGCTCGACCATCGCTTTTTGCGCGACCCGCAAACGCTCCAGCGCGGTTTCCAGCGGCGAGTATTCGGCAATACCACTGGTGGCCACAGATTGCTCGGCCAGGCCTTTACTGATTTTTTCAGTGGCATCGGTGAGCGCCGTCAGCGGCGAGGTGACCGACTGCATCACGGTGCGGATCATCAATGCGCCCACCGCCAGCCCGAGCAGCGTGAGCACCAAAGCCACGATGTTCTGCGTGCGGAATGCGCTTTCGATTTCGCCGGAGATTTCTTTGGAGTGCTTCTCTTTGGCTTCACGCATTTTTTGCGCGCCATTGAGCAGCGTGCGGAAGCGGTCTTTGCCCGGGCCGATCGCGTTGTTCAGATCAATCGTCAGCGATGCGGGCGCCGCCGCTTCTTGAGCACGCGCGGTGTCCACCGTTTTGCGGAACTCGCGCTCATAGAACTGCGCGGCGTCCAGCCAGCTTTTCATTTCCTGCGTTTCCTGGTCGGTGAACAAGCCTTTGCGTGCGTCAGCAGCGCTGTTAATCAGCGTCTCCACCATGTTGCGATAGGCCGTATCCCACTCTTTCACATAGCCTTCGCGCTTGTCTTTCACGGCGGCGTAGATGAACATTTCTTTCTCAAAGCGGCGCAGTTTTTGCGCCTCGATAATCACGTCAGACAACAGCGACGCAGCAGAAAAGTTGTGATTGATCGCGGTTTTCACCTGATCGCCCACACGGCTGCCGTACCACCACATTGCCATCGATTGCAGCAGCACAAACAGCACCACCGCGCCCACACCCCAAAAAATCTTTGATCGAATTGAATTCATTTTTTTGCCTC
>JBOFGW010000536.1:0-1529 GCA_051649325.1 Burkholderiaceae bacterium | reverse complement strand
CACCAGCTCATTGCCGTGATGACCGCCCATCGCACGCCCGATCTCGGTGCGCTCGCTTGTGGGGTGTTGACTTTCAAACACGATGCGGCCAGCGTGCATCACCAGCACCCGGCTGGACAGCTCTAGTAGCTCATCCAGATCTTCACTAACCAGCAAAATCGCGCAGCCGCGATCGCGCGCCTCAATCAAGCGTGCATGAATTTCTGCGACGGCGGCAAAGTCCAAACCAAATACCGGGTTCATCACAATCAGCAAGCGTGCATCCTGCGCCAGCTCACGCGCGAGCACAGTGCGCTGCACATTGCCGCCTGACAGGGTTGACACTGCTGAGTCCGGGCCGCGAGTTTTGATCCCGTAGGACTCAATCCATTGCTGCGCTTGCTTGCGCATCGGCGCGCGCGACAGCCAGCCCCACCGAGCCACCGGCGGTACATCGTAGTTACGCAGCGCCATGTTTTGCGCGACTGATAGGTGCGGCACGACCGCATTTGCCGCAGGTTCTTCTGGCAATGCAGCGACGCGGGAATCGCGATAGCCTGCACGTGTCGCGTTAAATGGTTTGCCGTCTACCAGTACTTCACCACCCGCTCGGCGTGCCTGCCCCGTTAATGCCGCAACAAGCTGCTTTTGCCCGTTGCCTGCGACACCTGCGATGCCAACAATCTCGCCCTCGTGCACCGCCAAATCTATGCCATCTACTGCCGTCTGCCCGGCGTCGTTCAAAACACGTAGCCCGTGAACCTGCAGCACCGCAGCCCCGGCCGCGTGGCGCGCGACCGTACCACTTTTAACGGCACCGCTGGTGCCCACCATCAATTCCGCAAGGCGGTGCGGTGGATGTTCTGATACAGCACCTCCTCCGGCATAGCAACCTCGGCGCAATACCGATACGTCGTCGGCATACGCGGTGACTTCGCGGAATTTGTGCGTGATCAGCAAGGTTGTGATCTGCCCCGCGTGCGAGAGGCTGCGGATCGCGCCCAGCAGCTCATCGGCCTCTTCCGGCGTGAGCACAGAAGTTGGCTCGTCCAAAATCAAAAACCGATTGTCCGCATACAGCTGTTTGAGAATTTCCGTCTTTTGCTTTTGCCCTGCAGAGAGATCGCTCACGCGTGCATCCAAGTCCAGCTTGAATGGCGTGCTTTGCATAAAGCTTTGCATCGCCGCGCGTTGGCTGCGCCAAGCCATGACCGCGGGCAACCCGCCTTTGGCCAGCGCCAAGTTCTCCGCAACAGTCATAGAAGGCACCAGGGTGAAGTGCTGATACACCATACCAATCCCCAGCGCACGCGCTTGCTGTGGCGAGGCAATCTCAGCCTCGCGGCCGTTGACCAGCACTGCGCCTGCATCCGGCAGGTGGTACCCCACCAAGCACTTCACCAGCGTAGATTTTCCCGCGCCGTTTTCGCCCAGCAGCGCATGCACAGTACCGGGGCGTACACGTAAATTCACCGCGTCTAGCGCCGTGAATGCGCCGAACCGTTTGGTCAACTCAATGGTGTCGATGCCAATGGCACGCATAGCTGGGT
>JBOFGW010000535.1:0-7008 GCA_051649325.1 Burkholderiaceae bacterium | reverse complement strand
GAACCCAGCGGCAGCTTGCACGGCATCATGCGCGTGCGCGGCTTTACGCAGGACGACGGCCACATTTTCTGCACCGAAGATCAGATCCTGGACGAATGCGTCAAATACACGGCGCTGTTGCAGAAGGTCTACAAAGATTTTGGCTTTGAGCAGATTCTCTACAAAGTCGCCACGCGGCCTGAAAACCGCATCGGTGCCGACGAAGCCTGGGACAAGGCCGAGCATGCCTTGATGGAAAGCCTGCGCCAGTCCGGTTGCGAATTTGTCATTTCGCCGGGTGATGGCGCGTTTTACGGCCCCAAAATTGAATACACGCTCAAAGACGCGATTGGCCGGCAATGGCAGTGCGGCACGATGCAGGTGGACTTTTTCATGGCGCAGCGCCTGGGCGCAGAGTACGTGGGCGAGGACAACTCCCGCCACACGCCGGTGATGCTGCACCGTGCGATTGTGGGCAGCCTGGAGCGTTTTATCGGCATGCTGGTGGAAAACTATGCCGGCGCGATGCCCGCTTGGCTCGCGCCTGAGCAGGTTGTCATTTGTTCAATTGCCCAAAGTTCTGCCGACTACGCCCAAAAAGTGGGAGAAACGCTGAAAAAACAAGGGTTTAGAGCTGCTGTGGATTTGCGGGGCGAGAAAATCACCTATAAAATCCGAGAACATAGCCTGCAGAAAGTGCCGTACATCCTCGTCGTTGGCGACAAGGAAGCGCAAGCAGGCTCGGTGGCCGTGCGGGGCCGCGGTAATCGCGAACTTGGCGTCATGCAATTGGATGCGTTCTCTGCGCGTCTGCAGGCCGAGGTCAGCGATAAATCGCACGAGCTGGATAAGCTCGTCCCCGGCGCGGCTTAATTTTTTGGATTTTTGGAGATTCACGCATCGCTACAGCAGAAAGAGCTAACCGTCTCAACGGCGAAATCAATGTGCCAGAAGTGCGCTTGATCGGCGTTGATAACGAGCAGATCGGAGTAGTCAAGACTCTCGATGCCCTCAAAATGGCGCAAGACGCCGACGTGGACTTGGTGGAGATTTCGCCCACCGCTGTCCCGCCGGTGGCCAAGTTGATGGACTACGGCAAGTTCAAGTATTCCGAGCAGAAAAAGGCCCACGAGGCCAAGCTCAAGCAGAAGGTGATTGAGGTCAAAGAAACGGTGTTCCGGCCTCAGACCGATGAGCATGACTACCAAGTCAAGCTGCGCAAGATGAAAGAGTTTCTTGAAGAGGGCGACAAGTGCAAGGTGCGCATGCGCTACCGGGGCCGCGAAATGGCCCATCAAGAATTCGGTATGCAGCTGCTTGAACGCGTAAGAAACGATCTGGCCGAGCTCAGTGTGATTGAAGCGATGCCAAAGATGGAAGGCCGCCAGATGATCATGGTGCTGGGGCCGAAGAAAAAGAAGTAAGCGCGATGTCCAAGAGCCGCGGTTTTGGCGGCGATTGGAAACAGCGCGGTCATCCCGGCGCAGGCCGGGATCCAAGTAGAAGTAGTTCGTAAAGTAGTACCAAAAAGCTGTCGCAGGTCAACAAGGTTCGCGTGGTTGCGAAACACCTGACGAAGCAAATAAAAGGAAGTTGCTATGCCAAAAATGAAGACCAAAAAGAGCGCCGCAAAGCGCTTGGTCGTACGTCCGGGCGGCACCATCAAGCGTGGTCAGGCTTTTAAGCGTCACATCCTGACCCACAAGACCACCAAGAACAAGCGCCATCTGCGCGGGACGGAGTCGGTCCATGAGACCAACGTCAAATCCGTCCACGCCATGATGCCCTACGCGTAAGCGTGGGCCTTGTTCATTTCTGCAAAGATTAAAGGAGTCTACACATGCCTCGCGTAAAACGTGGTGTTACCGCACGCGCTCGCCATAAACGTGTCATCGCCGCTGCCAAGGGTTTCCGCGGCCGCCGCAACAATGTATTTCGCATCGCCAAACAGGCCGTCATGCGCGCCGGGCAATATGCCTACCGCGACCGCCGCAACAAAAAGCGTGTCTTTCGCGCGCTGTGGATCACGCGTATCAACGCGGCCACACGCATGCACGGCATGCCGTACAACCAGTTCATCAATGGCCTCAAAAAAGCCAATATCGGCCTTGACCGCAAGGTGCTGGCCGATATGGCGGTGCACGACGCCGCCGGTTTTGCAGCGATTGTTTCCAAGGTGAAGTCCACCCTCGCTGCTTAAGCCGTAGTATTTCGTTAAGTCAGTCTCAGAGGCGGGGCATCACCGATGTCCCGCCTTTTCTTTTGTTTACGTGACTTGTTTTGAATCTGTGTGAGCTGAAAAGAACCTGTTTATGAGCGTGAGCGCATCTTTGGAGCTATTGGTTGCAGAGGCTAAAGCCGCGTTCGCCGCTGCCGCTACACCTGCCGATCTGGAAAACGCCAAGGCCAAGTTTTTAGGCAAGCAGGGCGCCGTGACGGAGCAGATGAAGGCGCTGGCAAGCCTCGCCCCGGAAGAGAAAAAAGCCCGCGGCGCGCAGATCAATGTGGTCAAGACCGAGATTGAAGCGTTGCTTGCCGCGCGCCGCCAGGCGCTGGCCGATGCTGCGCTGAACGCCCGGCTGGCCGAAGAAAAACTGGATGTGACTTTGCCCGGCCGCGCCAGCAGCGGCGGCAGCATTCATCCAGTGACGTACACCTGGATGCGGATTGAGGAAATCTTTGCCTCCATCGGCTTTGACGTCGGCGACGGCCCAGAGATTGAAGACGACTGGTACAACTTCTCTGCGCTGAACAACCCAGAAGACCATCCGGCGCGCAGCATGCAAGACACGTTTTATGTGGACGCCAAAGACGCGCATGGCAAGCCGCTGCTGCTGCGCACGCATACGAGCCCGATGCAGGTGCGTTACGCGCGCATGCACAAACCTCCCATCAAAGTGATCGTGCCCGGCCGCACCTACCGCGTAGACAGCGACGCAACGCATTCGCCGATGTTCCATCAGTTCGAGGGCATCTGGGTGGATGAACACATCTCGCTCGCAGATTTGAAAAGCGTCTACACGCAGTTTCTTGAGCAATTCTTTGAGACCAAAAAACTCAACGTGCGCTTTCGCCCGAGCTACTTTCCGTTCACGGAGCCCTCGGCCGAGGTGGATGTGATGTTTGAAGAAGGGCCGCTGGCGGGCAAGTGGCTTGAGGTGGCGGGTTCGGGCCAAGTGCATCCGCAGGTGATGCGCAACTACGGGCTGGACCCGGAAAAATACATTGGCTTTGCGTTTGGCTCCGGCATTGAGCGGCTGGCCATGCTGCGTTATGGCGTGAACGATCTGCGGCTGTTCTTTGAAAACGATCTGCGCTTTTTGCGGCAGTTTGCGTAAAGAAGCAGCCCGTGTTCCCTCCCCTTCAAGGGGAGGGTTAGGGTGGGGATGGGTGTTGTAGCGCGTGAGCTCGAAGCATGACTTACCCCATGCCCATCCCAACCTCCCCCTTGAAGGGGGAGGGGCAAGTAGTAGCGAGTTGAGAATTAATGTTTGAATTGAAGTACGCAATATCCATGCGCCTTTTCAGGCAAAAATGGCTCAAAATCCGCATGGATATTGCGTAGAGCAAGTTAAAAGTTACCCAAAATTATGCGAATTTCTGAATCCTGGTTAAGAAGCTTCGTCAATCCGCCGATCACAAGCAGCGAACTAGCGCACCGGCTCACCATGTCTGGCGCAGAGGTGGAAGAGCAAACTTCCGCCGCGCCCGCGTTTAGCGGCGTGGTCGTGGCCAAGGTGCTCGAAGTCGCCAAGCATCCTGGTGCGGACAAACTCAGCGTGTGTCAGGTGGATGCGGGCACGGGTAGCGTGCTCAACATCGTGTGCGGCGCGCCCAATGTGCGGCCGGGCATCAAGGTGCCTTGCGCGCTGGTGGGCGCCAAACTGCCTGGCGACGGTGTGACACCGTTTGAAATCAAGCTCGCCAAAATGCGCGGTGTGGAAAGCCAGGGCATGTTGTGTTCCGCCACTGAACTGGGCCTGCCGGAAGATGTGGACGGCCTGTTCATCCTGCGCGACGACTTGCCGGTAGGGCAGGATTTTCGCCAAGCGCTGGATTTGGACGATCAAGTCTTCACCCTCAAACTCACGCCGAATAAAGCGGATTGTCTGAGCGTCTACGGCATAGCGCGCGAAGTGGCTGCCATTACGGGTGCTGCTTTGTGCAAGCCTGAATTCAAAGCAGTGCCGGTCTCGATTCAAGACAAGCTGCCGGTGAAAATTGAAGCGGCTGATTTGTGCGGGCGCTTTTCAGGCCGCATCATCCGCGGCGTGAACTGCAAAGCACCGACGCCGCATTGGATGAAAGAGCGTCTGGCGCGCGCAGGGCAGCGTAGCATCAGCGCACTCGTCGATATTTCCAACTACATCATGCTGGAGCTGGGCCGGCCTTCGCATATTTTCGATCTGGACAAAATCCACGGTGGCCTCACCGTGCGTTGGGGCAAAGCGGGCGAAACGCTCAAGCTGCTCAACGGCAACACGGTTGAGCTGGACGAAAAAGTGGGCGTGATTGCTGACGATAAACACGTGGAATCGCTGGCCGGCATTATGGGCGGCGATTCCACCGCGGTGAACGATGACACACGCAACATCTATGTGGAAGCAGCGTTCTGGTGGCCTGATGCCATCCGCGGCCGCGCGCGGCGCTACAACTTTTCTACCGACGCGGCGCACCGCTTTGAGCGGGGTGTAGATGCCACCACAACCGTGGAACACATCGAAAAAATCAGCCAACTGATATTGGACATCTGTGGTGGCCAAGCCGGGCCGATGGATGACCAAATCACCAAAATTCCCGAGCGCAAATCGGTCACCATGCGCGTAGCGCGCTGCTGCAAGGTGATTGGCACGCAGATTGCCGCGAGCGAGATGGCGGCGATTTTCACGCGCCTGCAATTCACTTTTACGCAAACAGCGGACACGTTCACTGTCACGCCGCCGGCTTGGCGCTTTGACATTGAGATTGAGGAAGATTTGATCGAAGAAGTCGCGCGCATCTGGGGCTTTGACAATCTGCCCAAGCGGCCACCGCTGGCCAGTGCGGTGATGTCTGCGTCGCCTGAAGGGCATGTCAGCGCGCACACACTGCGGCGCAAGATGGCTGCACTCGGCTACGCAGAGGCGCTGAACTACAGCTTTGTAGACGCCGCGTGGGAGGCCGATTACGCAGGCAATGCCGCGCCTATCAAGCTGCTCAACCCGATTGCGAGCCACTTGTCTGTGATGCGTTCTACCCTTTTGGGAAGCCTCACGGCCAATGTGGCCGCCAACTTGCGCCACCGTGAAAGCCGCGTGCGCATGTTTGAAGTGGGTCGCGTGTTCAAAAACGATCCCAAGGTGACGGACGGCGCGCTTGAAGTCGCCGGCGTTGATCAGCCGATGATGCTGGGCGCCATCGCTTACGGCCCAGCAGTTGATGAACAGTGGGGCGTGGCCAAACCGGCACGGCAGATTGACTTTTTTGATGTCAAAGGTGATTTGCAGCAACTGGCTGCGCACGTACCGCTGGAATTTATTGCCGCTGAGCACCCTGCGCTGCATCCCGGCCGCTGCGCGCAAATCCAAAGCAACGGAACAGTGGTGGGCGTGATCGGTGAGTTGCATCCGCGGCTGGTGCAAAAAAACGAGCTTCCGCACGCGCCGGTGCTGTTTGAAATCGAACTTGCTGCACTTGCGAAACGTTCTGTGCCGGTTCACACGCCGATTGCGCGTACGCCGGTGGTGATCCGCGATCTTGCCGTGATCGTCGCTGAAACTGTGCAAATGGCGCAGATTACGGCTGCACTTGAGATGGCGATTCGTCAACGCGAAACCCAAAATCTGGTGCAACTGTGGCGTCTGTTTGACGTTCATCGCGGCGGAATGGCCGCTGGCGAAAAGAGTCTTGCCATGCGTTTCTGGTTGCAAGATACTGAGGGAACATTGAACGACGAAACGGTCGAGCGGGTGATGCAGTACTTGTTACGCACCCTAGAAACCGTGGGCGCGCGCTTACGTGGTTAAGAGCGCCTAGACGAAAGCATCTAGTCATGTGGGAAGAAATTCGAGTTGAGGAGCAGCCCGAGGAAATCACCCTCACCAAGGCTGATTTGGCTGACTTGTTGTTCGAGCGCGTGGGCTTGAACAAGCGTGAAGCCAAAGACATGGTGGAGACGTTCTTCGAGGAGATTCGTGACGCGCTGGCAAACGGCGATTCCGTGAAGCTTTCCGGATTCGGCAATTTTTTGCTGCGCGACAAACCGCAGCGCCCGGGCCGCAACCCCAAAACAGGGGAGGCGATTCCGATTACCGCGCGTCGTGTCGTTACCTTTCATGCCAGCCAAAAGTTAAAGTTGCTGGTGGAAGGTGACGAGGCCGCGGCATCGGCGCTGGAATTGATGGAATCCTAAAAACCCGGAAACACACTTCTCACCATAGCTCTAGTGCATGTCACGATTTGACCCCACCGCGGCGCTGCCGCCCATTCCCGCAAAACGCTACTTCACCATCGGTGAAGTGAGCGAGTTGACGCTGGTCAAACCGCACGTGCTGCGCTATTGGGAGCAGGAATTCACGCAGCTCAAGCCCTTAAAGCGCCGCGGCAATCGCCGCTACTACCAGCACCACGAAGTACTGCTGGTGCGCCGCATCCGCGAGCTGCTGTACGAACAAGGTTTCACCATTTCCGGCGCGCGCAATCGCTTGGATCATGAAGGTGAGGGCGCAGCGCGTGGTGCGCCGCTCGCGCCGGTGACGCTTTTGCCCGTGGGTGGCGCTGCGCGTATGTCGAACCCCGCGCTTGGCGCCGCAAGTGGTCATGGCGCTGGCAATGGTGCCGGCAGCGCGCCGCGTTTAACCGTTGCCGCAAGCGGTGGTGCGGCGGCAGCCTTTGCCGCCAGTCCGCAAATGATGCCGTTGCCAAAGGCAGATGAAGAACTCTCTTTGATGGCAGTGCGTGGCGAGTTGCTCGCCATTCGCAAGCTGCTTTCGCCCGAATAACAGCACAGGTTTCCCGCAGCCTAGCGGCCTTGCCGTGCTAAACTTCAAA
>JBOFGW010000534.1:0-3024 GCA_051649325.1 Burkholderiaceae bacterium | reverse complement strand
GAGCGGAATTCACCGCCGGTCATGTTGTGCGCATTGACAGTGACCGTATACACAAGCGTCCGCAGATCGGCATCCTGCGTCATTTGATAATGCAAATCGCCAACGCCGCTGTAGCCCATCAATTGCGGCAACCGAACGGCGTCGATGTTGTATTCAAAATCCGCTGCGACGGTCTGGCGCGTGACCTTGTCGCTGTGCTCAAACCAGATGTCGCTAATTTGCAGCGTCGCGCCGCTGCCGAGCGTGACGGTTGAGTCGTGGCTGACAATATTGCCGTTGTCGAGCCGGTTTCCGGCAGTGGTAGTCAGGCTTATTGCAACGATATCCAAGTCCGACAGCGTGGAGAGCTCGCCGGCATCGGTCGTGCCGTCCTGGTCGGCATCCTTCCAAATCTGCAGCTCGGCGAACTGCTCGTCTTGGGCGTCGATAACGTCGTCGCCGTTTGAATCCAGTTGCCGCAATACAGTGAAGCCGTCCTGTGTGGCGTTACCAAACAGCTCGCTGATGTTATCGATGGTCCCGGAGTTGTCGCGGTCGAACGCAAGCAGACCATCCTGCGGCGAGACCCAGGCCGTCCACTCGGACATCCCATCCTGATTGAGATCGAAGAAGGTATTTGATGTGGCGTGCGTTGTGGAGCGAGCGCCGTCGCCATTGAGATCGACAATCAGCGGAGAAACAGGCTGGTTGTCATTGGGATCCGGCTCCGGCTCCTTCTGATCCTCGCACTCTTCACTTGATGGCTTATTCTTGCTTAGTTCGTCCTTCATCGCGGCATCGACATGCTTGGCCGTCTTGCTGGCCAGATCTACCAGCGTTCCACCCACGATGAATCCAGCCCCCAAAGGGATTCCGCGGGCGCCAAGCCCGAGGCCAACGGCCTTCATGGCACCCGCAGCAGCGCCAAGCCCGCTCCCAAGCAGGCCCATAGTTCCAGTCAGTCCCTCAGCGGCTTCGCAGATGTCAGACTCGGCGGACATCTTTTTCAGCTGTTCCCAGAACTTTTCGGCGTCCTGCCATGCACTATTGAGGTCGAACAGATTTGCAGCTGTTGTCCTTGCGATGTCAGTCGCCGTCTGAAGGGTCGAGGCGAGTTGGTTGCCCTCGGAGACAGCCTGACCTAGCAAATCCGATGCTGTAACTCCGAGTTCCTGGGCTGTTGATTGGGCCTGATTAAGTTGATTCTGCCCAGCAGTCAGATTCGTCGATGCGTCAGCCATGTGGAAGCTCCCCCAAAAAAGCGCCGTATGCGTAACAGGCGTGCACGTTGGATGTCAAACTTGGCGGCCATAAATATCGCTTGTACCCCACCATGCGCTTGTGAGAAATTGCGGATGTGCCGAGTGGGGGAATGGGTTTGGGCTGGCGGTGTCTTGGCCCAATAAATGGTTACCGTACGGATGTTCGCCGCACGGGTGGCTTGAGTGGTTACAAGATTTCGCTTCGTTTAGGACTTCAACTCATGTTGAGCCAGTTATTCGCAGATCGCCTCAGTGCGTTTCCCGCGGCCGACGCGGTGACGCACTCGGTTGACTGGTCCTGGGTCCCGGGCGTGCTCGTTCTAGCTGCGTGCGTCTACTGGATCGCAAGAGGACCTGGCGGGCAGCCTGTGATGCGCGAGAGTGTTTCTGCACGAATGAAATTTCTGGCGCTTTTTTCTCTGTTGGGCTTGGCGCTATGTGTGGCAGCCGTGCTGCTTTTGATCCACGGTATATTGCCACGCACCCTTCCAGCTATAAGTCTCGCCGCTGTTTCTGGGTTGGTGATGCTGACGGCAGTTTGGCGCACGTTTTATAGGTGAATGTGCCTCGCGCGGCGTGCCGCTTAGCAGCCGTCGAGAAAAGCAGCGAGACGATCCACACAAAACGTCAATGGGGCCACTCATTGCAGCGCGTGAAACTCGCTTTAGGCGATGACTCTTTCAACATTCCCCCTTTTCCATTGATCCACACGCCGGCAACGTCGAGTTCTGTTGGTTTGACTTTATACAAGAATCGAACACGTTTGCTGCCCACTGCATCTGCCGCGTTAGGATCGTCGTACTCCATGAGCAGCCTGTTCCCGCTACTGCGATACACGGATTTTGTTCCCGCAATGGCATCGCTCCCGGCCTGGCGGACCACAATATTGTCGGCAAAGGTAAATGTCGCCGTAGAGGGATCGCTACATAAGCCGCTATCGGATTTGCGTTTCCAAATTCCGTCCACCACGGACATTTGCGTGAAGCCTGTGGTGTCAAGATCCTCCACTCCTCGCCGCCTCATGCCTTCGAGTATCCATAACGGCACCGATCCAAGACCGAGTACGGCGCCAATAATCAAGAACGTGTACAGCCTGTCGTCGCGATCAAAAAGTTTCATGGTGTTAACGCGGCGCTCCAATCGTTGTCGCGACGAATTCTGAGAGTGAAGGCGAGGTATCAGAACTCATGGCTTTGTGCCCACACCGGCTTCTCAAGCCCCGAACTCTATTTGCAGAAAGCTTGCAACGTTGCCCGACGCCTCTCCATGTGAGAGACCTCTTATGCTATCCGCGAACATGCAACAAGAACCAACTGCAAGCGGCAAGCTCGGCCGCCCTGAACCTCTCGCAATTGGCCAATTGAATGCCATGCTCGCACGGGGACTTGTAGCAGGCTGCTCATCCCACCCCGTCCCAACTCGTTCCAAATTTGCTCTACTACCGAAATCAGTTTCACCCATCTCTTCCCACGCGTTAACGCGGCGTCATATCAGCGTGCGCGTAGTCCTCCGCCACTTGGGGCTAACTAGCTACCGCCAAGGTTTCGCGCAATATGAAGCGATCTGCGTGGCAAAGAATATGTTCACAGAGGCGAGACTCGGACGTCTGCGCACGCCGCAATCAAGACCAGATGGAGACAAAAGCTATGGGCACCCCCACTAATCTCTTCATTCAACAGCTGCAGTCCCCGAACGCATCTCAATGACGGTGTGTGTGTACAGCCGAATTGGCCAAGTTGCAGCCTAAACTCGGCCCCCACCCTGCGGTCTTGGCCGGATGCTT
>JBOFGW010000533.1:0-1573 GCA_051649325.1 Burkholderiaceae bacterium | reverse complement strand
TTGCAACACCGCGCACGGCCTTTTGGACAACAACCCAAAGGGAGCACGGCCAAAAGGGCCCATGGCGGTGTTGGGCGCTCGTTGCTTACAAGTCGTAAGCGGCCTCGCGCCCGCCTTGCCCTGAGCCCTTTTGGCCACGCTCGCGACCGCGTTTGAATATGAGATAGGTTCTAATGCGAATTCTTGGTATCGATCCCGGCTCACGCGTGACGGGCTTTGGCGTGATTGATTGCGCCGGCAGTAAAATTGCCTATGTCGCCAGCGGCGTGATTCGCACCAGCGGAGGCGCGCTGCCCGAGCGCATCAGCGAGATTGTGTTTGGCATCGGCCAAGTGGCCGCGCAGTACGCGCCAGACTTAAGCGCGGTGGAACAGGTGTTTGTCAACGTCAACCCCAAGGCCACGCTCATGCTCGGCCAAGCGCGCGGCGCGGCGATTGCGGCGCTGGTGGGCGCGCAACTGCCGGTGCATGAATACACCGCGCTACAAGTCAAGCAAAGCGTGGTGGGTTACGGCAAAGCCAAGAAAGAGCAGGTGCAAGAGATGGTGATGCGCCTGCTCAAACTGCCCGGCATTCCCAGCAGCGATGCCGCAGACGCGCTGGCCTGCGCCATTTGCCACGCGCACGCCGGCAAGCTCACCGCTTCGCTCACCACATTGTCCGCCGCAGCCAAGACCACGCTGGGTAAGCGCGGCAGCATCAAGGTGGTGCGCGGGCGGTTAGTATGATGAAAAGCGCTTTGAATCTAACCCATTCTACGCAATATCCATGCGCTTTTTGGAGCACTTTTGCTTCAAAAGGCGCATGGACATTGCGTAGAGCACATTTGAATCTATAGAAAATCATGATCGGACGCATTGCCGGCACCCTGATAGAAAAAAATCCACCGCACGTACTCGTGGACTGCGCAGGCGTGGGCTACGAGCTGGACGTGCCGATGAGCACGCTCTACAACCTGCCCGAACTCGGCGCCAAAGTCACGCTGCTCACGCAGTTGATTGTGCGAGAAGACGCGCACCTGCTCTACGGCTTTGCCACGACAAGCGAACGCGCTGCGTTTCGTGAACTGATCAAAATCTCCGGCATCGGCCCGCGCACCGCGCTGGCGGTTTTGTCTGGCATGAGCGTGGCCGAACTCGCGCAAGCCATCACCCTGCAAGAAGCCGTGCGCCTGCAAAAAGTGCCCGGCATCGGCAAGAAAACGGCTGAGCGTCTGCTGCTCGAACTCAAAGGCAAACTCGGCGCAGACCTTGGCGCGGCTGCATCCGGTAACGCGGCGGATGATGCATCTACCGACGTGATTCGCGCCTTGACAGCGCTGGGCTACAACGACAAGGAAGCGCTTGCGGCGATGAAGTCTGTGCCGGCGGGGACGAGTGTGAGTGAGGGGATTAAGCTTGCGCTTAAGGCGTTGAGCAAGGCATAACTGATCAATCCCCTCTCCCGCCGCATCAGCGAGCGGGGGAGGGTTAGGGTGGGGGCCTGAGCATGTCGATGCTTCACTTAAATGCGCATTGCATCTTGCGCGAGACTTGCCGGGGGTTGCCCGGCGGCAAGTCACTTTTCTTGTCTT
>JBOFGW010000532.1:0-2015 GCA_051649325.1 Burkholderiaceae bacterium | reverse complement strand
TGATGCCGGGCGACAACGTGCAGATCACGGTGAAGCTGATCGCCCCCATCGCGATGGAAGAAGGCCTGCGCTTTGCGATCCGCGAAGGCGGCCGCACAGTGGGCTCGGGCGTGGTAGCCAAGATCATGGAGTAAGGCAGGACCGATATAGAAGCACGCTACGCAGACTCCATGCGCCTCTTGGAGCATAAATGCCTCAAGATCCGCATGGATAGTACGTAGTCTGACTTAGATTCATATTTTTCGCGGCTTGCCGCACTGTTCTTTGGAGAAATACAACATGCAAAATCAAAAAATCCGCATCCGCCTGAAGGCGTTTGACTACAAGTTGATCGACCAGTCGGCGATGGAAATCGTGGATACCGCCAAGCGCACGGGCGCTGTGGTGCGTGGCCCTGTGCCGCTGCCCACGCGGATTCAGCGCTTTGACATTCTGCGCAGCCCGCACGTGAACAAGACCAGCCGCGACCAGCTCGAGATCCGCACCCACCAGCGTTTGATGGACATTGTGGACCCGACTGACAAGACAGTGGACGCGCTGATGAAGCTGGATTTGCCCGCCGGCGTGGATGTAGAGATCAAGCTCCAGTAAAAGCCGTGCGGCCAGGCCAATGCCCAGTTGCACAAAACGGCCCGCCTGTGCCATAATCTCAGGCTCTTTGCGATGTTCGCAAAGGTGATGAATCACCAGCACTGAAGGGCGCGTAGCGCTTGAGGTGCAATTAGCCCCGGTCAATCGTAATCGGGAAAAGGATCAACAATGAGTCTCGAAGCTCTAGGGCTTGTGGGGCGCAAAGTTGGCATGACGCGCATTTTCACGGATGACGGTGCTTCCGTTCCCGTGACAGTGATCGAAGTCGCCAACAACCGCGTGACCCAGGTCAAGACCCCCGAAACTGACGGCTACAGCGCCGTCCAGGTAGCTTTTGGCAAGCGCCGCGCATCGCGCGTTTCCAAAGCGCAGGCGGGCCATCTAGCCAAAGCCGGCGTCGAAGCCGGCACGCTCGTACGTGAATTCCGCGTCACCCCAGCGCAAATCGGCGATTTGAAAGCCGGCGCTGTTGTGGCTGTCGATTCCGTGTTCAAAGCTGGCCAAAAAGTAGACGTGACCGGCACCACGATCGGTAAAGGCTACGCCGGCACCATTAAGCGCTACAACTTCGCTTCTGGCCGCGCATCGCACGGTAACTCCCGTTCGCATAATGTGCCTGGCTCGATCGGCATGGCGCAAGACCCGGGCCGCGTATTTCCCGGCAAGCGCATGACCGGCCACATGGGCGACGTGCAGCGCACGACCCAGAATCTTGAAATTGCCCGTGTCGACAACGCCCGCGGCCTGCTGCTCGTCAAGGGCGCGGTTCCGGGTGCCAAGAACGGCCACGTGATCGTCAAGCCAGCCGTGAAGTCCCCGGCCAAGGCCGCCTGAAGCTAGAGGACGAGACGACATGGAACTCAAACTACTCAATGCAAGCGGCCAAGCGTCCGGCAATGTTGCCGCGCCAGACACCGTATTTGCACGTGATTTCAACGAACCGCTGATTCATCAAATCGTGGTGGCCTACAAAGCCAACGCGCGCAGCGGCAACCGCAAGCAAAAAGACCGTCAAGAGGTCAGCCACACGACCAAAAAGCCCTTTAACCAAAAGGGTACGGGCCGTGCGCGTGCGGGTATGTCTTCCTCGCCCCTGTGGCGCGGAGGCGGCAAGATTTTCCCGAATTCGCCTGACGAGAATTTCTCTCAGAAGGTCAACAAAAAAATGTTCCGTGCTGGCATGTGCTCGATTCTCAGCCAGCTCGCGCGCGAAGGCCGCATCAGCGTGGTTGAAGACGTCAAGCTGGATGCGCCTAAGACCAAACTGCTTGCTCAGCGCTTCAAAGGCATGGGATTGAATGAATCCGTGCTGCTGATCACCGACGCGATCGACGAAAACCTGGATTTGGCCAGCCGCAATCTGGCGCGCGTCTCTGTGGTTGAGCCGAAAAACGCCGATCCGGTGTCGCTGGTCCACTACAAGA
>JBOFGW010000531.1:0-1781 GCA_051649325.1 Burkholderiaceae bacterium | reverse complement strand
GGCCGCGCTGCATCAAAGTGCACGGCTTTCGGCCAAGGAACGTGTGCGTATCGCCAACCGATTGGCTGAGCTGACGGGTCTGCCAAGCAGTCTGATTGAAGACAGCGATTTGCGTATTACTGACCAGATTTTCTTTACGCAACTGCTGCGCGCAGAAGGCAAGATCGTCGGCCGGCTTGAGGCACGCGCCACTGCGCCGATGGCGCGCACCAAATCGCACGAGCAGGAGTTTGATGCGGGCTACGAAGCAATCAGCGGCCCCTACACCATGGCTATCAATGCGTACATGAGCGAAACCTTGGGCATCGCCACGGATCAGGGCTACCAAATTCTCAACATGCAGGCCAACAAAGACTGGGACTACGGCAAAGCCAACCGCTACGCCAACACCAGCGGCGCGCTTGCGCAAGCGCTGCGGCGTAACCCGCACCTGCGCGTGCTCGTGGCCAGCGGCTATTACGACTTGGGCACGCCCTACTGCGCAAGCGACTATCAGCTCGCGCGGCTGGACGTACCTGCCGATGTGATGCAGCGCGTGACACACCACTACTTTGGTGCCGGCCATATGATGTACACGCGGTCGGCGGACCTCAAAAAGCTCAAGGAAGATGTGGCGCGCTGGTTGACTACTTAGAGCATATGGTTGAAAGTTGATTGCGCAATATCCATGTGCCTTTCCAGGTAAAAATGCTTCACAACCCGCATGGATATTGCGTACTGGCCTCTTAACTCGGCGCTTTTGCCAGCGTCTGCTCCAGCATCCGCCCGCTCTGCTCGATCACACGAATACGCACTGGCAGCCAGTTGAGTGACGGCGCGAGCCACACTTCAATCGCGCGGTCGTAATCACGGTCGTTACGGCGTTCTTTGACCAGGCGCAGCGCGGGCACGGTGGTGCCATCCATCTGCAGTTGCTCTTGCGAGCGCACCGTAAACGTCCAGCGATCCAGCGTGCGCTGCCCGGCCACTTGCACCGTGACGCTGCGGCCAATCTCGCGCAGTTCAGGCAGCGCTTGCAGCATTGCGCCCAGCTGAAACTGCACGCTCAGCCGGTCTTGCGCACCGCTGGGCAGCGGCACCACATTGCCTGCGGGCTCTGAGAACGTGATGGTCTTGGCATCGCGCGCAAAGTACACGTTGCTCTTGCGCTTGGGCCGCTCTTCACCGTACTGCTCGGGCGCAAGACCGTCTGCCGCAACGCTGCCGCGCGAGGTTTCAATCCGCTGCCCGCCGTAAAACAAGCGGATCAGCCCCACCGCTTCGGCCACAGATTCAATGCTGTACTTGCCGTTTTCAAACGTCCAGCGCGTGATGTTGCTGCCCTGGCGCGGAATTTCATCGCCCGTGCCCACGCCCAGGTCATACGTGAGCGTCATGCGTGTGGGCAGTGTGATGGCCACCGCGTTCACCGGCGCTTCTTGCGGCGGTGACGGTGCGGGTTCGGGCGGCGGCGCAGGCGGCGGCTCGACAGGGACGGGCGCGGCGATAGGCGGCTCGGGTGGTGGCGGCGCAACCACCACCGGCGGCGGCGCGGGCTCAGGCGCCTTGGGCGCTACAACCTTTGGCACGGGCGGCGGCGGAGGTGGTGGTGGCGGCTTAGGCGGCGGTGCAACCACCGGCGCAGCCAGCACAACTTCAATATTCAGCGGCCCAGTTTCACCGGCAGCCAGCGCGCGCTGCGTGATGCGCAGGCCGCCAAACAGCAGCAACCAATGCAGCAGCCCCGTGATCAGCAAAAAAGCGATGATCACGGCCTTATTGCGGCGCGGGGCAGGATAAGA
>JBOFGW010000530.1:0-8241 GCA_051649325.1 Burkholderiaceae bacterium | reverse complement strand
GTTTGCCCCGCCCGTCGGCGCCAAAACCGCGCACGTAGGTTGCGTGGCCAGCTTGCAGCACCGCAATCGCCACGCCGGGCAGGCCCGAGCTGGCAACTTGCTGCGCGACAAATGCATCAATGCGTTCGAGCGTTGCTGCCTCTTGCGCTGCCACCGGCTGCAGCAGGCACCACACCATCAGGGCAGCACAGCATGTGAAGCGCGGCCCGCATAGAGCGTGAAAAGTAGGGTGCATCAAACCAGTTTTCTACTTGAGCAGCGGGTCACACCACCACGGCCCCTACCGGCCGGCGCAGCGACGGTGGCAGCGCCGGCCCGCGGCCGAACCGGATCACAAGGTCTGGCCGCTGCCCTGGTACGCCAATCGCGTTGGCAAAGTCTGCGCGCAGAGACGCAACCTCAATGGGCATGTTCAGATGCGCCGTGCGCACACCCATCGTGGTGGCCAGAAGCGCAAAGCGTTCGTAAGCCCGGCCCACTGCGATCCATCCAGCAGGGTCGTTAGACGGCCCAACAAACACGGCCACGCCGGCAGTGCTGCGCACGTGCCGCGCGTATTTGTCGTTTTCGCTTTTAGCTTTGAATACAAAATCAAACAGCCTGCTGCCTAACCAATCTGGCAGCGTAGGATTGCCCGAAGATTTGGAAAAGAGTCCATCGCCGCGGCGCACCGCTTCGGCTTCAGAGTACCGGATCCAAGATTTGAGCTCGGCCACAAATGCCGCGTCATTCATTTGCGCGGTATTGCCGCGAATCACCCAATCCAACACCGTTTCAAGCGTGCGCGGCTCGGTCAAGAAGAGTACGCGCACGCCTTCACCCTGCACCACCGCTTCAAGTTGTTTGAGTTCGCTTGCGGCAAGCGGCTTGCCGTCGTAGTCCCCCCGCGTGGTTTGCCGCTGCGGGATCGCCTCAAACAGCGGTGTGCGGCGCGCGGGGGCCGCGGTTAACGCCATCTGCAGCGACTGATCTGCCGCATTGAATCTGCTTTCGCTCTGCAAACCGTAGGCGAGCGCGGCCTGCACCAGGTTCTCGGCAGCACAGCCGAGCGAAACAAACAGGTGATGATCGTCGGGGTCCACCACAGCGCAGCGGCGCGTGAAGTCGGGCCGGATGGTGATCGCACCGGGACTAACAGCGAACTTCCAGCACTGCGTGTTGTGGCTGGACGGCGCGAGGGTTGCGTAGCGCACCAACTCGCGCTGCAAAGCAGCCGCGTTGTTGGAATCCACCCGCCCGTGCCGCCATAACGCGCTGGATGTTTCAGCGTAGGACGGGCCGGAACTGCCGCACGCTGTCAGCAAAGGCGACGCTGCAATAGTTGCCGTCAGCAAGTTAAAGCGCCTGCGCTCAATATCCATTACATACATGCTATCGAGCAAACCAGGCAACGCTTTGATAAGCCGCAATAAAGCTTTCAAAAGCCTTTTACGCAATATCCATAAGGATTTTGAGCCATTTTTGCCCCAAAAGGCGCATGGATATTGCGTGAACTACTTTTAATTATTTCTTCTCAAACACCAGCCCTGCATGCTCGCGCATGGTGTGGAATTTGATCTTGGGCCAATTGGCTTCGACGGCGCGCAGGGTGGCGGCGTGGTCGACCATGAGGGTGGGCGCGTCTACTGCATCCAGTGCCATGCGGTGCTGGTTGGCGTCCATGAAGCGCTTGAGTTCTTGCGCGTCGTCACACGTGACCCAGCGCGCGAGTGAGTACGGGCTGCCGGTGATGCGCGCCTTCACGCCGTACTCGTGCTCCAACCGGTGCGCGACCACTTCAAACTGCAGTTGGCCAACTGCGCCGAGCATCAGCAGCGTGCCCGCCACGGGGCGGAACACCTGGATCGCGCCTTCTTCGCCCAACTGCGTGAGCCCGGCGCGCAGCTGTTTGCTGCGCAGCGGATCGGCTACCTCGACGGTGCGAAACATCTCAGGCGCAAAGAACGGCAGGCCGGTGAACTGCAGTTGCTCGCCTTCGGTGAGCGTATCGCCTAGCTGCAGCACGCCGTGGTTGGGAATGCCGATGATGTCGCCGGCAAAGGCTTCATCCAGCAGCTCGCGACGTTGGGAGAGAAAACTCACCACGGTATTGGGCCGCAGCTCTTTGCTGCTCCTCACGACCTTGAGCTTCATACCGCGCTCAAAGTGGCCGCTGGCTACGCGCACAAAGGCAATGCGGTCGCGGTGCGCAGGGTCCATATTGGCTTGAATCTTGAACCCGACGCCGCTGAATTTTTTCTCTTCCGGCTGCACGGTGCGTTGCAAGGTGCTGCGCGCAATCGGCGGCGGGGCAAGATCCACGAGCGCATCCAGCACCTCGCGCACGCCAAAGTTGTTGATGGCGCTGCCAAAAAACATCGGCGTTTGGTGGCCGCTTAAAAACTGCGTGTGATCAAACTCCGCTGCGGCAGACTGGATCAGTTCAATCTCGCCACGCGCGGTGGTGTAGGCGCTGCCAAAGCGCGGCTCGTATTCAGGATTGTCCAGGCCTTCAAAAATATCGTCGTTGTCAGTGCGGCGCGCTTCGCCGGGGGTGAACACGCGCATCTGCTCTTCACGCAGATCCATCACGCCGTGGAAATTCTTGCCCATGCCCACCGGCCAGGTGAACGGCACCACAGTCATGCCCAGCTCGCGCTCAATCTCGTCCATGAGATTCAGCGGCTCTTGTCCCTCGCGATCCATCTTGTTGACGAAGGTGAGGATCGGTGTGTTGCGCGCGCGGCAAACTTGCAGCAGGCGGCGGGTTTGCGGCTCTACGCCGTTGGCGGCGTCAATCACCATCAATGCGGCGTCTACCGCGGTGAGTACGCGATAGGTGTCTTCAGAAAAATCCTGGTGGCCGGGCGTATCGAGCAGGTTGATGACGCAATCGCGATATTCCATCTGCATGACGGATGACGCCACCGAAATGCCGCGCTGCTTTTCAATCTCCATCCAGTCGCTGGTGGCATGGCGGCTTGCCTTGCGCGCCTTGACGCTGCCGGCAATTTGAATCGCGCCGGAGAACAGCAGCAGCTTTTCAGTGAGCGTGGTTTTGCCCGCATCAGGGTGGCTGATGATGGCAAAGGTGCGGCGGCGTTTGACTTCGGTTTCGATGCGGGCGGACATTTTTTTTCGCGGGTAAGTGCAAGGGGGACACAGCCCCCTCACCCCTACCCTCTCCCGCGAGGGGAGAGGGAGAAGGGAACAAAGCCCGCTATTATCGCTTATCGGTATTCGCCAGCCGCCATGCGAACCACAGGCCGAGCACCGCGTTCATCAGCATGATCACTGTGATGGCCGCGTACATGAAGCCGCTGAGCTTTTGCGTTTGCAGAATCAAACCGAATGCGCCGGACAGTGCGTTGAGTGCGATGCTGATCCAGAACAGTGGGTGGCTGGGCTGCCAGAGATTGGATAATTTCATGGTTTCAAACACAGACTACGCAATATGCATGGTGAACGCGGGATTTCGGCAGGCACCGCCTGCCGCCGCGTGAACGGCAAGCGCTTGCAAGCGCGAGCTCCCTGCGTACAAACAAGTATTTACGCGCTTTTTCAAGCATTTTTGCCCCAAAATGCGCATGGATACTGCCTAAAGCACATTCAAGCGTAACGTTTTCTGGCCAGTTCCGCGCCCTGCGCCAGCGCTTGCAGCTTCTTCACCGCAACCTCACGCTCCATCGGCGCCAAGCCGCAATTGGTGCAAGGGAACAGCCGGTGCTTGGGCACGTACTTCAGTGCGGTGCCAATCGTTTCTGCGATTTGCTCCGGTGTTTCAATCTCGGCAGAGGCTACGTCAATCACACCGACCATCACGTCTTTACCTTCCAGCAGCTTCATCAAATCCGCCGGCACGTGCGAGTGGAAGCACTCCAGGCTCACTTGCTTGATCGAACTTTTCGCAAGCGCGGGAAACACCTGCTCGTACTGGCGCCACTGCTCGCCCAGCGTTTTTTTCCAGTCGTTGTTGGCCTGAATGCCGTAGCCGTAGCAGATGTGCACCGCCGTCGTACATGTCAGCCCCTGCGCCGCGCGCTCCAGCGCCTTCACGCCCCAGTCCGCCGCCTCTGCCATGTACACGTTGAACGCGGGTTCATCAAACTGGATGATGTCTACGCCGTCGGCTTGCAGTGCCAGCGCTTCTTGATTCAGCAACTCCGCAAACGCCATGGCCATTTTGACTTTGTCACCGTAAAACTTGTCTGCCACCGTGTCCACAATCGTCATTGGCCCGGGCAAGGTGAACTTGATTTTCTTTTGCGTATGGGCGCGCAAAAACTGCGCTTCAGCGGCATGTACGCGGCCCTTCAAACGCAGCGGTGCAACCACTTGCGGCACCATCGCGTCATAGCGGTTGTTGCGGATGCCCATCTTGACCTTGTGTTCAAAGTCAATGCCATCCACCTGCTCTAGAAAGCCGTGCACAAAATGCTGGCGGCTTTGTTCACCATCACCGATGATGGACAGGCCCGCGTCTTCCTGTGCCTTGATCCACAGCAGCGTTGCGTCGAGCTTGGCCTGCGCAAGCTCTGCGCCCTCACCGCGCCACTGCGGCCAGAGTTTGTTTGTCTCAGACAGCCAAGCGGGTTTGGGCAGACTGCCGGCGATGGTGGTTTCGAACATGCGTGTCTCCGTGAATTTGAATTTTTCAAGAGCATACGCGTTTACGGCGCGCATCTGGCGGCGCATAATTCTGGCACTCTTGGGAAGGAGGAAACATCGTGCTGAAAATCATCAAATGGGTTTTGATTGTTATCGTTGCACTGGCGGCGCTGCTGTGGGGCGGCGGTTATTTTCTATCACCCAAATTCACTGTCGCGCGCTCGGTCACGATCAACGCACCGGCAGACAAGGTGTATGCACTCGTGGCCAATCCGCGTGAATGGAAAAAATGGAGCGTGTGGAATCAGCGCGATCCGGCCATGCAAATCACTTACGAAGGGCCAGAATCCGGCGCCGGTGCCAAATGGACCTGGAAGAGCAAAAGCGAAGGCGACGGCAGCATGACCTTCACCAAGGCCGAGCCGGGCAAGATGGTGGGCTACGACCTGTATTTTCCAGACTTCAAGACAACTTCAGCCGGTGACCTGACGCTGACACCGGAAGGACAAGGCACCAAAATCACTTGGACGATGAATGGCGATATGGGGAGCAACCCATTGTTCCGATGGTTTGCACTGAACGCAGACAGCATGGTCGGCAAGGATTTTCAGGCCGGGCTGGACAAGCTCAAAGCGGTGGCAGAAAAGTCATAGCAGCGCGTAAGTGGTCGTAGCCTGCGCGGCGAGCTTTTCATCGCACACCACGTCCACACTGCCAAAGGCCATGCTCTTGGAGAGGCGCAGCACATGCGCCTCGATGCGCGCGCTGCCCACCACCGGCCGCATGAACGTGGTTTTTTGCTCCACGGTCGTCATCGGCCGGTAGCCGCCTGCGGCGGCGCTGATTGCAAACACCATGGCGGTGTCTGCAGCGGCCATCAGCGCTTGGCCGCACACCACGCCGTTGTCACGCGCTAAATCAGTCGAGGCGGGTAGCCAAAGCGTGGCGCCACTAGCGTCAATCGAAACAATCTCCAGGCCCAGGCGCTGAACCCACGGCGCAAACACCTCTGTCAATAACGTACGCGCTTGTTCGCTCGTCATACGCGCCCCATGGATGTAGTGCCGGTCTGCACGGATGGATTGAACGCTGCGCCTGGCTGCGGGGCAACCCCGCGCTCGCACAAGCGGATCAAAAATGCCAGCAGCAGTACGGTAAAGATAATGCTGCTCTCCGGCCAGCGGTACATCAGGTAGCGCTGCACCCATTCCGCCGCAAAGCCCAGGCTGGCCGCACAACCCACCACCCACGGCAGCCCCAACCCAAGCCGCAGCATGGCCCACATCATGACACCCAGACTGAGCGCATCGAGACAGTAAGAGCGCGTCACTACGCTTAAATTGCCCTGGTTCATGGAGCTATACGGCCACCAGTTGAAAAACACCGGATCGCGCCAGTTCAGCGGCACCAATGTATGCACCAGATACAAAAGCAACCCGACCACACCGAGCAACACGGTCTGCGTGCGCGGCTTAAACAGATGCGTGCAGGCAATCCACATGAATAACCCGCACAACATACCTGCCAGCCCTGCGATGGAAGGCGATTGTGCGATCACAATCACGTTGGCCATCAGCATCAGCAAAAATATAAATCCGACAACGACGTACGCGCGCTCATACCAGTTGCGCATTGCGCGTACCGCCTGAAACAGCGCCCATGCGCCAAGCCACGTACTTCCCAGGTGAATCAGGAATTGCTTGGGTTTAAACCAATCGGCCTGCGTGAGCGATGCAAGGTTGGCCTCCAGCATGCGGCCATTCCACACCGGAATAAAAGGAAACGCCTCAACCAGCAACCACATAACGGCAAGCAGCACCATAAAGGGCGCAAGGCGCGTGCCGTCCATGCGTCTACGCAATACCCCCAGCCAACGCGCGGTAAACAGATTGCCCCACCAATAGCCGAGGACAAAGCCGGTCATGTTGGTTGCCACATCGGCAGCCTCGGGATAGCGCGGCAAAAAAACTTGCGCGACCTGCAAGAAAACCGCAAATGCCAACATGCCGCCGGCCCACAACCAAAAATGCTTGCGCGGGTTGCGCTGATGCACGCGCATAAACGCCACCACCACTCCAAGCGGTACACACACTGCGACGTTCTTAAAAATGTCCAGCGGGCCGGAAAACTCAAACCACCCAAAGTGGTTGGGATTGGCAAAATCCCAGTCCAGCGGAAACAGCGAACCGTAGCCGATCACTGCCATCAGAATCCACGCCACGCGGCGCTGCCAAAGCAGATGCTGAAAGTTAAAAAGTGTGTGCGATTGCGGGTGGTGTTTATCTGTCACAGTCATTTTTTCGCGTACTTGGCGGCAAACCCTACCAAGAAATGGTTTCCCGGGCCTGATTTGCTGCGTTTACGGCATATAGCCGGCTCGCTCTGGCAACCAAAGTCAATAAAATCAGGTTTATGCAACAGCTACGGATTATCGCGCTTGGCTTGGGTTTTGCGGCGGGGGGATTGCTCCCGCATTCTGGCCATGCACAACCGGTTGATACTGCGCCGCCTACAGCAGGCGCACTGCTGTCGCCCGATGGCGTGAGCGCTGAGGTCGTACGCGCCGTTGTACTGGCCAGCATCGTGCACCGCGTGGATGCAGAACTGATCCACGCAGTGATCAAGCAAGAATCCGGCTACAACCCGCGTGCCGTCTCGCCCAAAGGCGCGCAGGGCCTAATGCAGTTGATGCCGGAAACCGCGCGCCGTTTTGGCGTGGGCAATTCATTCGACCCAGCGGCCAATATTCAGGGTGGCACCAAGTATTTGCGCTGGCTGCTGGACAACTTCAACGGCGATCTTGAACTGACGCTGGCCGCCTACAACGCCGGCGAAGGCGCGGTAGCGCAGTACGGCAACAAAATCCCGCCGTTTGCTGAAACGCAGGTGTATGTGCCCAAGGTGCTGACCACCTACTTTCAGCTCAAAGCCCAGGGCATGCGCGCCGCACTTGGATTGGGCAAGAAAGACGATCTACAGCTTGCAGCGTTGCAGCGCCGCGCGCCTGAATCGACCCCGCTACCCGCCGCGCCTGCGACCAAGCGCGCGCCGCCCGTGCTGGAGAGCCGCACCGTGCGTGCGCCTGCGCGCGGCAACGACCTGACAATGATCGCCAAAGCGACCAACATCGATTTGCTGGATGGATTGATCAAGGGCGATGCGCCGGTGGACGAGCGGTCTATCCGCGTGGTGCAGCCGCCCGCGCGCGGCGGCCACGTAGAGGTGTATCCCAACGGCATGGTGACCTATACGCCGCCGCCGGCCATGCAAGGTATTGATGTGTTTTCTGTGACGATTGCAGATGAGTTTGGTACGACATCACAGCCGGCGGTGGTGACGGTGATGGTGCAGTAAGAAGTCGTCCCCTCTCCCTGGAAGGGAGAGGGTTAGGGGCGAAGCGGGGGTTTCGAGCCGCATGCGGCGAGCCCGGTGAGCGGCAAACGCTTGCAAGCGTTTGCGCGGCCTGCAAGGCAGGGGGACTAATTAGTCCCCTCTCCCCTCGCGGGAGAGGGTTAGGGTGAGGGGGCTCTCAGCATGTTGATGCATATCCACCGTTCGCCCTGAGCTTGTCGAAGGGTACGAACGGGTTGCGGCATTTGCCGGGGGTTGCCCGGCGGCAAGTCACTTTTCTTGTCTTGCCAAGAAAAGTAACCA
>JBOFGW010000529.1:0-1946 GCA_051649325.1 Burkholderiaceae bacterium | reverse complement strand
GAGCGTGTCTATGCAGGAAGAGTACGGCAAAATACGCAAGGTGCGCGGCTACATCGGCGTATCCTTACTTGGACGTTCACAGCAATGGAGTCGCGCACAATGAGTGGACCAATGAGTGAAAATCAACTGCATCAAGGTGCCAACGCGTTCACGGCAAGGCGCTACACCATCGCGGTGAAAAAATACGGCTATCTGCTGTTTTTGCTGCCGGCCACCTTGCCACTGCAGGCATGGCTAGGCGCGCGGCTGACCGGCTATTGGGACGTATGGGCGTATCTGGTGCCGCTCGTGTATTTTGGAATGATCCCGCTGCTGGACGCATGGATCGGGCAAGACCCATCCAACCCCACGGCCGAAGAAGAGGCCGCGCTGGCAAGCGACAAGTTCTACCGCGTGCTCACGTTCATCTGCTTGCCGGTGTTTTTGGCGGTGATGTTGTGGGGCGCCTGGGTGATGGTCAACGCGCCGTTTTCATGGGTCGGGCAACTGGGCTGGATCATTTCCATGGGCTGCGTGGGCGGCGTGATTGCCATCAACACCGGCCATGAGCTAATTCACAAACCCACACGTTCCGAGCAAATTGCCGGTGGGGCGTTGCTGGCCAGTGTGGGCTATGGCACGTTCAAGGTAGAGCATATCTATGGCCATCATGTGGATGTAGCCACGCCGCAAGACAATTCCACCGCGCGGTTGGGTGAAAACGTGTATGCCTTCATCGCGCGCGCGTTCGCGCGCAACCCGCGCCGCGCGTATACGCTTGAGCGTGCGGCGCGCGCACGGCGCGGCCAGAGCACGGCGTGGTGGCAGAGCGAGTTAACGTTGTGGTACGGCGTGACGCTGGTACTGGCGGCACTGTGCTATGCCATTGCCGGCCCTTTGGGCTTGGTTTACTTTGCCGGGCAGTGCGTGGCGGCCATCTCGCTGCTTGAAGTCATTAACTATGTTGAGCACTACGGCCTGGCGCGGCGCCAGCTGGCCAACGGCCGCTGGGAAAAAGTGGATCCCACGCATTCATGGAACTCCAATTACATTCTCACCAACTTGCTGCTGTTCCAATTGCAACGGCATTCAGACCACCATGCCAACGCGGTGCGGCGCTATCAAACCCTGCGCCACTTTCCGCAAAGCCCGCAGCTGCCGGCCGGTTACGCCACCATGGTGGTGCTCGCCGCGATTCCGTGGTTGTGGCGCCGCGTGATGGATCCAAAAGTTGCCGTGTTTGAAGGCAATCGCCCCACGCTGGACGCTGCGTAAAGAACGCAAGAGGCGCGCGTGAAAAAGCCTGCGCTGCATATTGTTCAGTCCGCAGCAAACGCAGTGGCTGCGGATTCAGCGGTAGCGGGCATGAGTACCGAGCCTTTTGCAACTGCGCACGATGCGGTCTACACCCTAGTCCGCATTTTGCTGAACAAAGGTGTGAGCGCAGAAGTCATCTCGCAAAACACCGGCATTTCCGCAAATGAGCTGGACGATCCCGATGCGCGGGTGCCGCTCTCGCAATTTGTGCGGCTGTGGGAGTTTGCCTGCGCGCAGCTGCGCAACCCCGGCTTGGCGCTGGAGCTGCACGATCGCTATCCAGAAAATCGCATGCACTTTGTCGCGCATCTGGGCATGCGCTGCGCCACCATGCGTGAAGCCATCGATCAGTGGGGCAAGTACGCGTTTTTGGTCGCCGAAACGGATGAGGTGCGCTACGCCGTGAACGGCAGCGAAGCGCGCTTTATCTACAGCTGTAAAGATCCGCGCTACGAGGCGCGCTGGTTTGCCGAGCATTACATGGTGCTGGGCCTGTTTTATGCGCGCACGTTTACGGGTGAGCCGCTGGCGCTGCGCCGCGCCACGTTCAAGCATCCCGCGCCCGAGTATCAAGAGCTCTATGCCCGCACCTTTGAAGCGCCGGTGGAGTTTGGCGCAGAGCAGAACGCGCTGGTGTTTGATGTGGCGTA
>JBOFGW010000528.1:0-3855 GCA_051649325.1 Burkholderiaceae bacterium | reverse complement strand
CTGTGGTCAAGCACTTTCCCGCGCTGATGACGCGCCGTTTGTGCGGCGAGCAGACTTCGCGCGACATCGGCGTGACGGACAACACCCCCTGGTTTGCAGATCTCGCTTTTGCGATGCTGATGGCAGTTACACGCGGCATTGACACGCTGGTGCGCTTTGTGTGGCCGCAGTTTTCGCTGTCGCGCCTGATCACGCGGATTCTGGGTTACCACTTGATTTCCAAAGTGTTGCTGGATCAAACACGGCCGCTCAAGTTGCCTGATCATCTGATCAACCGCGTCAATGCGATGATGGGGCAGTGGGGCGATGATGCGAAGGCGCCGCGCTGGATCAATGCGGTGGAAGATGCGTTGACCGTCAAAGGCTCGTGGCGCAGCGCAGTATGACTTGACCGCTACTATCGCACACAGTGAATCAACTCTCACACACCCGGTCTTTTGCCTGCATCCGCACTATGCAGCAATGGTTTGCGTTCTGCGTGCTGGCGTTTGCCATGCTCGCGGTCGCGGCACCCTTTGCTATGGCCGCAGACAGCAATGCAGCCGTGCTGCGCGACGATATGGACACCGTGCAGGTCTGGCCGGTCGTGACGGTACTGGCCGACCCCACCAAAACGCTCAGCGTGAGTGACGCCATAGCCGCGCTGGGTAAATTTCAGGCGCCCACCACCCGCTATGCCACGCTGGGCGTGCGTACCGATGCAATGTGGCTGCGCGTGCCGCTCAAAGTCGATGCCGCATCCGACGGCCGCTGGATTCTAGACATCAACTATCCGCCGATCAACCTGCTGGACATTTACGTATTGGCAGACGGCAAGATCACCCAGCAAGCGCAGCTGGGTAGCCTGCGCAGTTTTGATGCGCGGCCGATGCAAAGCCGCACACATTCCATGCCGCTTGAACTGCGGGCAGGCGCAGCCTACGACGTGTTGATCCGCGCCGAGTCCGGCGGCGCGCTGATTATGCCCATCACGCTAGCCAAGCCACCCGCATTTCATGCCGCCGCCGTCAAGGAGCAGATGCTGCAAGGTTTGCTCAGTGGGCTGGCGCTATGCCTGCTGATTTACAGCCTGGTGCAGTGGGCCAGCCTGCGCGAATCGTTCTTTTTGAAGTATGGGCTGCTGGTGTTTGGCACCATGATGTTTTCGTTGCTGCAGTTTGGTATTGGCACGCAGTTTCTATGGACTGACAACATTTGGATGGAGCGGCACGCCGCAGGTATTTCATCGCTCATTGCCCTATGCGGCTCTTTTCTGTTTACCGAGCATGCGCTGGCGCAGCCCGGCAGCAGCCGGGTGTTTTCCAGGGTGATGAAAGGCTGCGCAGCCGCCTGCATCGTGCTACTTGCGATTTACTGCCTGGATATCTTTGACACGCGCACACTCACCGGCATCATCGCCGTGATTGGGCCGCTGCCTTCTATTCTGGGCATTCCCGGTGCAATCAACCGTGCACGGCGCGGTGACTCGGTGGGCTTTGCGTTGCTGCTGGCCTGGTCGGTTTACATGGCAACCACGGTCATTATCACAGGCGTAATCCGCGGCCAGATGGATGCTAATTTCTGGACGCTGCATGCCTTTCAGATCGGCGCCACCTTCGACATGCTGGTGTTTATGTATGTGCTGGGCCAGCGCACCAAAGCTATCCGCTTAGTGGCGCAGCGCGCCAGCGTGGAGCGCGACCTGATGCACTCGCTGGCCATTACCGATCCGCTCACTGGCCTGGCAAACCGCCGCGGCCTGCGCGATGCGCTCACGCAGGCGCTGGCGCGCAGCAGCACAAACAATCTTCTGGCGGTCTACATGATCGATGTGGATGGCTTCAAACCCGTCAACGACCGGTTTGGTCATGACGCCGGCGACGAGCTGCTGATTCACATGAGCAAACGCATGCGCAGCACTCTGCGCGAAAGCGACATCGTCGCGCGCCTGGGCGGCGACGAGTTCGTGGTGGTCGCCTCTGCGCTGCGCACTGAGCAGCAAGCGCATGAACTGGGCACTGCTCTGCTCAACGCGTTTGATGTGCCGTTTGCGCTCAAGCAGCACAGCGTCCAGGTGGGGCTGACCATTGGCTACGCCATCGCTCCATCGGACAGCGCAGACACCACCGCGCTGCTGCAGTTGGCAGATGCCGCCATGTACGAAGGCAAACAGGCCGGCAAGCACTGCCTGCGGCGCGCCGTGGTGCTGCGTACGGGCAGTGCGTCCGCCGCCACGCAAGCGGTTTGAGCCGCAGAACCCCCTCCTTTTTAGTTTCTACGCAATATTCATGCGCCTTTTGAGCCATTTTTGGCTGAAAAAGCGCATGGATATTGCGTAGTGCCGTTTTAAGTCCGACCCAATACTTCGGTGCGCAGCGAAGCATTGCGCTGCGCCGCCGCCTTATCGTTGATGCACCACAGATTGAGGCTGCGCATATGAAGATCACCTGCTTTATCCGCTACGAAATTGACCCGTTTCAGCGCGACGCCTTCAAGCGCTATGCGCAAGAATGGGGCCACATCATTCCACGCTGCGGCGGGCATTTAATCGGCTACTTCTTGCCGCACGAAGGCACCAACAATATCGCATGGGGATTGATTGCGTTTGACAGCCTGGCGGCGTATGAACAATACCGCGCCAGATTGCGCGCCGATCCGCAAGGCCGCGCCAACTTTGAAACCGCGCAGCGCGAGCGCTTCATCTTGCGTGAAGAGCGCACGTTTACCGAGGTGGTGGAAGGTACCTTCGCACAGCAACCGAAGGCAGTGGGCGCCGATGTCTAGTCAACAGCTACGGCTTTCCGAGAGCGCCTTCATTCACCTGAAGTCTCAACCTGGCCTCAGCAACAAGGGCGATGTGCTGTATGTACACGGCGCAACATTTCCCTCTGATCTTTCAATCTTCTTCAAGTTCGATGGCCGCTCCTGGGCAGATGCGCTGAATAACGCGGGATTCACGGTTTGGGGGTTTGATTTTGTCGGCTACGGCTTCTCTAGCCGTTATGAACCCGGCGGTACCGCGCCACGCGGCCGCGGGGACGAAGCACTGCCTCAATTGCTCGCAGTGCTTAACGCAATTCGCAGTGAGACCAATGGCCGCAAAATATCGCTGGTTGCGCATTCCTGGGGTACCAGCGGGGCGGCGCGCGCCGCCATCGCGCATCCCGAATGGATCGACAAGATGGTGCTGTTTGGTGCACCGGTGCAGCGCCACGAGCCTGCGCAAACGCCCTCGTTGCCGCAAGTACACCCAGTCAACATATGGGAGCAATACCGCAGGTTTATCAATGATGTGCCGCGAGATCATCCGCCGGTGCTGCTGGATCAGCACTTTGAACTTTGGTCAAAAGCGTATCTGGCCACCGATCCCACGAGTTACACCCGGCATCCACCTTCGGTCATCACGCCAACTGGGCCGATTGCGGATTTGACTGCGCATTGGCAGGGCAACGCGCTGTACGATCCGGCCCAAATCAAGCAGCCGCTATTGTTTGTGCGCGGCGAATGGGATTCCGTTTGCAATGACACAGACGCGCGCCGTTTCATGGCACAAGTGGATAGTGCAGACAAGCGCGATGTCAAAATCCCCAAGGGCACCCATTTGATGCATTTGGAAGAAAGTCGTTCGCAGTTGCATCATGCGGTGAATCAATTCCTGTTGGAGCCGCGACCATGATCGCCGTTATTTTTGAAGTTATCCCCGAGCCCGGCATGGCACCGCGCTACTTTGAGATTGCCGCTCATCTCAAGCCGATGCTGGAAGCCACAGACGGTTTCATTTCCGTCGAGCGGTTTGAGAGCCTGACGCAACCAGGCAAATACTTGTCGCTGAGTTTTTGGCGTGATGAAGAGGCCGTGCGCGCGTGGCGCAATCAC
>JBOFGW010000527.1:0-8756 GCA_051649325.1 Burkholderiaceae bacterium | reverse complement strand
GACTGCATCTTAAGAACCCGCTTGCGCCCAGTCAAACGAACGGCTCATGCGAGAATGTGAGCGCATGCAGCTGCCCTACCCCACCACCCTCTTGAATCACTGACGCAATCGTGCAATCGCTCTGGATGGCGCTTGGCGCACTGATGTTTTCTCTCTCCGGCCTGATGGTCAAGCTTGCTTCGGCCGAAGCCAATGCCGCGATGATTGTGTTCTTTCGCGGTGCGGTAGGCACCTTTGCACTTGGCCTGTGGGCGATGAGTACGCGCAGAAGCGTGGCAACCACGCACATCCGCCTGCATGCGCAGCGCAATGTATTTGGCGTGTCTGCACTGGCCATGTTCACGTACGCCATTACGGTGCTGCCGCTGGCCACTGCGACCACGCTGAACTATTCCGCGCCGCTATGGGTGGCGGCATTTGTGTTTTTCAGCACACGCAAAGCGCCGCAGCATCTGCCCAGTAGCGGCTTGCTCGTGTGCGTAATTGCCGGATTTGCCGGGCTGGCGCTGCTGCTGCGGCCCACGTTTTCGCAGGGCATGGCGTTGCCGGCCGCGATTGGCCTGGCCTCTGGCGTGCTCTCTGCCATGGCTTATATGCAAATCCGCTCGCTCGGGCAAACCGGTGAGCCGGAGTGGCGGATCGTGTTCTATCACGCTCTGACGACTGCCGCTGTCGGTATTGCTGGCATGCTGCTGTTTGGCGCGCAGGCGGTCAGCGCTTTAGGCTGGATCTACTTAATTGCGAACGGAGCGCTGGCAACACTAGGTCAGTTATGCCTGACACGCGCGTTTTCACGCGGCCGCACGCTGCTCACTTCAACGCTGCAATATCTCGTCGTTGTCTTCGCTGCGCTGTGGGGTTTTCTCTTCGCCGGCGAACTGCTTGGCGCAGTTGCATTGGCAGGCATGGCGATCATTCTCGCGGCCGGTGTTGCCGCTACGATATTGACTGTACGCAGCAACCCACACAAGGAAACCGTGAATGTATCGGACGCTGATTGACGCCGGCCAGTTGCAGATTCTGCGCCAACTGGGTGCTGACGTGGCGGTCTTTGATTGCCGGCACGATCTGGCCAATCCGCAGCTTGGTGCGCAGCAATACGCGCAGGGGCACATTCCCGGCGCATGGTTTGCAAATCTGGATACCGATTTGTCCGGCGAAAAGACCGGCAAGAACGGGCGGCATCCATTGCCGGATCGCGCCGCTTTCGCGCAGTGGCTGGCACAGTGCGGCGTGAGCGATGGCTCGCAAGTAGTGTGCTACGACGCGTCGGGCGGCATGTTTGCCGCGCGGCTGTGGTGGATGGTGCGTTGGGTGGGCAAATCGCAAGTGGCTTTGCTCGACGGGGGCCTGCCGGCTTGGCTGGCGGCAGGTGGTGCTGTCGATACGCGTGCCCCTCTGCACAAACCTGCTCAACTGCTGCTACGCGATTCTCTGGTGCCAAGCGTGGATACAGATTGGGTGCTGAACAATCTCAACACCAAGACGCACCAGCTCATCGACGCACGCGCGCCAGAGCGTTACGCCGGAGAGCAGGAGATGATTGACCCAGTGGCGGGCCACATTCCTGGCGCGATTAACCGCTTCTTTAAAGACAACCTGCACGCAGATGGCCGCTTTAAAGAGGCCGGGCAACTGCAGGCTGAGTTTCTCGGTTTGCTGAATGATCCTGCACACGTGGTGCAGCAATGCGGCAGCGGTGCAACCGCGTGCCACAACATTTTGGCGATGGAAATTGCGCGGCTGCCGTTGTCTGCGCTCTACCCCGGTTCGTGGAGCGAATGGTGCGCAGACAGTGCGCGGCCGGTAGCGACCGGCCGCGAACCTTAGTTTGCTTACGCTGCCGCCATCCCTGCACCAACCTTGGCACGATCACGCGCCAGCGCTTCACGCGTGGCGCTGCTGCGGTACCAGAAGGTAATGGCACTGGACGTCAGCACGATAAACAGCGAGTAAAGCACCGGAATCAGCAGCACTTCTTGCTGCATGGTGCCGGTAAAGGTCAGCGTGACAATCAGCACGGCAAGCGGCCCGTTCTGGATGCCGGTCTCCAGAGAAATCGTGCGTGCGCGGTTGGTGTCTTGTTTGAGCCCGCGCGACAGCCAATAGCCCATCAGCATGCCAATCAGGCCCAGGCCGACCGCGGCAAAGTACACATACCAAGGCGTGGTGAGCAGCAATTCATAATTGCGTGGCACCCAACTGATGATCAGGAACAAGATCACAAAAACCCCAAGCATCGAACCAATCAGTTCAATGGTTGCACCCACGTTCGGGTTCACCTTGCGCAGCACCATGCCAATCACGGTCGGCACAAGCAAAATCACCAGTACCTGGAACACATTCGCCGCGGGAATCTTGTATTCGCCGCTGATGCCGGCCATGCCGGAGTAGAACTCAATCAGCAGCGGCACGGCCAACACCGCGATCAGCGTGGAAACGCTGGTCATCATGATCGAGAGCGCAAGCGCGCCTTTAGAGAAATAAGTGAAGATATTGGACGTTGTGCCGCCCGGCATGCAGCCCATCAGAATCAAGCCGATCGCCAGCGCCGGCGGCAGGCCCAGCACCATCGCGAGCGCATAGCCCAAAAAAGGCATGATGCCGTATTGGCAGATCAGCCCCACACCCACGCCTTGCGGCTTGCGAAAGGCGATCAGAAAATCACGGAAGGTCAGCGATGCGCCCATGCCCAGCATGATGACCATCATCATCACGCCGAGCAGTTTTGTTTCGAGTTCGGTCAACATGGTTTAGGCCGCCTGCTTCAAATTGAATTCGGCCTTCACCTCAGCCTTTAAATCCTTGCGCAAGACTTTGCCCACCGGCGTTTTGGGCAGCTCATCGCGAAACACAATCGACTTGGGCACTTTGTAGTCGGTCAACAAAGTCTTGCAATGCTTGATCACGTCTGCCTGCGAAATGACGGCGCCTTCACGCTTGACCACATACGCGCGCACGGCCTCGCCAGTTTTTTCATCTGGGATGCCGACCACGGCGGCTTCCACAATATCGTCCAGCTTGGCGAGCGCATCTTCTACTTCGTTGGGATACACGTTAAATCCGCTCACCAGCACCATATCTTTTTTGCGGTCGACGATTTTGAAGTAGCCTTCCGTGTCCATCACCGCTACATCGCCGGTGTAGAGCCAGCCGTTCTTGATGGTCTTGGCGGTTTCATCGGTACGGTTGTAGTAGCCCTGCATCACCTGCGGGCCGCGTACGATCAGCTCGCCAGGTTCTCCCTGCGCCACCGGCCGGCCGTCATCATCCACCAGCGCCACGTCTGTGCCCGGCACGGGGATGCCGATGGAATTCGCCTTGGGCGCTTCTGTGAGCGGGTTAAAGCACACCACCGGCGATGATTCGGTCAGCCCAAATCCTTCCGCGATGCGGGTGCCCGTAACCTGCTGCCAACGCTGCGCCACGGCTGCGTGTAGCGCAGTGCCACCGGCGAGCGAAGCTTTCAGTTTTTTGGGTGGATACGCCACAAACCATTCTTCATTGAGCAGCGCGTTGAACAGTGTGTTCACGCCGGAAATCCAGGTGATCGGCGTGTTCTCAATCGCGCGCTGCAGGTTCTGCACCGGCCGCGGGCTGGGGATCAGCACGTTACGCGCGCCTACGCTGTAAAACGAGAGCAGATTCACCGTGAACGCAAAGATGTGATACAGCGGCAGCGCCGTCAACACGCACTCTTTGCCTTCTTCAATATGGCTGCCACCCATGGCCAGCGTTTGCGCCACATTGGCAAGCAAATTGCCATGCGTGAGCACCGCGCCTTTGGACACGCCGGTGGTGCCGCCGGTGTATTGCAGGCAGGCGATGGCGTCTGCGCGTATGTCGCGCCAGTAACTTTCCACCTTCACACCGCGATTGAGAATCTCTTCGCCCTTGGCCAGCACAGCGGCAAAGCGCGTGTGCGCAAAGTTAACCGGCGGCAACGCCCTGTTCCAATAACGCTGCACAGCACGCACGATGCCGCGCGGAATCGCCGGGAACAGCTCCGGCACCGACGCCACAATCACGTGCTTGATGCTGGTCTTGGCGAGGATCTCACCTACCTTGTCGGCAAACATCTCCACTACCACCAGCACTTGCGCGCCGGAGTCGTTGAACTGATGCGCCATTTCAGACGGCGTGTATAGCGGATTGGTGTTCACTAGCACGCAGCCGGCTTTGAGCGCGCCAAACGCCGCAATCGGATACGCCAGCCCATTGGGCAGTTGCAGCGCCACGCGCGTGCCGGCGGGCAGCTTGAGCTCATCACGCAGGTACGCGGCAAACGCATCCGACATACGCGCAATCTGCGCGTAAGTAAGCGAACCGTTCATGCCATTGGGCACGACGGCGGTAAACGCTACCTGGTCCGCATAGCGGCGGCTGGCGCTGTACACCAAATGCGGCAAACTGGAATACGCAAGGGGTTCAAGCTGGTTGGGAATTTTGTCGCCATAGGCGCCGACCCACGGCTTCAGGTCGTAGATGCTTGCATCGTTATGCATGGTGTCTCCCAAGTAATGAGAGATCGTAGGAGTCGCGCACCAGGCGCGCCATGCGGATGCGCCCTTGCGGGTTAGCGCGAGTTCGGGTTTACACGCACCGCAAAAACGTCAATGACCGTGCGCCACCGCCGTCACCACGTACATCAAGAGCGCGCCTGCGCCGATCAAGAGCACCTGCGGCACCCACTGCGCCGCGCGGGAGCGATGGTGCACATACGGAATCAGGTCCGACATGGCGATATACACAAAGCTTGCCGCCGCAATCGTGATCGCATACGGCAGCAAATCCTGGGTGCCTTGCAGCGCAAAGTAGCCCACCACTCCGCCCGCGACGGCAGCCATGCTGGACACCAGGTTGAGCACGAACGCCTTGCCGCGCGAAAAGCCGGATTCCAGCAGCAACATGAAGTCGCCCACTTCTTGCGGAATTTCGTGCGCCATGATCGACAGCGCGGTGATAAAGCCCAAACGCCAATCGGCCAGAAACGCGGCGGCGATCAACACGCCGTCTGCAAAATTATGAAAGCCATCGCCCCACACCACCGTCCAGCCCGTGCTGCGGTCGAGCTTTCCTGCTGTGGCGTGCTGGTGGTGGTGATGCGCATGATCATGTGCGTGGCCGTGCGCGTGCTCCGAACCTTCGGGATGGCTGTGCCGCAAAATCGCAAAGCGGTTGAGCAGAAAAAACACAAAGATGCCGATCAGCAGCACCAGAAAAATCTCTTCAATCTGCCCGCTGGTCTGAATCGCCTCTGGCACTAAATGCAAAAGCGCGGTGGACAGCAGCACGCCGATGGAAAAGCTCACCATCCGGTCCACCAGTTTGCTCAGCACTTTGTAAGCAAAAAACGCCGCGGCGGCGATGCTGATCAGGCCAGACACCGCCGTGGTGGCGACGATAAGCGCTAAGGTATCAATGACTGCTTCCCCTTGAAGATGGTGGCGCTGCAGCAGGAATTTTGCCTCGCTTGCAGCGCCTAAATGCAACTGAATTGCATTATAGAGGGGGTTTGTGGATGCAACTAAATAGCGGCTTTAAAGGCCTCTACGCAATATCCATGCGGTTTTTGAGGCAAAAAATGCTCAAAACCCGCATGGATATTGCGTATTCTATATCACAAAGACATCAATCTACTCACGCACCGCGATCCGCAAACCACTTGAGGCAGCGTTTCCAGCCATCTTCTGCAGCTTCTTTGCGGTAGCTCGCGCGGTAGTCGGCATGAAACGCGTGCGGGGCCTGGTCGTAGATTTTGAACTCGGAGTTTTTTGCAGCGGGATTCGCGGAGTTTTTCAGCGCGTCCTGCATCTTCCACACAGTATCCATCGGGATGCCGGTGTCAGCCTCGCCGTACAGGCCGAGTACGGGTGCTTTCAGGTCGTTCACGACATCCACCGGATGCTTGGGCGTGTTGGGGTTTGGCTGGCCCACCAGGCGGCCGTACCACGCTACGCCGCCTTTCACACCAGGATTGTGCGCGGTGTACAGCCACGTAATGCGCCCACCCCAGCAAAAACCGGTGACAAACAGGCGCGCGCTGCCGTCACGCGCCGCGGCCCAGTTGGCAACCGCATCCAGATCGCTCATCACTTGCGCGTCAGGCACTTTGTTGACGATGTCCGCGATCAGCTTGGGAATATCGGTATAGCCGCGCGGATCGCCCTGGCGAAAATACAGCTCCGGCGCAATCGCCAGATAGCCTTGCTTGGCAAAGCGGCGGCAGATGTCAGCAATGTGTTCATGCACGCCAAAGATTTCCTGGATCACGAGCACGGTAGGCAGCTTGGTCTTGCCCGCGGGCTTAGCAAAGTAGGCCGGCAGTTTGTCCGCGCCGGAGGGGATGGTGACTTCGCCCACATCCAGGCCCGCGGCATCGGTCTTGATCATCGTCTGCGCGCTCACGGGCAGCACTGCGGCGGCAAAGCCTGCACCGAGTGAGCCGGAGACAAAGCGGCGGCGATTCAAGGCAAGCTCAGGGCGCAGCGATTCGTAATCAGCAACCAGGTCGGACATGGCAGTCTCCTCTTGCAACGTGTTGTGATGTGTTGGAGCTGCAAGCATAGTCCGGTGCAGGTTTTGCTGCACAGCGCAAGCGCAAAAAGCGTAAAGTTTTGCCTATGGTGACTGTGGAATTTGCGCCGGCCTTGCAGCGGCATGTGCCCTGCCCGCCGCAGCACGTGGCGCCGGGTGCACTGGCCGATGTTCTGGCCGCGGCAATGCAGGCCGCGCCGGGGCTGCGCCATTACGTGCTGGACGATCAAGGCCACGTGCGCAAACACGTGGCGGTGTTTGTGGGTGGCACGTTGCACCGGCAGCGCGATGATTTGAGTTTGCAGGTTGCAGATGGCACGCGGATTCATGTGATTCAGGCTTTAACCGGCGGGTAGGTAGTGATAGAAGCGGAGGGAACGACATCATGCACAAACTATGGATCGCATCCCGCAAGGGCCTGTTCACTATCGCGCAGCAAGGCCACGGCCAGTGGGCTGTGACTGGCCATCACTTTGCCGGAGAACCGGTGAGCCAAGCGCTTACGGTCGGCAACACGTGGTACGCGGCGCTGCGGCTGGGTCACTTTGGCGTCAAGCTGCACAAGAGCTTGGACGGCGGCAACACTTGGGCTGAAGTGACCTCACCCGCGCTGCCGCAAAAACCTGCAGAAGGTGTTTGGGCGGACGACACCACGCCGTGGAATGTGGAGATGATCTGGTCAATGGCAACAAGTCCAACGGCGGGTGGCGCAGCGCACCCGCATCGCCTATGGGCCGGCTGCATGCCGGCGGGCATGTTTCGCAGTGACGACGGCGGCGCAAGCTGGACGCTCTGTGAAAGCTTCTGGCTGGACGAGCGGCGCAAGGGTTGGTTTGGTGGCGGCAATGACTACCCCGGCATTCATTCCATCGTGATCGATCCGCGCGATGCAGACCACGTGACCATCGCCATCTCCTGCGGCGGCATTTGGAGCACGCGCGACGCCGGCAACAACTGGGCACTCATCGGCGAAGGCATGATCAACACCTACATGCCGCCCGAGCAGGCCGGCGACCCCAACACGCAAGACCCACACTGCATCAGCGCCTGCGCGGCCGCGCCAGACGTGATGTGGATGCAGCATCACTGCGGCATTTTCAAATCCGAAGACAGCGGCGCGCATTGGGCCAAAGTGGCGGGCACATCTGCGGCCGGGGACTTTGGCTTTCCGGTGGTGGCGCATCCGCGTGACGCGAAGCGCGCGTGGTTTGTGCCGGCGCAGGCAGACACGCACCGCTACGCACCGGGAGCGGCCATGTGCGTGACGCGCACGGATGATGGCGGCGCAAGCTTCAAGGTGTTTCGCAATGGGCTGCCGCAGCTACATGCGTATGACCTGATCTACCGCCACAGCTTGTGCGTGGCGGACGACGGGCAAACACTCGCGATGGCCTCCACCACCGGCAGCGTGTGGGTGAGTGAAGATGCAGGCGAACATTGGCACTGCATCAGCAGCACCTTGCCGCCGATCGCGGCGCTGGGGTTTGTGTGAAGTAACTGCGTGCAGTAGTTGCATGATGCGCTGCGGTAAAACCCTCCCTGCAAAAAATATATTTTTAGACATTGACACGTAATCTTCATGCGCTTTTTCAACCATTTTGTGCTGAAGAGGCGCATGAATAGTGGGTGATCGTCATGCACTGCAATTGCGCATGCGTAGACGCATGTAACTCTCTGATTGCATGCGGGATTTGGCAAAAAAATATTGCGCATGCACATTGGACCGCGCAAAAAATAACAATTGCTATGTCTAAGACATTCGCTCGCATTTGCTTGCGAGCAGTCTTATAGTCCGGTTCCAGAGGTGCCACAGAGGGATCGGCACCGGCGCACTTTTCAGTCGCCAAAAGACGCGAACCGATCAGTGCAAAACAGGGGACCACCCGATGAGAAGATCTACGCAGGAGATCAAAGTCCAGGGCCTTGATAAGCAGCGTTCCGAATGGGACGACTGCAGCGATGCCGCTGCGATGAAGATTGACCTTGGACCGCTGGCGGACGCAGCCGCGCTTTCGCCGCGCACTGAACTGTCCGGCGCGCAAATGGGCTGGCTCGTCAATACGATCGAGCACGAGATCATTCCGCGCCTGCTCAAGACCACGCGCCAGGAGCGGCAGCTTGAGGCCTGTGCCAAAGCGCAGGCGCGCGCCACCGTCGCCGTCACCAAGCTGTCGCAACTAATTCTTGAAAATCACGCCGGCGTGGCCGGCGAATATATC
>JBOFGW010000526.1:0-3065 GCA_051649325.1 Burkholderiaceae bacterium | reverse complement strand
AGCGGCATCGTTGGGCTGAATAGCACAGCGGCCGGAGATGCCGCGGGCACGCTAGCAAACCTTGGTTGTGCGGCGCGCACTTGCTTTGCATGGTGCCGCAGCATGATGTGCTGCAAGGCCAGCACCAGATCAGGAGCAGCCATGTTGTCTGGCACGAGGTAACACCCGGTGAGGCGATCCACCGCGGCCTTTAGCTTATGGAACTGCGCCCCCTGGCACGTGAGTGCGATGGGAACTGCATTTAACTCGGCAGTCTCGCGGATCAAGCGCACAGCTTCCAACACTCTGCAAGGATCTGGATCAACGGACATCATGCACAGCGCACGCGGATCGCCAAACAGGCTCGCCCAAAGAAAATTGCGGCTTTCACAGTGGCGTAGCGTCACTTGCGGGGATCGCTTGAGCACATCACGCATCGTGCGCAAAGACTCGCTGTTGACAGCGTTCAAGAGATAGCAGGTCAGTGTTTGATTCATAGTTAGCTCCTATCAACTAACAAAAGTTGTAACAATCAAGCGTCAATTCGAACTGTCAATCGCAGCTGATTACCCGTGTCTTTCGGTCCAATAATCCAGCCAAGAAACAAATTGCTTAATAAGGACAGCGGAAGAACAAAAGTTGGACAAAAATCAGCCGCCTTACACATGTCAATTCGAAATCTCATCTTCGAATTCAAATAAAACTTATAAAAATCAATTACTTATGATTTATTTATTAGATTGTTAAGAATTGCAAACTAGCATGTCATATATAGCAACTAAGATTTATCATAGACAAACAGGCACAAAAATTCGCCTTGCTGGCACAACTGGCTCGTTGATTTCAAAAGAGATATCCGCTTAGTAAAAAAAAATTACAGTCCACGAAATTTTTCTCTTCATCAGAAAAACTACAAGCAAAGCAACTTGCGCTGTACGGCCAGCTGCTTGGATCTTTTAGATGCCCCCTGGAAGAAGCACTCGACTAGTCGAGATTTATTGACGTTTGTAATGAAAGGCCTTCACAGTGTTTGAAAGATTCAAGCCCGCTTGGGACGGGCAATGCCTGATTACCAATTACGGATGGTTTTTTCGCGGGCGCATTACGCGGCAGATGTCGATGCAGGTACCCATGTTGCAGTGGGTACAGCCGGAGCTGGAGCACTATTCAGCTACGCAGCTGGTCTCGCTGGCTGACTTGGAGAGAGCAACGATCATCGTGCATCCGGACGAACCCAGTGTCACGCCCAAGCTCGGGTTCGTGGGCCACGTTCTTCTGATTGACCCCACCACCGCGCTTGCACGGTTTCTTCGCCACTTGCCGAGCCATAAACCTATGCCCTGGCTGAACCAAGAGCGGCTTGCCGCCGTTGCGCAGCAGGCGATGTATCAGAAAAATCTACAGATCTATATTCAAGCGGTCTGCGAGGAAATGCAGCTTGATCTAGCGCCGTTGCCGGCCGTGCTGCGGCATAGTGAACACCATGGCCGGCTTGGCTATTTGTTTGATCATTTAAACCAAGCCCTCAATTGCCCAGCGGCGTCTGAGGCGGCGCAAATGTGCGGGCTGTCAGCCAGTAGGTTCAGTGTGGCGTTCCGCGAAGAGGCTGGACTGCCTTACGCCAAATACAGCATGGGCCTGAAGGTCCGTAACTACCTGTTTCAAAGCACTCGCCTTGCCCGCACTGTGTCTTCAAACGTGCATAAAGCGGGCTTCTATGATCTGTCGCATGCAACGCGGCAGATTGGCAGGTTTATTACCGCGACGTTGACCGATACGCATGGGCTGCGCGCGGTCGCAGACCAGTCGCTGGTTGATAGCGCGCACGGACCTGAGTCGTTGCCCAAACCTACCTCGCCACAAGCCGTGCAAGAATCGGAACAGCTCACAGCTTAAAGGTGCTCTTGCATTGAGACGTCGCGCGCCGCGCCCCACCACCAAGCCCGGCCGCGTGACCAAACCGCGCCGCGCCAAGCCCGCCAGCGATTTCGCTGCGGCACCGGTGCGCAAGGCACCTGCGCGCAAGCGTTAGAAGGCGTTTACGCAATATCCATAAGGGTTTTGAGGCATTTTTGCCTGAAAACCAGCATGGAATATGCGTACTGCATGTTAAATCACCTGAAAACCACCATGGAATAGGCGCTAGGCACGCCCTGGCATTTGCGCAGAAGGCGTCACAATGCAATGCACAGTCTGCTGGCCGCGCAGGATTTTCACGGCCAACTGGCGCTGCGCCGCATCGCCGGTGAGCGCGGCCAGCACATCGGCAATCTGCACGCAGGGCTTGCCGTCGATGCCCAACATCACATCGCCCACCTGCAACCCCGCCGCCGCGGCGGGCGATCCGCCCTGCACTTTGGTCACGCGAATGCCCTGCGCGGCCGGCCAGACGCTTTCGCGCAGCCAGCGGCGCGGCAAGGGTGTGGCAGCACATTCGACGCCCAAAAACGCGCGGCGCACATGGCCGTGGCGCATGATCTCGCCGGCAGCCCAGCGCGCGGTGTTGATAGCCACCGCGAACGCCAGGCCCTGCGCCGCAGGAATCACCGCCGTGTTCACACCGATCACGCGCGCCGCGCTATCCAGCAGCGGGCCACCAGAGTTGCCGGGGTTCAGCGCCACATCGGTCTGAATCACGTCTTCAATCATGCGCCCGGCGTAGCCCGCCAGACTGCGGCCCAGCGCGCTCACAATGCCGGCCGTGACCGTAAAGTCAAAACCCAGCGGGTTGCCCACCGCAACCGCAATCTGCCCGGCGCGCAGCTGGCCAGAATCCGCCAGTGGCAGATGCGCGGCCGAGCCGGTGCCATGCTCCAGCCGCAGCACCGCCGTATCCGTGGCCGGATCGTCGCCCACCAGCTGCGCGCGCACCTGGGTGCCGTCGGCAAATGCGCAAGTGATCTCGCGCGCGCCGTGCACCACGTGGCTGTTGGTAATAGCAAAACCATCTGGCGTGAACAAAAAGCCGGAACCCGCGCCGCCGCGCGCGCCCTTGCGCACCTTGACATGCAGCACCGCGCTGCTGGCCTGCCGCGCCACGTGCATGACGGTGTTGGAATACGCATCCAGCAGCGCCGAATCATTGG
>JBOFGW010000525.1:0-4339 GCA_051649325.1 Burkholderiaceae bacterium | reverse complement strand
GGGCAATATCAGTGCAACTGCGCGAGCGCTGAAGATGCACCGCCGTACCTTGCAGCGCAAGCTCGCCAAGCGCCCAGTGAAGGCTTAAGTGACAAAGTGGCGTAAAAAAATCGCATAAATAAGCATCTACGCAATATCCATGCGCTTTTTCAGGCAAAAATGACTCAAAACCCGCATGAATATTGCGTATGGTATGTATAATGCAGTGCTAAATCACCCGTCTCTGGGGTTGAAATTCGCCGTAAATGTGCCAATCTGGCAATCTTATTGATTGATTTTTGAGCAAAATTGATCGATGATTTCCTGATTAGCTATGTTTGTCTGCCAATGTCCGTGACAAGTCTGTATTAAAATTGTCAACGACACATTTGTGAACGAGGAGAATCGCAATGCTTCAAATGCCACAAGTGATGGGCATGCCGGAGTTCTATGACCCCTCGCGCCTGTTGGAACACCTCAAGTCCATGCTTGATCTGCCCACTGACGCTGCGCTGGCCGCGCATTTGGGTGTGCAACGTGCAGTGTTGTCACGCATTCGCAATCGCAAGGCCGATTTTGGTGCAGCGCTGCTGATTCGCATTCATGAGCTGACGGATATGCCCACCAAAGAACTGCGCCGCATCATGGGTGATCGCCGCGGTGTGTTCCGCATGCCGCATGATCAACGCACGACGACCAACTCGCGTGGTGTGGGCGACGAGATTTAAGAGCAGCCCCGCGCTATCTCGATTGTCATTCCGGCGCAGGCCGGAATCCAGGAAGCTGTTTCGCGCTGCGGCGCAAATCCCTGGATACCGGCTTTCGCCGGTATGACAGTCTTATCACCCGTACTGCTTCTCCCGCAGCCACTTCGTGGCAATCCACTTTTCGCCACGAATGATCGGCGTGCCGCCGTGCAGTGAGCGCGCGTCCAAACTGCCGTCCAGCCCCGCATACGCAAAATACACCGCGTTGCCTTTGCGTGGCATGGTTTCCAAACCCACATTGGGAAACACCGTGCTGCCGCCGGCCTCAACATTGTTGAGGTAGAGCACCAGCGTGGCAATGCGCTGGCCGCCCACTTCCATCTGCTTGGCCTCGCCCGGTTTGTCTTTGTTGAAGTAATCAAAATGCGGCCGGTACTCACCGCCAATGCCATAACGCAGCATTTGCAGGCCTTCGCCGTTTTCTACCGGCCAGCCCACCAGCTCGGCAATGCGGTTTTCAATCTTGGCCAGCAGTGGATATTCGCCGCGCTGAAACGCTGCGCCGTAGCTGGTGCGCGCTTCGTCCACCACATGGTCGCCACCTACAGAGTTCACGACTTCAGAGCGCGTGAGTTTGGGCTTGGACAGTTCAATCAACTCGTCGCATTCTTCGTCAGACAGCACGTTGCCAAACAGCACAATGCGCGGGCTGTTCAGCGTGAGCAGCACTTCAATCCGGCGGTCGCTCGTATCGACCCAATTGCCGTCCAGCCCCATGGAGCTGGTGCTGCTGCCTTGGTCTTGATCGGGGATGTTGTGGCCGGCAATCGCATTGTCGATCTCCGCCAAGTTCGTTGCCGTCGCTGCCGGTTGCTGATTCTTGCGCACGGCTGCGCTGGCAAAAGATGCATCCACTACGGCGCGGGCAAAACCCTTGTCGTAGCCGCTTTTGATCATCGACTGCACCATTGCGTCCGGCAGGCAGCCGCGGCCGATTTCTGTTTGCAACCATTTGACGAGTTGGGGGTTGGCTTGCATGGTTCCTGCACCTATCCAGTAACTGGCGCTCATTTTATTCTCAGGCCAGGAGTATTCTAGAAAGTTCATTGGAGAACCCGCCATGCACCGCGACGCCTTGCCCTTCACCCCCGCCGATTCCAACCTGATCCGTACCGACGCGTATATCAACGGTGCCTGGAGCGCTGGCGCAACCGGCACCCGTTTCGCCGTGACCGATCCGGCCACCGGCAACCTGCTGGCCGAGGTGGCCAACTGCGGCGCGGCGGATGCCAACGCCGCTATCGACGCTGCCAACGCCGCCTGGCCCGCTTGGCGTACCAAGACCGCCAAAGAGCGCGCTGGGCTGATGCGCAAATGGTTTGAATTGATGATCGCGCACACCGATGATTTGGCGCGGCTGATGACGGCGGAGCAAGGCAAACCGCTGGCCGAGGCGCGTGGCGAGGTGGTCTACGGCGCCAGCTTCATCGAGTGGTTTGCCGAAGAAGCCAAGCGTGTGGCCGGCGACACGCTCGCGCCGGTGGCGAGCGACAAGCGCATGCTCGTGCTGCGTGAGCCGGTGGGCGTTTGCGCGGCGATTGCACCGTGGAATTTTCCGATCGCGATGATCACGCGCAAGGTCGCGCCCGCGATTGCGGCGGGCTGCACCATCATCATCAAACCGGCAGAGCAAACGCCGCTATCCGCGCTGGCAATGGCCGAGCTGGCCGAGCGCGCCGGCATTCCCAAAGGCGTGATCAACGTGCTCACGGCGGATGCCGCGCGCAGCATCGAGGTCGGCAAAGTGCTGTGCGACAGCCCCGTCGTGCGCAAGCTGTCTTTTACCGGGTCCACGCCGGTGGGCCGCATTCTGATGGCGCAAAGTGCGCCAACCATTAAGAAGCTTTCGCTCGAACTCGGTGGTCACGCGCCGTTTATTGTGTTTGACGATGCCGACATCGACGCCGCGGTGGAAGGCGCGATGATCAGCAAATACCGCAACGCCGGCCAAACCTGCGTGTGCACCAACCGCTTCTATGCGCAGGCCGGCATCTACGACGCGTTTGTGAAAAAGCTCGCAGAAAAAGCCAAAACGCTCAAGGTCGGCAATGGTTTTGAAGCCGGCATCACCACCGGCCCGCTGATCGAGCAGCAAGCCATCGACAAGGTAGAAAGCCATGTGAAAGACGCCGTGGCCAAGGGTGGAACGCTGCTCACTGGCGGCAAGGCACTCGGCGGGTTGTTCTACGAACCCACCGTGATCGCCGGCGCCACCAAAGACATGCTCATCGCGCGTGAAGAAACTTTTGGCCCGGTCGCGGCGGTGTTCAAGTTCACCGATGAAAAAGAAGTGATCGCGCTGGCGAACGACACCGAATTTGGCCTAGCCAGCTACTTCTACAGCCGCGACATCGCCCGCGTGTTCCGCGTGGCCGAGGCGCTGGAATACGGCATGGTCGGTGTGAACACCGGCCTCATCTCCAACGAAGTCGGCCCGTTTGGCGGCGTGAAGCAAAGCGGGCTGGGGCGCGAGGGGTCGGTATACGGCATCGATGAATATTTGGAGATGAAATACGTCTGCATCGGTGGTATGAGCTAAAGCGTGTACTGGGTGAACCGTTCGGTCTGAGCCTATCGAAGGCCATTTGCGTAACTCAGCGCATGGACCTCTAAGGCGTTTCGACAGGCTCAACGCGAACGGCTTGTATCAGCTACTGAACAACAAATCATGACCCTCAAAATCTACGGCATCGCCGCCTCCCGCGCCATCCGCACGTTGTGGATGGCGCACGAACTTGGTCTGCCATACGACCACCAGCAAATTCACTATCAGCGCTTGCTGCAGGATGACCCTGACTACGGCAGCGTCAACCCGAACCTGCGCATCCCAACGATTGACGATGACGGTTTTGTGCTGTGGGAGTCGCTCGCAATCAACGCGTATCTGGCCAAAAAGTATGCAGACAAAGGCCTGGCCCCGAGCGGCCTGCAAGAAGAAGCCAAGCTCATGCAATGGTCGCTCTGGGCCGTGACTGAAGTGGAACCTTGGAACAACCAATGGGGCTTTCACACCATGGCACTGCCCGAGCCTGAGCGCAAGCCCGCGCTCGCGGCCGAAGCGCTACAAAAGCTCGACCGGCCGCTCAAGGTGCTGGACGCACATTTGGCTGCGCATCCGCACGTGCTGGGCGCACGCTTCACCGTGGCAGACATGAACGTGGCCGGCTGCCTGTACCGCGGGTTGTGGATGCCGCTGGATGGGTATCCGCACGCCAACCGCTGGCTGCACGCCTGCTGGACGCGGCCCGCCGCGCTGGTTGCGCGCAAGATGCGTGAGGGCTAAACGCGCGATGCAGATCCGCGCTGTTATTTTTGACGTTTTCGGCACGCTGGTTGACTGGCGCACGTGCATCGCGAGAGAAGCGCAGCAGGCGCTGGCGCCACTCTCGATTCAAACCGACTGGCTTGCCTTTGCAGACGCGTGGCGTGACCAGTATCAGCCAGCCATGGAAGAGGTACGCAGCGGCAAACTGCCGTTTTCTAAATTGGACGCGCTGCACCGGCGCAATTTGGATGTCGTGCTCAAAAATCTGGGGCTGGACCATGTCAATGAAGCGACGCGAGTTCACTTGAATCTGGCGTGGCACCGGCTT
>JBOFGW010000524.1:0-8613 GCA_051649325.1 Burkholderiaceae bacterium | reverse complement strand
AGCCGACGATGATGATTTTTTTCTTTTGCATGAAATGCTCCCAGAAGCGCTGAGACGATGTGAACTATCCCAGCGCTCGTGTTGTGACTGCCGAGTAGTCGATATTCGCAGCGCTACCTTACCGCTTACGGCGGATATGCATATTTGGTTTCAGTTTCGCGCGGCGCTAGCTATTTGAAAGCTTGCCAACCGGCTACAAGCCGCGTGCATGTGGTGATGACGCACAGCGCAGCAAACACCCACGCCAGCCATGGGAACCACAGCGGAAAGACGCAGGCTAGGCAAAACACGACTAGGGTTTCTGTCGCTTCAGTCAGGCCGCCCAAATAGAAAAGGCCTTTGCCGGGGAATGCGGTGCTTGTCAGGCCGCGCTTGGCGGCCATCACCGCGTAGGCAAGAAAGCTCGCAGCAGTGCCCATGAACGCCAGCAGCAGCGCGCACGCCGGCAGCGCATTACGCGCAGGGTCCGCTAGCGCAAACGCAAATGGAATGGATGCGTAGAAGATGAAATCCAGGCAGATATCCAGAAACGCGCCGCGGTCAGTGGGCTGCGTTTGGCGTGCCAGTTCGCCATCGATGCCGTCCGCCAGGCGGCTTGCGAGGATGCACAGCAAGCCGCCCGTGTACTGCTCAACTGCAATCAGCGCCGCGCCGGTAAGGCCACAAGCAAAGCCGGCAAGCGTCACGTGGTCGGCAGACACGCCTGCGCGATGCAAGCCTGCGGCGCAAAAGCGCAGAACTGGGCCAAGCTGGCGAAGGGCGAGTCGATCAAGCATGCATCTATTCAGGTCTTGCGGCCTGTCTGGTGAGTAGCTGGTGCACGTTAAGGTGCCAGCGCACTTTGCCATAGTTCTGCTGCCACCTTACGCTGTGCAATGAATGACCGAGGCAATCGACCAAGCTTTGTCCAACCAGCCGCTTGTTCAATGCAACCGCGATGTAGAAGCACCGATTTACCAGAATTCGCGGTAAATAGACGCTTTTTTGTGTCAATTTGCGTGATTTGCAAGCTTGTTTTAAGGCGATTTGCCAAAGCCGCGATGATCGTGGAAACCCTAGGACTGACGCGGGTTTCCAGCCGCCTGTGCCGGAAAGCCGCACTAGAGAAGCGTCTCCAGACTATTGAGTTTTTGCGCTGCAACACTTAAATTAGCACCATCATGAAAACTAAAGTCCTATTTGTGTGCATGGGTAACATCTGCCGGTCACCGACCGCAGAGGGTGTATTCCGCACCTTGGTCAAAAACGCCAGCCTGGAAGCCGATGTCAAAGTCGATTCCGCCGGTACGCACGCCTACCACGTGGGCGAGGCGCCGGACGCGCGTTCACAATCCTCCGCCAAAAAACGTGGTTACGACCTGTCCAGCCTGGTTGCGCGTCAAGTAACGGCAGAAGACTTCCGTGACTTTGATTACATCCTGGCAATGGATTGGGACAATCTGGCCATGTTGCAGCAAATGTGCCCCAAACAGTACCAGCACAAGCTGATGCTGTTGATGCGCTTTGCCGGCGACTACGAGGAAGCCACGGTGCCAGACCCTTACTACGGCGGCCCAGAAGGCTTCGTCAAAGTGCTCGATCTGGTGGAAGACGCTTGCTCCGGCTTGCTTGACGTAGTGCGCAAGCGCGCCACGATGTACGCAGCTGCTTAAGCACGCCAGAGTGCATTAAAAAAGCCCGGCTTGCCGGGCTTTTTTGTGTGCGCTAAATATGCTCTACGCAATATCCATGCGGGTTTTGAGGCGTTTTTGCCTGGAGATGCCCATGGATATTGCGTGCAATACCCATGATCCTGATCAAAACCGGCTTAGTTCTTCGGCAGCGTTTTCCAATGGCGTAGCAGCTCGCGCAGCGCTTCGGGCTTGTTGGCCGCAACCGGCTGGCCCAGTTGGTCTCTGGTGTTCACGCCATGGCAGCCTGCACAGGTACGCGCTTCGCCCGGCTGCATGGTGACCCATACGCGCTCGCGCACGATGGGTACGCCGGCTGCGTCCGTGGTTTGCCATGCGAGTGCGCGGTTGGCTTCAACAAACGCCGCTGTTGAGCCATCGGTACTGATTTTCACGCTGCCAGCAGGACCGGCGGCATTGGGTGCATTCTTGCCTTGCGCAAATTTGGCGGGTTGGCCAATCGTGCGGCGGCCCTCACCACCGTTGGCCGCATACCCGCGTACTTGCTGCCCTTCAATGATTTGGAAGTGGCTGATCTGATATACCTTGCCATTGTTCACGACGCTGCGCGCACCGCCAGGAACCTCCAAGTTATAGGGCTGCTGCAAATCCGAGCGATCGCGCGTGGTTTGATTGTTGGTCACGATCAGCGCCAGGTTGTTGCTGCGCATCCACGCGGTAAGTTCGGCTTCAGTGACGCTTTCTTCAGCCAATACTTGTTTGGCAGCGGCATCTAGCCCGTCTGCAATCCGGCCGCTAGGCCGCGCGCGTGCTACCACTTCGGCCGGCTCAAGCTCCCAAAGCGTGACTCCACCTTTGACAACGCCTGGGGTGAGCGTAGCACCTACGGAGATGTCTCCAGCGGCGCTGCGCGTGAGCGCGGTTAACCTAAAGGCGGCGTTTTGGTTCACTTGTCCACTCGCGCTGTAGGCGGCGACCATGGCTCCGGTGGCCAGCGGCAGCACATCACGGAACCGGCCGTTGCCGCTGGTGAGTGAAGTTAATTGGATTTGATCAGCGTTGAAATTAGGCGGCGCGGCAAAGCGGACAATCGGGCCTGCACCAAAGCTGGCAAATTCCGCAGCGTGCGCGCCGTAGTATGTGCCCGGGCTGCGAGGATCTTCTTTGATCTGGAAGACGCCGGAGTCAACGCCCACTCGGTACTTATTGGCCACATTAGCCAAATTTGGCGCATCTTGCAGCGCTGGATCGTCGGTAAAGCTGCGCGTCATCGCGCTGCCCAGGCTGTAGTCGTGCCGGCCCATATGGTTGAGCGTGAGTTCAGCCGTGCCGTCTTGATTCATCATCCACGGCTGGAACAGGTTGAACTGGTGTTGGTTCACCGGGCCATAAGGGGTGGACTGTGCACCGCAGAAGCGGCATTCAGGAAACACCTCTGAACGCGCTATGCGCGCGGCACCGGCAGCTTCGCTGGCAGTGTTAAAGGCGTTGTCACGCTCGGCTTGCTGGTCTTGCACCAAATGATCCCAACGCGTAAAGACCACGCGGCCAAAGCTATCAATGGTTGGTGTAAATGCGCCACTGGGGGTTTTGTTGAGGCCACGGAAGGTTGCTGCCGCGGGGTTGAGCAGATAAAAACCTGTGAGCGAGACCGTGCTTTCATACTCATCAAGCATAGGGTAGAGGTGCGCGAAACGCGGCACATCGCTGCCAAACAGCACTTGATCATCGACGGTATAGACAGGCGAAACGTTGTTGTAGGGCGGTTGGCCTGCAAGCTTGCAAATCGTTGCTCTTTGGCCTTTGGCAAGACCAGAGACTTCATAGAGCTGCCATGAACTGTTACCGACCACCATCGAAAACACCGCTTTTTGCGCTTGCCAATGAACGCTGGGTTCGCGCACCGCAAGGTTGCTCAAGCCGGCTTCCGTGGTGAGGTTGCGCACACTGCCATCTGGATAGCGAATCATCAGATCGCCACCGCGCAATACGCCTTTGCCTGTGGGGCTGCCAGGATCTTGCGGCAGGTGATTGCCAAATGTGGCCATGCGCCCAGCAAATGCGTCGCCGCTGGGTGCTTGGGTCACAAACAGAATCGGGTTGTCAATGCTTTGCGAGGCCGGTGGCAAGCTCGGGCCTGCCGTAATCGGTGGTGCAACGCCACTACATGCAGCCACCGGTGATGGTGGTTGCGTTGGCGTGGGCACCGGGCTGGGGCTCGGAGAAGAAGTAGGCCCGGCAGTAGGGGTAGCCGTAGGTGTAGAAGTGGGAGAACCTGTCGGGCCCGCAGTTGGCGTAGCCGTTGGTCCGCCGCCCACCGGCGGATTGGCGGCCGCTTCGCTGCCACCGCCGCCGCTACACGCTGCAATGGCGACCATGGCCGCGAATGCGAGGCTCAACTTCATGCTGGTGGCCGCAAGGCCAACTTGGGCCGGCTGCGCGCGAACGTGCTTTTCATCGGCCAAAGAATATCTGAAACCTACTTGATTCATACCTTCTGCTTCCCTTCTAACTTCTTCTACTTAGCCGCAATCAAGCAGCATAGGAAAATGCACAGTGCCATAGCTGCGCGTCGCATATAAGTGCCGGCATCTGTCGCATCCCGCGCCTACGTAAATTGCTTACGAACCCAAGGTAGTTGGGGGCGGCGCTGAACGTACATTGTACCCACCGGGATACTGCAAATATGTGATGCCTTGAAATTGAATAGGTTCCTCAAAAACTACCCTAAATGAGGCATTTTTTCGCGGTTCAACTCATTGGAAAGCGATCGCGTGATTTGAATACAACCGCCATGTTGCTTTATCACACACCGCTTTGCCTGGTACGAAACGCAGCAAACGCATGGGTTGATCGCGAGAACCGGCAGCACTGAGCGCCCTTAGCAAATACGCACAGCGAGACCCGCGCATCGGTCCAGTACCGCTTGCCGTTGAACACCCGCATTTGAGCGGCGCTTGGGGATATGTATCGCAGCAAATTGACTCAAGTGCCGGCGCATTAACAGAAAGCTCCATCACCCAAACGTGTGAAGCTCGCGATTGGAGGCGCCTGTACTATTTCTCACCAAATTTAAAACAGTCGATACCAGCCAACAGGTGTCGTTCAAACTATGAATGCAGTAGCTCTTACAGAACAAGCGGTGCTAGGCGCCGGCGCAGCGATTGCTGAGCAACCGAGTGGGATTGAAGTATCCATCGTTGTGCCGACGTTCAATGAAGTGAAGAACATCGTCCCGATGGTGAATCAGCTGAATCACGTGCTGCGCGGGCTGCGCTGGGAGGTGATATTTGTCGACGATGACAGCCCAGACGGCACCGCAGCGGAGGTGCGCCGGGTTGCCGAGTTTCACCCCAATGTGCGCTGCGTGCATCGGATTGGCCGGCGCGGGTTGTCGCGCGCTGTTGTTGAGGGCATTCAAGCCAGTTGCGCGCCGATCGCCGTGGTGATGGATGGTGATTTGCAGCATGATGAATCCATCGTGCGTCAAATGATTCACTCAATCAAGGATGACGGTTACGACCTGGCTGTTGGCAGCCGGTACGTGGATGGCGGCGGTATTGGTCAATGGGATCAGGGGCGCGCCAAGATGAGCCGCCTTGCCACCTCTTTTGCGGGGCTGGTGCTCAGACAGCCATTATCTGACCCGATGAGCGGCTTTTTTGCCGTTTCGCGCAACGCTTTTTTGCAGCGTGTGCGGCATTTGTCTGGTGAGGGCTTCAAAATCTTGCTCGATTTGGTGGCTTCCGGCGAAGGTGTTCTCAAAATCAAGGAACTGCCTTATGTCTTTAAGGAGCGCCAAGCGGGTGAAAGCAAACTCGACCTGATGGTGATGTTTGAGTATTTCACCCTGATTCTGGAAAAAAAATCAGGTGGCTTGATTCCTCCAAAGCTGGTGATGTTCGGCATGGTGGGCATGACCGGCATGGTGATTCATTTCAGTATTCTTTCAACGATGTTCAAGGGCATGCAAATGCCTTTCGCGCTCAGCCACGCCACCGCGACGGTGGTTGCGATGGCGTGCAACTTCTTCCTGAATAACGTATTTACTTACCGCGACAAGCGCTTGAAGGGCTTACGTTTATTGACAGGGCTGCTCAGTTTCATGGGCATCTGCGCATTTGGCGCCGCCGCTAATGTGGGCGTAGCCAACGTGGTGTTTGAGAGTGAATACACCTGGTGGCTGGCGGCGCTTGCGGGCGTTGCAGTGGGCACCATTTGGAACTATGTCATGACTTCCGCAATTACTTGGGGCAGGCGCTGAAAGGCTTTTTGTGAGTTCTGTTTTCGATGCCGGTCGCCCCGGTATTGGTATGCAGGAATCCGCCGCTGAGTTTGCGATGCGCCTATGTGCTCTGGCGATAGTCGCGGGCCTGCTTCGGTTCCTGTTTATTGATCAAGAAGGGTTTTGGTACGACGAGATCGTTGCCCATAACCTGACGCAGTTTTCTTGGAGCGAGCTGGCTTCCGGTTATGCAAAAGACGGCGGCAATCCGCAGGGCTTTTGGCTATTGGGCAAACTTTGGGCCGACTTGGTCGGCGATGGTGAAGCCAGGCTGCGTCTATTGGCGGCATTATTCGGAATTGCTGCGCCGCTGGCGTTGTATGCATTTGGCAGGCGGGTGCTGTCCGCCCAAGTTGCATTTGCGGCCGCGCTTTTGCTGGCGGTCAATCCAAATCACATCTACATGTCGCAGGAATTCCGGCCGTACACGGTGGCCATCCTGGCGTGCGTGGGTTTGACGCTGTGCGCTCTGCGGTTTTGGAGCACTGGGTCGAAGTACGCGCTGGTGGGTTACGTGCTCTGCTGCGTTTGCGGCCTTTACTTTTTCTACTACACCGCGTTGCCGATGATTGGGTTGTTTGCTTGGTCTGTGCTGACGCAGCGTAAAGATAAACAATTCTTGCAGTGGTTTTTGGCCCACGTGGCTGTGACGGCATTGTTTATCCCCGGCTTGCTGGTTTTTGCAGACCAGATGCTTTATCGCAGCCGCAGCGTGGGTGAGGGCTTGAACGCCAGTTGGTTGCATTTCGCCGCAAGTCCCTTAACGCTTTTGTTTGGCCGCGCTCTTGTGTGGCGCGACGATGGCTTAATTGTTTTTGCTGCGGTTTTAGCAAGCTGCTATCTGTTCTTTCTTGGGGTTGCTGTGGTGCTGTACCGGCGCGGTCAGCCCCACCCCAAGTGGCTGCACATCGCTTGCATTGTGGCGCCAGTACTGGTGCTCATGCTTGCTGTTGTCGCCAGGAACATGCAAGCATGGGATGACAGGAAAGCCTTATTCATTCTGCTGCCCGTTTTAATCCTGACTGCTCACGCCTTGAGTCAGTTAAGTGCTCGCTGGCGATATGTTTGGCTGACGCTTCTCATCGCCGTTTCCCTTGCGACCAATGTGAAGTATTTCATGCAGCAAAATCGGGACGATTGGCGGGGTGTTGCCAAACTCGTTGAGCAGAAAGTTCACGATAACGACCTCATCGGCGTAGTTCACGCAGATGAACTGGAAGGTATTGCCTATTACTTGCGCAAGTCCGGCGCAATCAGCGCTAAAGGCGTTTACTTGTTTGGGTTTGATCCGCAGCGCCAGGCGATTGTGGATGTGCACCCGCGCGAATCCCTGCCCGTGAGCAAACGCGGGATGCTGGACGAATCTAAAGCGCAGCTCACTGCCGCGCCCAATGCCAGAGTTTGGCTCGTGGTCGTGCACCGGCGTGCTGGGGACGCTTTGAACCAAGCCAATTTGCTGCACCTTCTCAAAGGCAAATCAAGGGTACTCGCGCAGGGGTTTGGAGCAGGCCTCACGGTGTACTTATATCAGTGAGAGAAATAACAATGAGAAAGCGATCATGACGCAGCGGATCGACGAAATTGACGGTATACGCGGCTGGGCAGCTTTTATCGTTCTTCTGTTTCATTTTTTGTGGGAGTTGTTTGGGCATATTCATCCTGAAATTCGCAGCCCCTACACAAAATTTCTCACTGATGGTCCATTGGCGGTGTACGTCTTCTTTTTGCTTTCGGGCGATGTGCTGACAGCGCCAAAAATCGCCAATCCTGCAAGTCCCAGCTTTGACCGCACGGTCTTGAAGCGGTATTTCCGTTTAGCGGGGCCGATACTCGCGAGCTGCTTGGTGGTTTACATCCTCATGCAGCTTGGTTGGATATTTAACCGCGAGGCTGCGCTCTTGGTGGAATCGCCCAAATGGCTAGGCGGATTCTTGGATTTCGAACCTGGCTTGTTTGCCATGATCTATTACGGCTTGGCGGGTGTTTTTTTTGCGCACGACAATTCACAGTCTTACAACGCTTTTTTGTGGCCGATGGCAGTTGAGCTGGCTGGATCAATGCTGATTTTTGCATTTGCGTACGCACTTGCCGGGCCAAAGCGCGCCAGAATCGCTGTGGTGGTTGCTGGCTTTGTCATCGCTTTTCTTTCGGTACGGTACTACGCGCTATTTTTTGCGGGCATGTTGTTCGCGATTCTGAGGCATGAAGGGTTCTTCAGCCGAATCCAAGCGTCATCATGGTCATATCTTGCGCCGCTGGCGGTCATCGCCGTTGCAGCGTTAGATGGAATTTCGTACGGAATGTATGCCGACATCAAGGCCGCCGCACCCGCCGTGAAGGCAGCGGCCGATGAAGTTGTTTTGCGCGACCCAGCCATCATGGAACCTGCCTACGCACTAAAAAGCTGGCTGATTGCGCAAGCACCGGACAAGATCCGTACTTTATTTGCCATGGTCTTGGTGTTCGCGATTTACTCTAACCGGCATATGCTGAATTTCTTCCGCAACCCGGTTTCAGCCTACCTAGGGCGCGTCAGTTTCCCGGTGTACCTGATTCACTTTGCTGTCCTAGTTTCGTTCGCTTCATTTATGGTTGTGCGGTTTGCAGAACAAGTGCGTTCAAGCTTGGCGTTCTGCCTTTTTGTCGCAACCCTGTGTATCGCTGTTTCTTTGTTGGCGGCGCAGATTTTCTATTTAC
>JBOFGW010000523.1:0-34086 GCA_051649325.1 Burkholderiaceae bacterium | reverse complement strand
TTGAACTAGGCGGCGGCAGCGTGCGGATTCACCGCGAAGACGTGCAAAGCAAAGTGTTCCGCGCCATGAAGATCGGCCCCGAAGAAGCACGCGCCAAGTTCGGCTTTTTGCTCGACGCACTGCAGTACGGCGCGCCCCCTCACGGCGGCATCGCCATCGGGCTAGACCGCTTCATCATGCTCATGACCGGCGCAGACAGCATCCGCGATGTGATCGCCTTCCCAAAGACGCAGCGCGCGCAGTGCTTGCTCACGCAGGCGCCTTCGCCTGTCGATGAGAAGCAGTTGCGGGAGCTGCATATCAAGCTCAGGAATGCGACTGTGCTGGCTGCTTGAGCCTCGAACTCCCTCTCCCGCCAGGCGGGAGAGGGTTGGGGTGAGGGCGGGCTAAGTGCTCAAGTGTTGACTACGCAATATCCATGCGCATTTCAAGCCAAAAATGGCTGAAAACCCGCATGGATATTGCGTACCCTCTTTCCAAATGCGTGCGCACACATGCCGCATGCACAAGCGCTGTGCTCTGCATTATTCTGAACAGACAGCAACAGGAGAGACGTGATGCCCCTTTCCACTTCTGATGATCTGATTGAAGAGCACATTCGCCAGGCGCATGCGCGTGGGGATTTTGACAATCTGCCCGGTGCGGGCAAGCCGCTGGATTTGGGTGAGGATGCGCATCTGCCTGCGGAACTGCGCATGGCGTATCGCGTGCTGAAGAACGCGGGCTACTTGCCGGAAGAGCTGCAGCAGATCAAAGACATTACGCAGCTTGAAGCGCAGGTGTATGGCGAGTTGGATACGGATGCCAAAGACCGGCGCGCGGCGCTGAAGCTGCGGCTGTTGCAAGAGAGCATGCGCGGTGATTCGCTGTCGTTGCAGCAGTACCGGCAGCAGTTGCTCGCGCAGTTGTCGCGCACCGACCAGAATTGAAGCGAATGAAATCTTGATACCTACGTCGTCCCGGCGTAGGCCGGGACCTAATTTTTTCCAGATATTTGAATTCGCCACGTAATTGGGTCCCGGCCTGCGCCGGGACGATAGCAATATTTAACGCTTTGCCCAATCTTCTACGGGAAACCCCGCACGGAAAACGCTGCCATAGAAACCCTGTGATCGGTTGTAATACCCAGGTTGAAGGGGAGTAGCTCCAAACGCTGTTGGGCCGTCAATACGGTTGGCTGAAAGGCCGCCCGGTCCGCAAGACGTCTTTCACGCCAGCCGCCGCAAACATGCTTTTGTTGCGCGCAGTGCTGCAGATGGTTCCTTTCCATCTGCGCGACGTGGGCAAGACCTTTGACCAGCCACCGTGCATTTGCGCACGCGTGCTGCGTTATTCACTTGCCCAAAGAAAGCTAGACCGCCATGGACCAAATCGGTAATCCGATGCTGTGGAGCGTGTTTACCGCGCTCGTCATCGTTGCACTCATCATTGACTTTGTTGCGCTGAAAAACCAAGGCCCGCACCGCGTGACCTTTCGCGAGGCGGCGATTTGGTCGTTGATCTGGGTGATGCTGTCATTCGCCTTCAACGCCGGGCTGTGGTTTTACCTGGACGGTTCAATGGGCCGCGAAATCGCCAATGAAAAATCGATGGAGTTTTTGACCGGCTACTTGATTGAAAAGTCACTCGCGGTCGACAACCTGTTTGTCTTCTTGATGATCTTTACTTACTTTGCAGTGCCGCCGGAGTTTCAAAAGCGCGCGCTCACCATAGGCATCATCGCGGCGATTGTGCTGCGCACGGTGATGATTCTGATCGGCGCAATCTTGATCGAAAAATTCCACTGGATTTTGTATTTCTTCGGCGCGTTTCTGGTCTACACCGGCTGGAAAATGTGGAGCCACGGCGACGATGACAACAAGTCGCTGGACGACAACCCGATCCTGAAATTCTTCAAACGCTTCATCAAAGTCAGCGACAAATACGATGGCGAGAAATTCTTTACCGTGCAAAACGGTGTGCGCATTGCCACGCCCATGCTGCTCGTGATTCTGATGATCGGCTTTATCGATGTGGTGTTTGCGGTGGACAGCATCCCGGCGATTTTTGCGATCACGACCGATCCGTTCATCGTGCTCACCTCCAACATCTTCGCCATTCTGGGCCTGCGCGCCATGTTTTTCATGCTGGCGGAGCTGGCCAACCGCTTCTCGCTGCTGCAATACGGGCTGGCGATCATCCTCGTGTTTATCGGCGTGAAGATGCTGCTGATTGATGTGTACAAGATTCCGGTCGCAGTTTCGCTCGGCGTTGTCGCAACGATTCTTGCGGTGACGATGATCCTGTCATGGAAGCGCACCGAAGGCACTAAAAAGCCGGTGACGCACACCTAAAGCAGGCAAACACGCATAGTTGATGCGCCTTTCCAGGCAAAATTGGCTGGAAAGGCGCACAGATACTGCGTAGAGCACATCAATGGCTTGTCAGAAGCTTAAATTTCTCTGCGTAGAGCGCCACCGTCCAATCCACAAACGCACGTACGCGCGCAGACAAGTGGCGGTTGCGCGGGTACAGCAGCACCAAGGGTAATGTGCCTGCGTGGTACTGCCCCAGCACTTGGCGCAATTGGCCGCTTGCCAGCAGTGCCATGACGGCGCGGGTGCGCGGCACTTGAATCAACCCGAGGCCCGCCACACCCATGGCGACATGCGTATCTGCATCGTTGGCCGCCACCTGGTGCCTGCCATGCAGCACATGGGTTTGCCCGTCCGCCGTAAATTCAAACGGAAAGACGCGGCCGGTTTTGGCGCTGAAAAAATTCACCACGGTGTGGCTTGCAAAATCAGTAAGTAGTTGCGGCTCGCCTGCACGCGCGAGATAGCTGGGCGCAGCACAGGTGATGGTTTCAAACGTGCCGAGCGGTTTGGCCACCAGCGATTCATCGTGCGTAGCGCCGCCGCGGATCACGCAGTCCACACCCTCGGCAACTAAATCTACCGGCCGGTCGGTGCTGCCGATCTCAAGCGTAATGTTTGGATAGCGTGCAAAAAAATCCGGTAAGGCCGGTGCCAGCACGTGGCGGCCTGCAGCGGCGGGCACATCCACCCGCACGCGGCCTTGCGGCGCACGGGTTTGCCCGGCGAGTGCATCTTCAATTTCCACCAGCTCGGTCAGCACGCGGCGCACGCGTTCCACATACGCGCTACCGTCTTCGGTGAGCGACAGGCGGCGCGTGGTGCGCGCTAGCAGCTTTACCTGCAAATGCGCCTCCAACTGCGCGACCAAGGTCGACACGGTGGCATTGGGCAAATTCAGCGCATCCGCGGCCTTGGTAAAGCTGCCCAGCTCAGCCACCAGAGAGAACACCTGCATCGCGCGTAACTTATCCACGCACCTATTTTACGGAATTTCTGAAAAATTAATTCTGGAATTGGCCGTTTATTTACTGGAATTCGATGAATAAAGTGTCGATACGGTCACACAATGTGATCTTTGACTTAAGGAGCTTTGCAAATGACCACCTCAACCACACACGCCACCAACCCTTCACTCCACATGAGCCGCCGCTCGTTAATGGCTGGCCTCGGCGCGCTGGCCGGTGCCGCAGGGCTTGCCGCTGCTGGTGCAGCCAACGCGCAAACCGCCGCTGCCAAACCGCTGCAAGGCAAAGCAGCGATTGTGACCGGCGCACGCAACAACCAGGGCCGCGCCTATGCGGTGGCGCTGGCGGGAATGGGTGCAGACGTAGTCGTGCACTATCACCGCGAAGCCACGCGCGATCAGGCAGAAGAAACCGCCAAGCTGGTCCGTGCGCAGGGCCGCAAAGCCGTGCTGGTGGCGGGTGATCTGGGTGAAATCGCCAACGTGAAAAAAGTGTTTGATGCTGCGCAAAGCAGTTTTGGTCGCATTGATATTTTGGTGAACACCGTGGGTGTGATCATCAAAAAACCCATGGCCGAGGTGACTGAAGCCGACTACGAACGCTCGCAGCGCGCCAACACCAAAGCGATTCTGTTCACGATGCAAGAAGCTGCCAAGCGCATGGCGGACAACGGCCGCATCATCAACATTGGCACATCGCTCACTGCCGGCGCGGCTCCCGGCTATGCGCTCTATGCAGGCACCAAAGCGCCGGGCGAAGAGTTCACCCGCATGCTGGCCAAAGAAATCGGCAAGCGCGGCATCACCGTGAACAACATCGCGCCGGGCCCGCTCGACAACCCATTTTTTCACTCCATGGAAACGCCGCAATCCACAGCATTCGCAGCCAATTTGAGTGTGGTGGGCCGCTTGGGCAAGGAGTCTGACATTACGCCCGTGGTGGAGTTTTTGGCAGGCCCGCAGTCGCAATGGGTGACTGGCCAAACGCTGTGGGTCAATGGTGGTTATCTGACGCGCTGAATCTCAGCGTTTGCACGGCAATATAAAGACGATATACGCAGTATTCATGCAGGTTTCCAAGCAAAAATGGCTTGAAAAGCGCATGGATACTGCGTAGAGCTTTGTGAATTTAGCCGTCAATCACCATAGAGCACTCTGGGCAGCCACAAACCGATGTCTGGGAACATGTACAGCAGCACAATCGCAATCACCTGGATGCCCATGAACGGCAGCATGCCGGCAAAGATTTGATTGAGCGTGACATGCGGCGGGCTCACGCCCTTGAGATAAAACGCTGCCATCGCCACTGGCGGGCTCAAAAACGCGGTCTGCAAATTCAGCGCGACCAGCAGGCCGAAGAACAGCGGGTCAACGCCAAAGTTGTCCAGCAGCGGGATAAAGATCGGCATGAAGATGACGATGATCTCAGTCCACTCCAGCGGCCAGCCGAGGATAAAGATGATCACTTGAGACAGCACCAGAAACTCGGTTTTGCTCAGGTTCATGGACATGACCCATTTTTCCACCAGCTCCTGGCCGCCCAGCAGCGCGAATGCGGCAGAGAAAATGGCGCTACCCACAAACAGCCAGCACACCATGGCACTGGTTTTGGCGGTGAGGAACACGGATTCTTTGAGCATGCCCCAGTTGAATTGCCGGTACGCGATCGCGAGCAAAAAGCCGCCAAACGCGCCGACCGCCGCCGCCTCTGTAGGCGTTGCCAGGCCAAACACAATCGAGCCCAGCACCGCAAGGATCAGCACCAGCAGCGGAAAGAAGCTGGCCAACAGCATCTTGAATACTTCCAGCCGCTGAAAGCTCAGGATGGCGTAGAAGGCAATGAGTGCCACAAGGCCGATGCCGACGCCAATCCAGTAACCGCGCGTGGCGGGTTTGCGTTCAGCGCTTTGTGCGGTAGCTGCGCTGCTTCCCGGTGGTTCTTGCACGCCGCCGCTCGCTGCGGGTTCTTTCAAGTCACCCGATGTACCGGCCGGCTCTTTGAGCGCACCAGGCGGTTCCGAGAGCGCGCTTGAAGCAGCGCCAGACGGCTCCTTCAACCCATCTGCACTGGGCGGCTCCTGCAGGCCACCGCTGGCCGGAGGCTCTTTCAATCCGCCTTCGCTTGAAACAGGTTCAGCCAAACCACCGGGCGTGCTGAGCGCACCAGTTTGCGCGGCCTGCACGGGCTCGCCTGGTTTGGTGTTCAGATGCCAACTGCCCAAAGCGGTGAGTGCAAAGATCAGCGCCGGCAGCAGGCTAATGCCCAGTTGCTTGAGCAGATAGCCGGTGGGCACATTCAAGTTGCGCGCGCCACGCAGCGCGGCAAGCAGCGCCGGCAGAGCAGTGTTGGAAATATTGCTTGCGACTTTCTCTGTCATCGCCGGCAGCGGCACAAAGCGCTGCTCCATCGACAAGGGCGGCATCAAATGCGGCTTGAGCTTGGCTAGCACGATCACATACACCACATACAGCCCCGCCAGCATCAGGCCAGGAAAGAATGCGCCCGCATACAACTGCACCACCGACACACCGGCGGTAGCGCCATACACAATCAACATGACCGAAGGCGGAATCAAAATGCCTAGGCAACCGCCGGCCGTGATTGCGCCAGCGGACACGCGCACGTCGTACCCGCCGCGCAGCATTTGCGGCAGAGCGAGCAGCCCCATGAGTGTGACCACCGCGCCCACAATGCCGGTGGCGGTGGCAAACACCGCGCAAGTAAAGATGGTGGCTACAGCCAAGGAGCCGGGCACGCGCGCCATGGCCAGATGCAAGCTTTTGAAGAGCTTTTCAATCAGGTTGGCGCGCTCGACCAGATAGCCCATAAACACAAACAAGGGAATCGAAATCAGCACATCGTTGCCCATCACCTTGTAGGCCGACTGCACCATCAGCGTGAGTGTTTTGCTCCAGTTTTCTTCATAGGCAATGAAGGTGAAGATCATGCCCATGCCCATCAGCGTGAACGCAGTGGGAAAACCCAGCATGATGGCCACCACGACGAGGGCCAGCATCATCAGGCCCAAGTGACCGTTGGTGATCTTAGGCGCACTGAGCAACATGATGGCCGTGCCGGCGATGATGATCGCCATCAAGATAAAGCCAAACCACAGCTCTTTGCGGATTTTCATTTGCGGCCCTCCGCGTTTGCTTCTTTGGGGGCCACAAACTTGTCCAGGCTGGCGATGTCTTCATCTTTCACATGCACCATGGCCTTGAGCTTATCGACATCGACTTCTTCTACGTCTTGCTCGCGTGAGGGCCACTGCCCGTCGCGGATGCAGGCAATGCAGCGAATGATTTCCACAATGCCCTGCAGCAGCAACATGCCGCCGGCAATCGGAATCACAAACTTGAACGGATAGACCGGCAGCGGCGTGGCTGAGAATGTGCTCTCGCGAATCGCGGCGGACTCGCTGGCAAAGTTCCAGCCGGCGTAGGTCAGCGCCACAATGCCCGGCAGAAAAAACAAAAAGTACAGAATCAGGTCCAGCGTGGCCTGGGTGCGCGGTTTGAAAAACCCGTACAGCACATCGCCACGCACATGGCCGTTTTTGGCCAGCGTATAGGCGCCTGCCATCATGAACAGCGTTCCATACATCATGATCTGCGCATCGAGCGCCCAATCATGCGGCTTGTTCAGCACATAGCGGGAGAACACCTCCCACGAAATCATCAGCGTCAGGCCAACGATGGACCACGCAAACAATTGCCCGAGCCAGGTGGAAATACGGTCGATCAGCAACAACAGCCGCTGCATGTGAAAAATCCTTCCTGCATCAATGCCCCTGCACACCCGGGCAATTATTCTTGTCTTGGACTAATTTGGGGTTTTGACTTTCAGAAATATTAAGGCCACCGGCCTTACGGCGCCGGTGGCCTTGTGTAGCAACGGCTTAGATGTGATCAACCACGGCGGAAATAGTGGTTCCACGCCATCTTGAAGTCAACCATATAGTCGTTCTGCCACTGGCCGGCACGCTGAGCAAACGCGCGCTGGCTGTCCATCACCTTCTTGAACAGCGGCTGCTCGCCTGCCTTAGCGGCAGTGACCTTGTCCCACGCGGCCAACTGCGCGCGCAAGATTGGATCGGGCGTTTTGAAGAAGTTGACCTTGTCTTTGGACTTGAGCTCGATGTAGTCCTGGCTGTTACGCTGAATCGCCTTCCAGCTCATGTCGGCGCTGGCCGCTTGCACTGAATAGTCGATCACCGACTTCAGCTCCGCGGGCAAAGCATCGTACTTGGCCTTGTTGAACAGAATCTCAAACTGCTCACCGCTTTGGTGAAAGCTTTGCAGCATGCAGTTTTTCACCACATCGGGGAAGCCGAGAATGCGGTCTGATGTAGCGTTGTTGAACTCGGCTGCGTCGATCAGGCCGCGGTCCAGCGCGGGCACAATTTCGCCGCCCGGCAGCGGGTTGACTGCTGCGCCCAACTCTTTGAACACATCCACCGCCAAACCCACGGTGCGGAATTTAAGGCCTTTGAGATCATCCGCCTTAGCGACGGGTTTCTTGAACCAGCCCAGCGGCTGCGTGGGCATCGGGCCGTATAGGAACGACACCACGTCAATATTGAGCGACTTATAGATTTCTTCAAGCAGCGCTTTGCCGCCGCCGTAGTAGTGCCATGACAGCACCATGTTCGGATCCATGCCAAAGGCCGGGCCGCTGCCCCACAGCGCCAGCGCGTTGGCCTTGCCATAGTGATACGCCACCACACCGTGGCCACCATCCAGCGTGCCTTTGTTCACGGCATCCAGCAGCTGAAACGCGGGCACTACAGAACCAGAAGGCAGCACTTCAATCTTCAGCCGGTTACCCGCCATGTCATTGACTTTCTTGGCGAAGTCATTGGCATACTCATGAAAAATGTCTTTGGCTGGCCAGGTGCTTTGAAAGCGGAATGTGGCGGTCTGCGCACTGGATACCATTGGAAACGCCAGCGTAGTAGCGGCTACCCCGCCTGCTGCTGCACCGGACAAGAAGCGGCGGCGTGGCAGCTTTTTTGGCGACGAGGACTCTGTCATGTTGTGTCTCCTGCGTGTGAAATGATGTGGGATGAAGTCAGGGCATGATCAGCGCAGCCAGCAACAAGCAAAGAACGAAATGGCGTTGAAGCAGGCAATCTTGAAAAATCCCCTTGTGACGGATCGCAGTTTGCTACCCAATTTGAGTGTACGTCAACGATCTGTATACAAATCGTGCCCTCGGGTTTCCGCTATCGTGCAGTGCAGCAATCCAAAGAGCCGATCGAAAGGCGCGCATGCCCCCTGAATTCAAGATTCCAGAGTCGGTACTGGTCGTGATTCATACAGCCGAGTTGGAAGTGCTTTTACTTGAGCGTGCAGATCACCCCGGCTTTTGGCAGAGCGTGACGGGCAGCCGTAACAGCCTTGCCGAACCGCTGGCGCAAACGGCCATGCGCGAAGTCGGCGAAGAAACCGGCATCCATGCGCCGCAGGATGCATTTACCAATTGGCAGCACACCAACCGCTATGCGATCTACCCGCACTGGCGGCATCGCTACGCGCCGGGTGTCACTGAAAACACTGAGCACGTCTTTAGCCTTTGCGTGCCGCGCGATATTGCCATTGCCCTGGCGCCGCGCGAGCATCTGCGCTACTTATGGATGGATTGGGAGTCTGCGGCTGATCATGTGTTTTCATGGACGAACGCCAAGGCAATCCGCGCCCTGCCCGCCTTGATTCAACGCGCAAACCGCAATTGAGCATGCATTTCGTGCGATCAGCTACAACCTTTCAAAAGACAGGGCGCGCGGCGCCGAAAATCACCGTTTGGCGCGGGAGCCCCAATTGCCCTAAGCCAAAACGTCACGCGTGCCAGCGATAATCGGTTATGCACTTTCGTCTCGCCAGTTACAACATTGCAAAAGGCACTACGCAATTCGCGCGCCGTGTCAGGATTATCGACGTGAAAACGGCCTTGCATCGGTTGGAGGCAGACGTGGTGTGTCTGCAAGAAGTGCAGAACCGCAACGACTTGCTTTCGCGTACCCGCACCGATTATCCATACACACGGCAGATGGATTTGCTGGCCGGCTCGCACTTTGACCATTCCGTGTACGCCGCCAACAAACACTATAACCACGGCCATCATGGCAATGCGGTACTGGCACGTTTTCCGGTGCTGACGCATCGCAACGTGGATTTATCCACGCGATCAATCGAGCGGCGCGGCGCGCTGATCGTGACGCTCGATGCGGGTAACGACCGCCGGCTGCATGTGGTCTCCACACACTTTTCGCTGCTGGCGCGCGACCGGCTGCTGCAGGCACAGGCGCTGTGCGGCACGCTCGCGCAGACTATTCCAGCCTCTGACCCGCTGGTCATCGCCGGCGATTTCAACGATTGGCACCGCAAGGTCGATGCGGTGCTGCGCGCCGAGCTGGGTGTGCACGAAGCGTTTGATCATTCGCATACCTTGCCGGCACGCACCTTTCCCAGCTTTATGCCGTTGCTGCGGCTGGACCGCATTTACCTGCGCGGCGTTAAATCGCGGCAAGCGCAGGTACTCAGTGGTCTAGCGTGGGCCCGGCGCTCGGATCACGTGCCGATTATGGCGGAGCTGTCGCTGTGAACAACCCGCCACGGCAACTGCGCCGCTGGCTTGCGCCGCACGCGGTGTTTGCGCGCGGCAATGATGTGACATTGCTGGCCGGCGGCGCGGCGTATTTTCCGGCGCTGCTTGAAGCCATTGACGCGGCACGCCGCGAGATTTTCCTTGAAACCTACATCTTTAGTGACGACCCAACCGCCAACGCAGTGCGCGATGCGCTGGTGCGTGCTGCGCAGCGCGGCGTAAAAGTACGGCTCATTATCGACGGCTTTGGCAGCGGCGAATACGGCCGCCGGCTTGCGCGCGAGCTGCCGGCGCTCGGTGTGGCCGTGCGCATCTACCGGCCCGAGCGCTGGTGGCAGACCTTCATCGGCCGCGGGCGTGAGCTGCTGCGGCGCTTGCATAGAAAACTGTGCGTCATCGATGAGCAGGTGGCGTTTGTGGGCGGTATCAATTTGCTGGACGATTGGATCGATCCAAATCACGGCCCGCTGAATGCCCCGCGCTTTGATTTTGCAGTGCGTCTACAAGGGCCGGTGGTACGCAACATCAGCCTTTCAATGCGCCGCCTGGCTTGGCAGCTGCACTTCTCAAGTTTGTCGCAGCCGCCGGGTGGTTTTCCGCGCTTCTCTCAGCTCAGCAGCACAAACTCGATGCCGGGCGGCCTTCCCGTGGCGTTTGTGCCGCGCGATAATTTGCGCTTTCGCTCCACGATTGAAGAAGCCTATCTGGAAGCCATTGGCAGCGCACGCAAACGCATCGTGCTGGCCAATGCCTATTTCTTTCCCGGCCGGCGGCTGCGCCGCGCGCTGGTGGACGCTGCCAAGCGCGGCGTGCAGGTGCAGTTGCTGCTGCAAGGTAGAGTGGAATATGCCATCCAGCATTACGGCACCCAGGCACTTTATGGCCAGTTACTGGACGCCGGCGTGGGCATTTTTGAATACACCGCAAGTTTTCTGCATGCCAAGGTTGCGGTAGTGGACGATGATTGGGCGATGGTGGGCTCCAGCAATATTGACCCGTTTTCACTTTCGCTTGCGCGCGAGGCTAATGTGATTGTGCGTGACACCGGCTTTGCACAACAGCTGCTGACGCATTTGAACACCGCAATTGAAAGCGGCGCGGAGCCCGTGGACCCGCAGGCGTTTGCCAAACGCAGCTTGCTGGTGCGCTTGAAAAACTGGGCGGCTTACAGCGTGCTGCGCTTTGGTGCCAGCATTTCCGGCGCTAAAGGCCGCTATTGACGGCGGCACCAGCGTGGATTTAATCGTTCAGCGGCCCGAAGGCCTGTATTGCCCGCCGGGGGATTTTTATATCGATCCCTGGCGGCCGGTGGCGCGCGCTGTGATCACGCACGCACATGCAGACCATGCGCGCCCTGGGCATGCGCACTACTTGGCGGCAGAGCCGGCGAAGCAGGTGCTCGCGAGCCGGCTTGGCAATATCGCGCTGCAAACGGCGCGCTACGGTGAAGTGGTTGATATGAATGGCGTGCAGGTGAGCCTGCATCCAGCCGGCCATGTGCTGGGCAGCGCGCAAGTGCGGGTTGAACACGCCGGAGAAGTCTGGGTGGCCAGTGGTGACTACAAGCTGGAGCCGGAACCTACCTGCGCTGCGTTTGAACCGGTGAAGTGTCACACTTTCATTACCGAATCCACCTTCGGCCTGCCGATCTACCGCTGGCAGCCGCAAGAGCGCGTGTTTGCAGACATCAACGCCTGGTGGGCCGCCAATGCAGCGCAAGGGCTGGCCAGCGTGCTGTATTGCTACAGCTTTGGCAAAGCACAGCGCATTGCGGCGGGTGTAGATGCCGGCATCGGTCCGATTATTTGCCACGGTGCGACGCAGACCTTGATGCAGGCTTATCGCGAAAGCGGCGTCGCGCTGCCGCCAACCAGTCTCGTAACGGAAGTGCGGGACCAAGCTGTACTCAAACGCGCGCTGGTACTTGCGCCGCCTTCTACCGCAGGCTCAGCATGGCTCAAACGTTTTGGCGATTACAAAGACGCATTTGCCAGCGGCTGGATGGCGCTGCGCGGTGCGCGGCGCAGGCGTGCGGTGGACCGCGGCTTTGTGCTGTCTGACCATGCAGACTGGCCCAGTTTGCATAGCGCGATTTCCGCCACGGGCGCGCAGCAAGTCATCGTGACGCATGGCTACGTGCCCGTGATGGTGCGGTATCTGCAAGAGCAAGGCTTGCAGGCACGCGCCTTTGCCACCGAGTTTGGCGGCGATGACGATGAGACGCCCGCGCAAGGTGACGCTCAAGGTGACATACAAGGCAGCACATGAAAGACTTTGCCGCGTTGTACGCTGCGCTGGATGCGTCCACCTCCACCAACGACAAGGTGGCCGCGCTCACGCACTACTACGCGCACGCCAATCATGAAGACGCAGCCTGGGCCACATATTTTTTGGCCGGCGGCAAGCCGCGCCAAGTCGTGAACACACGACTGCTACGCGAGATTGCGCAGCGCGCCGCAGGTGTGCCTGACTGGCTGTTTGAAGAGAGCTACCAAGCCGTGGGCGATCTGGCCGAGACCATCGCGCACATGCTGCCACCGTCCGCAGAGCGTGCGCAAGAAATTGGTTTGGCGCAGTGGATTACGCAGCGTCTTGCACCACTGCGCGGCGCGGCGCCCGCGCAGATCGAAGACGCACTCACGCGCTATTGGCGCGAGCTGGATTGGCACGGCAAGTTTTTGCTGACCAAGCTGATTGGCGGCGGCTTTCGCGTGGGCGTTTCAAAGCTGCTGGTGCAGCGCGCGCTGGCACAGTTCTCTGGCGTGGATGCCAAGCTGATCGCACAGCGCATGATGGGCATGACGGACGATACATTCAGCCCGACAGCACAGCGGTTCGCCGCGCTCATCGCGCCGGAAGATGCCGCGTCATCGCAAGACATCGGCTCGCCCTATCCTTTTTTTCTGGCGCATGCGCTCAATGAACCGGTAGACAAACTTGATGCACTGCTGGGCGCACCGAGCAACTGGCTGGTGGAGTGGAAGTTTGACGGCATCCGCGCGCAGGTCATTAAACGTGGCGGGCAAGTGTGGATTTGGTCGCGCGGCGAAGAGCTGATCACCGAGCGCTTTCCTGAAATTGCCTCGATCGCCCGCGCGCTGCCCGATGGCTGCGTGCTGGATGGCGAGATTGTGGTGTGGCAAGGCGGCAAGCCCGCGCCCTTCGCGCTATTGCAGCAGCGCATCGGCAGAAAAACACTCACCAAAAAAGTGCTGGCCGATGCGCCGGCGGCGTTGATTGCGTATGACTTGCTGGAGCATCAAGGCACAGATGTTCGCGCGCAGCCGCAATCTGCACGCAGAAATCTGCTGGAAAACGTGTATGAAACATGCCAGTTCTCGCATGATTCATCAGCACAAACTATGAATTTTCATCTATCTACTACAGTGGATGCGCGTGATTGGCATGATTACGCTGTGCTGCGTGAGCAAAGCAGAAGCCGTGGGGTAGAAGGCTTCATGCTCAAGCGGCGCGACGCGCAGTACGGCGTGGGCCGCACCAAGGCCGATGGCACATGGTTGAAGTGGAAGATCGACCCCTACAGCGTGGATTGCGTGCTGGTGTACGCGCAGCGCGGCCACGGCCGGCGCGCAAGCCTGTATACCGACTACACCTTTGCGGTGTGGGACAAACCGCAAGGCGAAGCAGACCGCAAGCTCGTCACCTTTGCCAAAGCCTACAGCGGCTTGACCGATGATGAGTTCAAGCAAGTGGATGCCATCATCAATAAAACCACGATTGAGAAGTTCGGCCCGATCAGAAGCGTCACGCCCACGCTGGTGTTTGAGCTGGGCTTTGAAGCAATCGCCAAGAGCGCGCGGCACAAAAGCGGCATTGCAGTGCGCTTTCCGCGCATGCTGCGCTGGCGTACCGATAAACCGGTGGACGAGGCGGATACCTTGCAGACGCTGCAAGCGCTGCTATGAATACAGGTCTCAAAATACTCGGTGTGGATTTTTCAAGCACGCCAACGCGGCGTAAACCGATTATTTGCGCGTGGGGCGCGCTGGATGCGCAGGGCCGGCTGAACATTACAACGCTACAGCCATGCACAACACTTGAGGAATTTGCCGCGCAATTGCACACTGCCGGGCCGTGGGTGGGCGCGTTTGACTTTCCCTTCGGGTTGCCGCGCGAACTGGTCGAGTCTTTGGGCTGGCCAAGCAGCGGCAAACAGGTTTGGCCACGCTTGATCACACATTATGCGGCGCTCTCACGCGCCGAAATCCGCGCTGCGTTCAAAGCGTTCTGCGACGCGCGGCCCGCCGGCAACAAGTTTGCGCACCGCAACTTTGACCGCGCGGCCAATTCTTCGCCCTCGATGAAGTGGGTTAATCCACCGGTGGCGTACATGCTGCACGCGGGCGCGCCGCTACTGCTGGCCAGCGGCGTATCGATCCCCGGCATGTATGCCGGCGACGCGCAGCGCACTGCGCTTGAAGGGTATCCGGCGCTACTTGCGCGCAGCATGATTGGCAATGCCAGTTACAAGAGCGACGAAACATTCAAACAAACGATTGAGCGGCGCGAACGGCGGCGCGACATCGTGGGCGCGCTGAAAGCGGGCCGGCACGCGCTCAAGATCAAAGTGCGTTTTAGCTGCGCCAATCCCACTGCATTGATCGATGACGGCAGCGCAGATCTGCTGGACGCCGTGCTGTGCTGCGTGCAAGCCGCGTGGGCTGCGCAGCAGCCGAGCTACGGTTTGCCTGCAAAGATTGATCCGGTGGAAGGTTTTATTGTTTCGGTAGCGATTTAAAGAGACTCTACGCAATATCCATGCGCCTTTTGAGCTATTTTTGCTTGAAAAGGCGCATGGATATTGCGTAGAGCCATTTTAATTGCTCTGTAAATCACGGCCGCACGCTTGGTGCTTCCATCAGCAAGCCTGCAGAGCGCTGCGCTAAATACAGCTCCAGCTCCACCAGCTCGGGCGCGCCCAGTGCGTACGGTTCTGCGCGCACACCAGTCATGCAGTTGCGCAAACGCCGCTGCAACGAGCCGACGGTTTGCCATTCAAGCCGATAACTCGGATAGTTGCCCACCTGGCCTTGCGGAATCGTGCTGCCGGCTAGGCGCAGGCCGGGGCGCGCGTCGTGGCATTGGGCGCACGATAAATCGAGCTGGCCGATGCGCGTGGTGTACAACTGCTGGCCACGCGCGCGATGCGGTGCAAGCGCCTGATCTTGGGGCGGGGCCAACGGCATGCCGCGCGACTGCAGCGCGACAAAACTTTCCAGCGCCAATAGTTCGCGGCTTTCAAACGCCAGCGGCGGCGCAGCTTGGTGGCGAGTGCGGCATAGGTTGATGCGCTGCGCGAGGTTAACCGGCATCTTGCTCACCGTATCAAACGCGGGGTAGCGCGCCGCCACACCGCGCATCGATTGCTCGGCAGCGTCGTGGCAACTTGCGCAGGATTTCTCGCCGCGCGCGGATGCGCTCCACAACGCCGCACCTTCTTGCACCCACAGCATGCCGGGGTTTTGCGCATCATCTTTCTGGATCGCCTGCGTTTGCGGGCTCATGAATTCAAAGCCGGATTTTTTCGGCACTGGCTGCGCGATGGCATTCGCCGCAGCGCAAAGCAGAAGTAGTGCAACCCGCTTCATGTCACGGTGAGCGCAACCGTTTCCTTTTGCGCAAAACCGTTGTCGCCCTCCCAGGTAAAGGTCAAGTCCGCGCTCGCGGTGGCCGTGACGAAAAAGGCGATGTACGGATTGGCGGCAATAGCTGAGTGCAACTGCGCACTGAAAACAACCTCATCGCCATAGCGGCAGGTAAAGGTGGTGATGATGTCGCGCGGCAAGACTTTGCCGAGCGCATCGGGCCGAAAACCGGTTTCCATCGGATGCGCAATCAGCGCGCGGATTTCAATCACGTCGCCGTGCTTGGCGGTTTTGGGCATGGTGATCAGCGCGCGTGCCATGGCCTTACTCCAAACAAGCGGCAAGCGTCACCAGCACATCCACCTGCTGCGACCACACGCTGCCATCGCTCATGCGGGCCAGCGCCACCAGTGTTTGCGATGTGGCCAAGCGGATGCGCGTTGCCACTTGCGCTTTGCCGGCGCGCGGGCCGAGCGTGGCCAGCAGCACCTCGCGCTGCGGATTGCGTTCATTGAACACGGCGATCGTGCGCACATGATCGGCCGCGGTCATCGGGCTATCGACCGACACGGTGATTGGCACGGCGTTACCGTTTTCAATCAGCGCAGCAATATCGAGTTTCACGCGGCCCTGCTGCACGCGGGCACCAGCAGCAAAGGTGTCAACCGCTTCTTGCAGAGACGGCACCTCGGCAAACGCGGGCCGCACCACCACCAGCAAGCCCGCACCCAGCCCGGCGGCGAGTACGGCGCGGCGTTGATCAAAGCGTGGAGTTGAATGCGGCTTCACTTCAAGGTCTCAAGATAAGCGACCACGTCTTCCACTTGCTGCGCACTGAGTACCGATTTGCCGGCCCACGCCGCGCCGATGCGGTTAAAACCTTCGGTTTGCAAGTAGGGCGGCATGATCGATTCCGGGTTGAGCCGCTTGCTATCGGCCACGCGCAAACGCAGTTGCGCCGCTTTCCAGCGCGTGCCCGCGCCTGCGAGATCCGGTGCAAGGTTGCCTTGAAAACGCTCTTCCGCAATCGGTGCGCTGTGGCAGAGCAGGCACAGGCCCACGCGCCGATCTGCCACGATGGCGCGGCCTTTGGCGGCGTCACCGGGCTGCGCGGTCAAGGGCGGCAGGGTATCCACAGCTTGTGGCGTGCTGGCACAACCACTTGCCAACACAATGCATGTAGTGACCAGAAAACGCGTCACAACACATCACGCCCGCTTCAGGCTCTGGTCTTTGAGCGGCAGATCGCGAATGCGTTTGCCAGTGGCGGCAAAGATTGCATTGAGCACGGCGGGCGCGGCCACGGCAATGGTCGGCTCGCCCACACCGCCCCAAAACCCGCCGGAGGGCATGATGATCGTTTCCACCTTGGGCATATCCGCCATCAACATGACCGGGTAGGAGTTGAAATTGGTCTGCTCAATCCGCCCGTCTTTCACCGTGCAAGAACCGTACAGCGCCGCAGACAATCCGTACACAAAAGAGCCTTCTACCTGCGCTTCGATCTGCTGCGGATTCACCGCGTGGCCGCAATCGGTCGCGGCAATGATGCGGTGAACCTTCAATTTGCCGTCGCCGGAGATCGAAATTTCTGCCACCGCCGCCACATAGCTGCCAAAGCCCATGGTCTGCGCAAGGCCGCGGAAAATACCTGCGGGCGCCGGTTTGTCCCACTCGGCTTTTTTTGCCGCTGCTTCCAGCACTGCAAGATGCTTGGGATGGTTGGCCATCAGTTTGCGCCGCAGCGCGAGTGGGTCTTGCTTGGTGGCGTGCGCTACTTCGTCCAGGAAGCATTCCAAGTAAATCGCGTTCTGGTTTAGATTCACACCGCGCCAAAAACCGGGCGGCACATGCGGGTTACGCATCGCATGATCGATCAGCAAATTCGGAAAGCTGTAACCAATCGGCGCTTCCGGCCCCGATGGGTTCAAACCTTGGAAGACGACAGGATCGCGGCCATTGGCCATGCGCTCCGGCGCGACACCGGCCAGAATCGATTGGCCGGAAATCCGCATGTGCAGCGCCGTGATATTGCCCTGCGCATCCAGCCCCGCGCGCAGTTTGGCCTGCGTCACGGGATGGAAGCGGCCGTGCAGCATGTCTTCTTCGCGCGACCAGATCAGCTTGACAGGTACGCCCGGCATTTCCTTGGCAATCGCCACCACCTGCCGCACCCAGTCGTGCACGGCGCCGCGCCGGCCAAAGCCGCCGCCCAGGTGAATCTTGTACACCTCGCACTGCGCCTGTGGCAGGCCGGCGGATTCAGACGTTGCCGCCAGCGCCGCTTCACCATTTTGCGTCGGCGTCCACACCTCGCAGCGCGCTGGTTTGCCATCTGCGGCCGGCGTGTACTTGGCGGTGGCGTTCATGGTTTCCATGCAGGCGTGATTTTGGTGCGGATAGGAATACACCCCTTCCACCACCCGCGCGGCCTCAGCCAGCGCTTTCATGGCGTCGCCGTTTTGGTTGCCCGCGCCAGCGTCTTTTGCATCCAGCCCGGCCTTGAGTGTTTCGGCAAAGCTGGCGCTGCTGGCTTTAGCGTTGGGGCCTTCGTCCCATTGAATCGCCAGCGCATCCAGCGCGACATTGGCGCGCCACCACGTATCGGCCACTACGGCCACGGCGCTCTCGCCCACACGCACTACTTTCTTGACGCCGGGGCGCTTGAGTGCAGCAGCTTCATCCATGCTCTTGATCTTGCCGCCAAACACCGGGCAATCGCGGATCGAGGCGTTGAGCATGCCGGGCAGCTTCAAATCCATGCCGTAGATTTGCTTGCCGGTGGTTTTTTCCACCGTATCCAAGCGCTTGACGGGCTTGCCGGCAATCTTCCAGGTTTTGGGGTCTTTGAGCGGCACATCTGTGGGCGGTGTGAGCTTGCCTGCTGCCGCGGCCACTTTGCCGTAGGTCACTTTGCGGCCCGAGCCGGCGTGCGTAATCACACCGTTTTCTACGCTGCATTCGGTCACCGGCACTTTCCACTCATTGGCCGCCGCTTGCAGCAGCATCATGCGCGCGGTCGCGCCGCCCTTGCGCACGTACTCGTGCGACTCGCGCACGCCGCGGCTGCCGCCGGTAGAAAAGTTGCCCCACACGCGGTTGCGTGCCAGGTTCTGCCCCGGCGTGGGGTATTCGGTGGTGACTTTGTTCCAATCGCATTCCAGCTCTTCGGCTACCAATTGCGCGAGGCCAGTCAGTGTGCCCTGGCCCATTTCAGAGCGGGCGATGCGCACCACCACCGTGTCATTGGGCTGCACTACTACCCAGGCATTGATTTCCGCCGTAGGGGTTTGCGCCTGCGCAGCGCCAAACGGTATGTGAAAGGCAACTACAAGGCCGCCCGCTGTGGCGGCACTGCCGCGCATAAATTCGCGCCGCGTGATCTGAGGAGAAGCAGAAGGAGACATTGGTGAAAGGCTCATGTTGTGCTCCCTTACGCTTTAGGTGCTGGAGTCACGCCCGCTGCCACTTTGATGGCGGCGCGCACGCGGTTGTAGGTGCCGCAGCGGCAGATGTTGGTGATGGCCGCGTCGATATCGGTATCGGTCGGTTTGGGGTTTTGCTGCAGCAGCGCGCTCGCGGCCATGATCATGCCGCTCTGGCAAAAGCCGCATTGCGGTACATCCAGCGCGACCCAGGCTTTTTGCACCGGGTGCGAGCCGTTGGGCGACAAGCCTTCGATGGTGGTGATTTTCTGCTTTTCGTTCAGCGCGGAAATTGGCATGACGCAAGCGCGCACCGGCGCGCCGTCGATATGCACCGTGCACGCGCCGCACTGCGCAATGCCGCAGCCGTACTTGGTGCCGGTCAAACCGACTTGCTCACGCAACGCCCACAACAGCGGCGTTTCAGGCTCCGCCGTGACGTTGACCACCTTGCCGTTGATATTCAGTCGTGCCACGATCGCGCTCCTTCAAGCCGTTTAGCTGGGCGCAAATTAGCATGGCTGCCCGCGCTTGAGGATTACATTTGCGTAATCTGCCATTCTCCGTCCGGTGCCCCCTTTCCCATTACCCATGCCACGCGCCGCACCCAAACGCTCCCGCAACTACGGCTTGCCGCCGGAAATCAATAAGCTTGATCATCTGGGCAAGCAACTGGCGCGCAAGCGTGCGCAGGAACGCAAAGAACAGAAAGGCAGTACGCAGGATCCATGCGCTTCTCCAGCCAAAAATGCTCGGAAAAGCGCATCAATATTGCGTAGAAGCACTTCAAGCACCTATCAAAACGTGGATGAATGGTTTGCCGCGCAAGGCTGGCAAGCGTTTGCGTTTCAGCGTGAGGTGTGGGCAGCGATTGGCACGGGCAAGAGTGGGTTGCTGCATGCGACGACTGGCAGTGGCAAGACGTATGCGGTGTGGTTGGGCGTCCTTCAAGCGCTGCTTTCTTCCACCGTTCGGGCTGAGCCTGTCGAAGCCCAAGAACGGGCTGGCAACGTAGCAGGCCGTTCAACCCTTCGACAGGCTCAGGGCGAACGGGTGTTGGTTGACAAACCCTCGGGGTTGCAAGCTATCTGGCTCACCCCCATGCGTGCCCTCGCCGCCGACTCACAGCGCGCCTTGCAAACCGCTTGCGATGCCCTCGGCACCGGCTGGACAGTAGAGATGCGCACGGGTGATTCAGACTCCGCCACCAAAGCCCGCCAGCGCGAGCGCATGCCGCAAGCGCTTGTCACCACGCCGGAAAGTTTGAGCCTGCTGCTCGCGCGCGACGACGCACCGCAACTGTTTTCGCAACTTAAAGCCGTGGTGGTGGACGAGTGGCATGAGCTGATGGGCAACAAGCGCGGCACGCAAACCGTGCTGGCGATTGCGCGGTTGGCGCGCTTAAATCCGCAACTGATCGTATGGGGCTGCTCGGCCACGCTCGGCAATTTGGAAGATGCGCGCGATGCGCTGCTCGGCCACTACGCAACCAACGCGGTCATGGTGCGCGGGCAAGAGCCCAAAACCATCGTGGTGGACACCTTGATCCCGCAGGAAATTGAGCGCTTCCCCTGGGGCGGGCATTTGGGCATCCGCCAAACGCAAGCAGTGATCGAGCGCATTGAAGAGACCCAAGGCACCACGCTGGTGTTTACCAATGTGCGCAGCCAAGCAGAGATTTGGTATCAATCGCTGCTCGCAGCCAAGCCGGAATGGGCCGGGCTGATCGCGCTGCACCACGGATCGCTCGATAAAGAAATCCGCGATTGGGTGGAGCAGGGCCTCAAGGCCGGCACGCTCAAAGCCGTGGTGTGTACCAGCAGCTTGGACTTGGGCGTGGACTTTTTGCCGGTAGAGCAAGTGCTGCAGATCGGCAGCGCCAAGGGTATTGCGCGGCTGCTGCAACGCGCCGGCCGCAGCGGCCACGCGCCGGGGCGCACGTCGCGCATCACGCTCGTGCCCACCAACGCGCTGGAGCTGGTGGAAGCCGCCGCCGCGCGCCGCGCCGTGATCGCCAGAAACGTTGAGCCGCGCTACGCCCCCGCCAAACCGCTGGACGTGTTGGTGCAGCACATGGTGACATGCGCCATGGGCGGCGGTTTTACCGCAGACGCGCTGTTTGAAGAAGTGAAGACCGCGCAGCCCTACGCCGGGCTCACGCGCGCAGAGTTTGATTGGTGCTTGAGCTTTCTGGAACAAGGCGGCGCGCTGTCTGCCTACCCGGACTATCACCGCATTGTGCGCGACGATGCCGGCGTGTACCGCGTGCCGCGCAAAGACATTGCGCAGCGCCACCGCATGAGCATCGGCACGATTGTGAGCGATAGCGCGATAGTGGTGGCTTGGGCCACGGGAGGAAAACTCGGCACGATTGAAGAAAGTTTTATCGCACGGCTCAAGCCAGGCGACGTATTTACCTTCAGCGGCCGCATTCTGGAGCTGGTGCGCGTGCGCGACATGACCGCCACGGTCAAGAAAGCCACACGCAAAACCGGCATCGTGCCGCAGTGGGGCGGCAGCAAAATGCCGCTGTCTTCACAGCTTGCCGATGCATCGCTGGACATGCTCGCACTCGCCGATCAAGGTGATCTGCTAGAACCTGAAATGCAGGCCGTCGCGCCGCTGCTGGCCATTCAGCGGCAATGGTCTGCGTTGCCGCGCAAAGGCGTGCTGGTATGCGAGCTGCTGGAAAGCCGCGAAGGCCACCACTTTTTTTGCTACCCGTTTGCCGGGCGCATGGTGCACATTGGCCTTGCATCGCTTCTGGGCTTTCGCGCTGCACGCAATGACCCCGGCACGTTTTCAATTTCAATGAACGACTACGGTTTTGAGCTGCTCTCCGCTAGACCGTTTGATTGGCCGCGGTTGCTTGAAATCGGCTTACTAGACACTAAAGACTTACTGCCAGACGTACTTGCGTCCCTGAACGCCAGCGAACTCGCGCAGCGCCGCTTTAGAGAAATCGCCCGCGTGGCCGGGCTGATTTTTCAAGGCTTTCCCGGCGCGCACAAAAGCACCAAGAGTTTGCAGGCTTCATCGTCATTGTTTTACGAAGTCTTTCGCAAGCACGACGCCGGCAACCTGCTGCTCACGCAAAGCGAAAACGAAGTGCTGGAACAAGAGCTGGAACTCAAACGCCTGCGCGAAGCGCTCAAGCGCATGCACACCTGGCAGCGCATCGTCACCCGCCCGCCGCGCTTCACACCGTTTTCGTTCGCACTAATGGTGGAAAGATTCCGCGAGCAAGTCACGACCGAAAAGCTGGCTGATCGCGTGCAGCGGATGCTGGCTGAGTTGGAGGCTGCGGCGGAGCGTTAAGGGCGCGCTACATTCGAGAATGTGAATTGAATGACGCAGTATCCATGGGCATTTTCAGGCGAAATTGGCTGAGAAAGCGCATGAATACTGCGCCTAAGCTTCGGTCAAGTCATTGGCGCGACTAGCTCATGGCCCAATCGGCCGCAATCTTTCCAACTTCAGCCAAAACAGCCTCGTGCCGAGCCTCTGTCTGCTCGGTGTATTCGCCGCTATCAAAGTACGCAGCGATAATCAACGGGCTCTTGCGGGGCGGAAAAGTAATGGCAACATCATTGCATTTGTTGGTCGTGCCCGGAGCGCGTCCCGTCCCCGTCTTGTTGCCGGAGCGCCAATCGACGGGAAGACCGGCACGCAGCCGCCGCGCGCCCGTGTTTGTGTTCTCCATCCACCGCAGCAAGCGCTGCCGCGAGTTAGGTTGCAAAACATCGCCGGTCGTAATCCGCTGCACAAGCTGCGCCATCGCCAGGGGCGAAGTGGTGTCGCGCACATCAGCGGAAAGCACTAAGCCCAGCTCCGGTTCATAGCGGTCAAGCCGGGACACTGTGTCACCCATTTCGCGAAACTTCGTGGTGACAGCAGGCGGGCCGCCGAGGCGCTTGATCAACAGGTTCGCGGCAACGCCATCGCTCAACTCCTGCGCCGCTTGCGCCAACTCTGCAATGCTCAGTCCGCCTTTGCCGAGATTCTTGCCCGTTACCGGCGCCCAGGGCAGAAGATCAGCTTTGGAATACTTCAGAACTTCCGCAAGATCCACGCGGCCCTGGTCTGCTTCGCGCAAGTAGGCAGCGACAAGCGCCAACTTGAACGTCGAGCACATCGCAAAGCGTTCATCCATGCGGTTGCCGCTGACTTCGCCGGTAGCCGTGTCGAGAAAACAAACCCCAAGACGCGCTTGGCCTTTTTCAAGCGACCGAAGCCGCGCAGCAGCGTCAAAGCGGTGCGCGGTGGGTGCGGCATGGGCCGGGCTGGCGAGCAGCGCGGTCGCGGCTACGGATGCGATTAAGAACTCGCGTCTTTCGAACATGGAGTTGAGCCTTCAAATAATGATTGTGCGGGTGGCCATAGAAGATTGTGGCATGAGAACTTTGTGTTTATTAGCTACATAGGCTCGCGCATGGCATGCCCGTTGGGTCACTTGACACGAGGGGATGTTTAATGCGCGCACATGCTATTTGATAGCGCTACACCTCTTCACCGATTGGCGGAGCCATCCAGTGGAGTTCGAAATATGCTGGCAGCCTGCTGCTCACGTAAATCGAAAACTAAGGGCTTAAAAAAGAGCTGGAACTCAAACGCCTGCGTGAAGCGCTCAACGCATGCACACCTGGCAGCGCATAGTCACCCGCCCGCCGCGCTTCACGCCGTTTTCCTTTGCACTAATGGTCGAGCGTTTCCGCGAGCAAGTCACCACCGAAAAACTGGCCGATCGTGTGCAGCGGATGTTGACGGAGCTGGGGGCTGCAGCGGGGCGCTAAGTGCGCGCTAGGCTTGAGAATGTGAATTGAATGACGCAGTATCCATAGGCACGAAAAAGCAAAAATGGCTGAGAAGGCTCATGGATACTGCATTTGGTCGGTGGTTCGCCTAACGAAGCAACCCACGTTGCACGAGAAAGTCGCGCCAAATCTCAACACATTGGTCGGCCAACTCAACAAGACCAAACTGGTACCAATCTGTCTCGTCGTCTGCACAGATAACCCACTTACCGTTCGGATAGGCGTACCTGCCCGGCCAGTTCTTTGGAACGTACTCGTTTTGTAAGGAAAATGTTGCGTCTACGCTTGGCTGACGCAACTCCATGTGCTTAAAACCGTTCGCGATGTCTCTACACAGGCGCATCTGTACATTGGAACGGAAAAACTCTTCGATTGAAGCTTGCTCAACAGCCTTGGATGCGAGAAGCCAATCTCGTAGTGAAAAACAGTTCGTGAAGAAGGCAAGCAGAAAATCCAACTCATCGGGAGAAGTTGTCCCGTTGGCTGCCTGACGAACACGCTCATGCCAGCGCAACACGGCATGGTACTGATCGCGCCAGCCCTCCAAGCGTTGCAGTGTGTTTCCGTCGAAGCCCATGTAAAAACTTAACGCAACATATTGATTATGTCAGCATGCTATTTGATAACACCCACTTCTTCACGAATTTGCAGATAGTTAAGCAGAAAAACACGCAGTATCCATGCGCTTTTTCAGGCAAAAACACCTGAAAAGGCGCATGGATACTGCGTAGTCCATTTTTAGGCTTGCGTCGTTGCGAGCGCAGCGAAGCAATCTTTGGGAGTGGCTGCAAAGCGCGCGGAGATTGCTTCGCTAAGGGCTTCGCGCTTGCAAGCGCTCAGTGCTACGCGGGCGCACAGCATGCTGTGCGAATTACCCGCTACGCCGCTCGCAATGACGGCTACGTGCTGCGCTAACCCGGCCGTACCATCCCCGCCGCCGCAGTCTGATGCGTGGCGGGATCGATCAAGATGAAGGCGCTGGTCGCTGGGCTGTGAGCATAGTCGTCGGCCAGCAGCGCTTGCTGCGCGGTGATGCGCACGCGGCCGATGGCGTTGAGCGCGAGGGCGGATGCGCCGGCGTCGTGCGCGAGGGTGTGGACGTCCAGCACATGGTCAACGCGGTCGATCTTGGCGTAGACGGTCTTGCTGCCGAGCTTGAGCCAGTACTTGCGCGCCGGGGCGAAGGCCTGCGTGTCGAGCCAGCAAATGTCTGCGCTGAAGCTTTTGGCGGGCGCGGCAGTGTCATGTGCGGCGATCAATACAGCGCCACGCGACACATCCACATCACGATCCAGCACGAGCGTGATGGCATCGCCCGCGCCCGCCATCTGCAAATCACCGTCGTGCGTGACGATGCGCGCAACTTTTGCTTGTGCGCCCGAAGGCTGCACGATCACTTCATCTCCCACCGCCACGCTGCCGGCGGCCACGGTGCCGGCCAGGCCGCGAAAATCATCTGCGCGGTGGCCGTCTGTGCGGATGACGAGCTGCACCGCAAAGCGCAACTGGCCGGCGCGTCGCTCCTGCAGCGGCAGCAGCTCAAGCAGTTCCAACAGGCTTGCGCCTTGGTACCACGGCATGGCGGCTGCGCCGCTCACTGCACCGCGCTGGGCCACGTTTTCACCTAGCAGCGCGCTCACGGGAATGATGTGTGTGCTGGTGAGGCCAAGCTGCGCCGCCAGCGCTTCAAACGCTTGCGCGATTTGGTTGAACGCGGCTTCGCTGTAGCCGACCAAGTCCATCTTGTTGACCGCAGCAATCACATGCTGCACGCCCAGCAGTTTGGCAATGGCGGCGTGGCGCTTGGTTTGCGCGAGGAGCTGGCCGTCTTGCACGCGCGTGGCGTCGATCAGCAGCACGGCGGCGTGCGCGGTAGAGGCGCCGGTGACCATGTTGCGCGTGTACTGCTCATGCCCCGGGCAGTCGGCGATGATGAACTTGCGGCGCGGCGTGGCAAAGTAGCGGTAGGCCACATCGATGGTGATGCCTTGCTCGCGCTCTGCTTCCAATCCATCAGTAAGCAGCGAAAAATCGATTTGCTCACCGACGGTGCGCTTGTGTTTAGCGCGCGAAATGGCGCTGAGCTGATCAGCAAACACGCCTTTGGCATCGTGCAGCAGGCGGCCGATCAGCGTACTTTTGCCGTCGTCCACGCTGCCGCAGGTGATGAAGCGCAGCAGGCCTTGGGTTTGCGAGAAGGGTTCGGTGATGGCGTTCATGTTTAGAAATACCCTTCTTTCTTGCGCCGCTCCATTGACGCCTCGGACGTTTGATCGTCCATGCGCGTGGCGCCGCGCTCGGTAATTTCAGTGATCGCAGTTTCGGCAATGATTTCTTGCGGCGTGGCAGCGGTGCTGGCCACCGGACAGGTGCAGGAGATGTCGCCCACGGTTCTAAAGCGCACGGTTTTGGTGATGACGTGCTCGCCATCCTTAGGCGGCGTAAGCGGCGTGACCGGTACGAGCAGGCATTTGCGCTCAATCACCTGCCGCTCATGCGCCCAGTAAATCGATGGCAGCGCCAGGTTTTCTTGCGCGATGTACTGCCACACATCCAGCTCGGTCCAGTTGCTGATGGGAAAGACGCGCATGTTCTCGCCGGGATGCACTTTGGTGTTGTAGAGATTCCAAAGCTCGGGGCGCTGCGCCTTTGGATCCCACTGGCCGAAGCTGTCACGAAAGCTGAACACGCGCTCTTTGGCGCGGGCTTTTTCTTCATCGCGGCGCGCGCCGCCGATGCAGGCGTCAAAGCCAAATTCTTCAATCGCTTCCAGTAGCGTGACGGCTTGGGCGGCGTTGCGGCTTGCCAGTGGATGCGGTAGCACGACGCTGCCGCGTTTGATGGAATCTTCTACGCTGCGCACAATCAATTCTGCGCCGAGCTCTTGCACGCGCGCATCGCGAAAAGTGATCACCTCATCAAAATTGTGGCCCGTGTCCACATGCATCAGTGGAAACGGAATCTTGCCGGGGAAAAACGCCTTTTCCGCCAAGCGCGTGAGCACCACCGAGTCTTTGCCGCCGGAAAAAAGCAGCACCGGCTTGGCGCACTCGGCTGCCACTTCACGCAGAATGTGGATGGCTTCTGCCTCAAGCGCCTTGAGGTGGGATTGGTTGATGGTTGCTGTGTTCATGATCATTGTCTTTACCGCGCCTTACTACATCATCCGTTCGCGTTGAACCCTTCGCTAAGCTCAGGACAGGCCTGTCGAAACGCATTTGAAACCGATGCGCTTGTGGCTTTAGAAAATGCCCTTCGACAGGCTCAGGGCGAACGGATATCTCATTAATTGCTAGGTTCTTCTAAGCCACTACGCAATATCCATGCGCCTTTTGAAGCATTTTTGCCTGAAAAAGCGCATGGATATTGCGTAGTTGGTTGTTTGTTTATTCCGCTGCAGATAGATGCAGGCCACATTCCTTTGAATCGGCGTTCTCCCACCACCAGCGGCCAGCGCGCGGGTCTTCGCCAGGCTTGATGGCGCGCGTGCACGGCTCGCAGCCAATCGACGGATAGCCGCGTGCGTGCAGCGGGTTGACGGGTACGTTGTGCTGCTTCACATAATCGGCCACTTGCGCATCCGTCCACGCCGCGAGCGGGTTGAATTTGGCGATGCCGCGGTCTGCATCATGCTCCTGCAGCGCAAGCGCATCGCGCGTGACGCTCTGCGCGCGGCGCTGGCCGGTAATCCATGCGTCGCGGTCTTTGAGCGCGCGACTCAGCGGCTCTACTTTGCGAATGCCGCAGCACAGTTTGCGCAGTTCAACGCTTTCATAAAACGCATTGGTACCGTGCTTGCTCACGTAATGAAGCACCTGCTCGGCCACCGGGTGAAACACCTTGATGGTGAGGCCATACTGCTCTTGCACGCGGTCAATCAGGCCCAGCGTTTCTTTGTGCAAGCGGCCGGTGTCCAGTGTGAACACGGCAATCGGCAAATGCAGGCGCGCGATGGCATCGGTAATCACCATGTCTTCAATCGACAGGCTGCTGGCCAGCGCGGCACGCGGATAGCGCGTGCTGATGCTGCGCAGCGCGCTTTCAAGCTCTTGCTGATGCATGTTGCCCCTCTTGTGTGCGCACACGGTCTTGCGCGGCAATCTGATAATGCACGCTGAAATCTTGCAAGCTCGCCAGCGCGGCGTGCAGATTTTGACCTTCGCGCAGGGTAAAGCTGTCAAAGCCCGCGCGCTGCAGATAGAACAGTTGATCGCGCAGCAGCGGGCCTACCGCGCGCAGCAGGCCGCGCCAGTTCAGCCGCGTGCGCAGCAAGTGCGCGATGGAAAAGCCGCGCCCATCGGTGAATTTTGGGAAGTTCACGGCGATCAAATCCAGCTGCGGCAGATGTGGCTGCAACACGAGCGGGTCATCTGTTTCTGCAAGCAGCACGCCGATGCCGCGTGCACTGCTGTGGTGCTTTGCAAAGTGCTCCGCGTTTTGCATGTATATCGCCAGCGGCACGAGCAAGTCGCCCGTTGGCAGCGCGTCTAGATTTGCTTGTGCATCCAGCAGCGTGAACGTATCTGCGACAACGGCGCCGTTTTCAATCAGCTCAGACATGCGCGGCCTCGCTCTCGTGTGCGTTGTGCTGGCCATAGGCAGCAGCCTTGAACGGCGCAATGCCCAAGCGATCTACCGCTTCTACAAACGCTTCACCTTCCAGCCGCAGCCGGACATAGGCGTGCACGATGCGCTCAATCGCATCCACCACTTCGCCCACCGCAAACGACGGCCCGATGATGCCGCCGATACGCGTGCCATTGCCTTGGCGGCCGCCGAGGGAGACTTGGTAGAACTCCTTGTCGTCCTTGTCCACGCCCAAAATGCCGATGTTGCCAATGTGATGATGGCCGCAGCTGTTGATGCAGCCGGAGATATTCAGGCTGATGTCGCCGAGGTCAAACAAATAATCCAGATCGTCAAAGCGCTGCGCCAGTTGCTCCGCAATCGGCAGCGAGCGTGCGTTGGCCAGCGAGCAAAAATCACCACCGGGGCAGGCGATGATGTCGGTGATCAGGCCGATGGTGGGATTGGCCAACCCTAGCTGCTTCGCCTCTTGCCAGAGCGCAAACAACTGATCGCGCCGCACATCAGACAGCACCAGGTTTTGTTCATGTGTGACGCGCAGCTCGCCAAAGCTGTAGGTGTCTGCGAGCTGCGCAACCGCATCCATCTCGTCCGCAGTGGCATCGCCCGGTGCAACGCCGGCGCGCTTAAGCGAAAGCGTGACCGCAGCGTAGCCCGGCTGCTTGTGGGCGCGCACGTTGCGCTGCACCCATTTGGCAAAGGCCGGCGTGGCCTTGAGTGCCTGTTCAAAGCTGCTCGCGTGCGCGCTGGCGGGGGTGTACGCGGGATCGGCAAAGTGATTCTGCACGCGTGCAACTTCTGCTGCGTCAATCGTGCCCAGGCCGCCTTGCAAGTGCACAAACTCGGCCTCGACCTGCCGTGCAAACTCTTGCGCACCCAACGCTTTGACCAGAATTTTGATGCGCGCTTTGTAGATATTGTCGCGCCGCCCATGCAGGTTGTAGACGCGCAAGACCGCTTCGCAATAGGTGAGCAAATCCGGCCAGGCCAGATGTTCACGAATCACTGGCGCCACAATCGGCGTGCGGCCCAGGCCACCGCCGACAAACATACGTGCAGCGACCTCACCATGCGCATCCTTGTGCAGCTCAACGCCGATATCGTGCACGCGGATGGCTGCGCGATCGTCCGCACTGCCGCTCACTGCAATCTTGAACTTGCGCGGCAGAAAGGCAAATTCTGGGTGAAACGTGCTCCATTGCCGCAGAATTTCGCACCAGGGGCGCGGATCGACGATTTCGTCCGGCGCAATGCCGGCAAACGCGTCTGTCGTGATATTGCGGATGCAGTTGCCGCTGGTTTGGATGGCGTGCATTTCCACCGCCGCAAGATCATCCAGAATATCGGGCACGCTTTCCAGCGCCGGCCAGTTGTATTGAATGTTCTGCCGCGTCGTGAAGTGACCGTAACCTTTGTCGTATTTGCGCGCGATGTGTGCGAGCTGGCGCAGTTGATGGCTGGCAAGCAGGCCGTAGGGAATCGCTACGCGCAGCATGGGCGCCTGCCGCTGAATGTACAGGCCATTCTGCAAGCGCAGCGGGCGAAACTCATCCTCAAGCAGCTCACCGGCCAAGAAGCGCTGCGTTTGGCCGCGAAACTGCGCGGCGCGCTCGCGCACAATGGTGTTATCTTTGTCGTTGTATTTGTACCTAGTTACAGCACCATCTTGAAGCCGGCAAAGGTCAGCATGATTGCCAGCAAAGTACGAGTGAGTTTTTCAGGCAGCGCGCGGGCGATGTAGCTGCCAAAGGCAATCGCCGGCACTGAGCCGATCAGTAGCCCGGCAAGCAGCGCAGTGTCCACCGTGCCCAGTGCAAAATGCCCCGCGCCCGCCACCGCAGTAAGCGGCACGGCGTAGGCAATATCGGTGCCTGCCACCTCGGCCGGCCGCCAGTGCGGATGCAGCAGCAGCAAGAACGTAGCGCCCAAAGCGCCCGCGCCGATGGAAGAGATGGTGACGAGCAAACCCAGCACCACGCCGCCTGCAACAAGCGCAATCAAACGACTGCGGCTAGACAACTGCGCGCTTGGATGCCCGCGCAACCACTCCACCGCTTTGCCGCGAAAAATCAGTGCAATCACGGTAGCCAGCACCGACACGCCCACCACCTGCTTGATCAGTTTGTTGAGCTGCGCATCCGGCGTGCCATACGCATGCAGCCACGCCAGCGCCAAGAGCGCCGCCGGAATGCTGCCGGCCAGCAACCAGAGCACTGCGCGCCACTGTACGGTTTTGGTCAGGCCATGCACGGCTGTGCCTACACCCTTGGTCACAGCGGCAAACACCAGGTCTGTGCCTACCGCCACGGCCGGTGGAATATGGAACACGCCGGTCAGAATCGGCGTCATCAGCGAGCCGCCGCCTACACCGGTCAAGCCGACAATCAGGCCGACCGCAAGGCCGACCAGCGCGTATTCAAGAGAGAAGAAATCGAGCCACATGCCGGCATGGTGCCGGGTTCCGGGCGTGCGTATTGGGGTATTCCTTGGTTTGCTTATTCCAAACTAAGAACGTGGGTCGGCATATGCATATGCGCTAACACCACGTTGTACGTAGGGAATGCGGCGATTTGCACAGTGTGCGCTGCACCAAGCCTTGATAGAATTGGTTTCCAAGGGACTTGACCATTTCACTCTGATGAACGCCCCCGCGCACATTGCCGCGCTTTTGCCTCAAGCCAGCGAGCCCGCGCGCCTGCGCGAGATTCCGTACAACTACACGAGCTTTTCCGATCGTGAGATTGTGATCCGCTTGCTCGGCGAAGCCGCGTGGGCCACGCTGTCTGATCTGCGGATGGAACGGCGCACCGGCCGCTCGGCCCGCATGCTGTATGAAGTGCTGGGCGATATTTGGGTGGTGGAGCGCAACCCGTATCTACAAGACGATCTGCTCGACAATCGCAAGCGCCGCAATCTGCTGATTGAAGCGCTGCATCACCGCTTGAACGAAATTGAAAAGCGCCGCGCGAGCGACGCGCGCGAGCACTTTGATTCCGCCAGCCAAGACCGCAGCCGCAAGGTAGAAGGCCTGCTCAAAGCCGCGCGCGCAGCGGTGGAAAAGTTTGAGCGCCGCTTTATGGACAGCCACGACTTGCGCGAAAAAACCCGCAAGGTGCTGGGCAAAGTCACGGCCAAAGACAACATCAAGTTTGACGGGCTCTCGCGCGTATCGCATGTGACGGACGCGACCGACTGGCGTGTGGAATATCCGTTTGTGGTGCTCACGCCGGATACGGAAGATGAAATCCCCGGCCTCGTGCGCGGCTGTATTGAACTGGGCCTGACGATTATTCCGCGCGGTGGTGGCACCGGCTACACCGGCGGTGCGATTCCGCTCACCTGGCAAAGCGCGGTGATCAATACGGAAAAGCTGGAAGAGCTTGGAGCGGTGCAAATCCGCCCCGCGCTGCCGGGCCATGACGATCTGCATAAAGACTACGGCACCGTGTTTTCCGGCGCGGGGGTGGTGACCAAGCGCGTCAGCGACGCAGCTGACGCCGCAGGCTACGTGTTTGCGGTTGATCCTACGTCCGCAGAGGCCAGCTGCATCGGCGGCAATGTGGCCATGAACGCGGGCGGCAAAAAGGCCGTGCTGTGGGGCACGGCGCTGGACAATTTGCTGTCGTGGCGCATGGTCGATGCGCAGGGTAATTGGCTGGAAGTTACGCGCGTTGAGCACAGTCTGGGCAAAATTCATGACGCGCCGCTCGCCAGCTTTGAGTTGGTGTGGAAAGACGGCGGCAAGCCGTTTGCCAGAGCAGCGGAACTCAAACGCGAAACGCTGGTGATTGAAGGCCAGCGTTTTCGTAAGGTTGGGCTCGGTAAAGATGTGACCGATAAGTTTCTCGCTGGCCTGCCGGGCATTCAAAAAGAAGGCTGCGATGGCCTGATTACCAGTGCCACCTGGGTGCTGCACAAAATGCCCAAGCACATCCGTACGGTGTGCCTGGAGTTCTTTGGTCAGGCCAAAGACGCTGTGCCGTCGATTGTCGAGATCAAAGATTACCTTGACGCACAAACGCGCCAAGGCGGCGCGGTGCTGGCCGGGCTAGAGCATCTGGATGAACGCTATTTGCGCGCCGTGGGCTATGCCACCAAGAGCAAACGCGGCATCGCCAGCGGTGGCGTGCCCAAGATGGTACTGATCGGCGACATTGTGGGCGACGATGACAACGCAGTGGCGATGGCGACCAGCGAGGTGATCCGTATTGCTAACACCCGCGTGGGCGAAGGCTTTGTGGCCGTGAGCCCGGAGGCACGCAAGAAATTCTGGCTCGACCGCGCGCGCACAGCAGCCATTGCCAAGCACACCAACGCCTTCAAAATCAATGAAGACGTTGTGATTCCGCTGCCGCGCATGGGCGAATACACCGAGGCGATTGAACGCATCAATATCGAGCTGTCGATCAAGAACAAACTCAAGATGATCGATGCGCTGGATGATTTTCTGGCGCAGCCCAAGCTGCCGCTCTCCCACGCGGGCGATGCAGACATCGAGCATTTTTCTGCGGAAGATGTGCTGGGCGACCGCGTCACGCAGGCGCGCACGCACCTGCAGGCGGTGGCCAATCGCTGGCTGCATCTGCTGCACAACATGGACTTGCCGCTTGCGCAAACGCTGGACGAGCTGGTGCGGCTGGGTATTGAAGGCGAAGTGCTCAAAGAATGCGCCGTGCGCGCTAGCACCGCGCCTGCGACCACATTATTTTCAGTGCTGCAAGACCGCACGATTCGCGTCAGCTTCAAGCGTGAAGTGCGCGCGGTGCTGGCGCGTATCTTTACCGGCGCTGCATTTGAAACGATTCTGGATGAGTGTGAAAAGCTGCGCAAGCAGGTGCTGCGCGGCCGCGTGTTTGTGGCGTTGCACATGCACGCGGGCGATGGCAATGTGCACACCAACATTCCCGTCAACTCAGACAACTATGAAATGCTGCAAGAGGCCAATGCCACGGTGGCGCGCATCATGCGCATTGCGCGTGATCTGGATGGTGTGATCTCCGGCGAGCATGGCATCGGCATTACCAAGTATGAGTTTTTAAGTAGCGCAGAGACCGCGCCGTTTCACGCCTACAAACACAAGGTGGACCCCAACGGCCACTTCAACAAAGGCAAGCTGCTGCCCGGCGGCGATCTGTCGGGCGCGTACACGCCCAGCTTTGGCCTGATGGGGCATGAATCGCTGATCATGAGCCAGAGCGATATTGGCGCGATTGCCGATAGCGTGAAAGACTGCCTACGCTGCGGCAAATGCAAACCCGTGTGCGCTACGCACGTGCCGCGCGCCAATCTGCTTTATTCGCCGCGCAACAAAATCTTGGCCACATCGCTGCTGATCGAAGCGTTTTTGTATGAAGAGCAAACGCGGCGCGGCGTGAGTATCAAGCACTGGGAAGAGTTTGAAGACGTGGCCGACCACTGCACGGTCTGCCACAAGTGCCTCACGCCCTGCCCGGTCGATATCGATTTTGGCGACGTGTCGATGAACATGCGCAACCTGCTGCGCAAGATGGGCAAGAAGAGCTTTAATCCCGGCACTGCGGCGGCGATGTTCTTTTTGAACGCGACTGATCCGGCCACCATCAACACGGTGCGCGCCGGCATGATTGGCGTGGGCTACAAGGTGCAGCGCCTCGCCAATGACGTGCTCAAGCTGGCAGCCAAATCGCAGACCAAAGCGCCGCCGGCTACAGTGGGCAAGGCGCCGCTTAAAGAGCAGGTGATCCACT
>JBOFGW010000522.1:0-5284 GCA_051649325.1 Burkholderiaceae bacterium | reverse complement strand
TGCAGCGGCGGTGGCGGCCCCAGCCCTTCTTGCAGCAGTGGCAGTACTGCATCAAATTCGCCACGCTCGATCACGGACCGCGTGGCCGCCCACTGGCCTAGTGCCTTGCCGATCAGAGGCCGCCACGGCGCAAGCGTCTGCGTATCAGCGCCAGTGAACATTTGCGCATAGTCCAGTGCCCGAACGATGCGCGCAGCCCACAGCGCGTAGGCAAAATGCCGCTGCAACACATCACGCGGGGCCAGCGCTTGCCAAGGTGCCAAATACGCGTTGCGCCAGATTTGCAACACGGCTTCGCGCGAACGCAGCGGCATGGATTCCACACTAAATTGCAGCGCCACCAGCGCAGAACAAAACGGGTGCGTCACGCAGGCATCGCCCCAGTCCACCAGTGCAAGGCTACCGCGCCGCGTGAGCAGATTGCCAGTATGCAGATCACCATGATCCAGCGCGCTGGCGTACGGCGTGGCGGCCAGTTCTGCGCACACCTCCGTGAGTAGCGCATGGCCGGCGCGTACCTGCGCGGCGATCGCGTCGGCCTCTTGCGCGCTGCGGCCTGCTGCATGCGCGCCGGATTGAAGCAGCTCCTCAACCAGCGCAGGCAACTTGTCCATGCCGCGGTCCGGCAAACCGATCGTGAGCAAGGCTGCACGCTGTTCCAGCGTTTGCATTTGCAGCGTTGCATACGCGCCGAGCATCTGACTGAGCGCATGCTGCATACCGCGCGCGCCGAGAATATCGCGCACCGGGCGACCGGCATCAGCCAGCAAAATAAATTTGCGCGATTCATCGACCGCATGAATTTTTGGCAGCCAGTGAGGCCATTGCGGTGCCAGCCAGTGCAAGAGTGCAGGCTCTTGCTGGCCACCGGAAGCGCAAGCTTTGAAGTAGGCGCTGCCGCGAGCGCAGTCCACCTTCGCGATCAAAGACCAAGGCCTCTCGCGCACGATGCGCGTGTGCTGCATTGGCCCCAGTTCAGAAGCACTGCTTGCAGCGGTAACCCATTGCTGCGCGCTTTGCCACCATGCTTCGCGGCTTGCTGCGTACCAGGGCGAAAGCTCGGGCGCGATGACGTCTGCACCTGCAGCAGCAGTGCTCAATCGCGCTTACCTTGCGCAGCCCAGCGAGCGGCTGCATCATCATCCGTGCTGCGCGCGTCCACCCATTTGGCGCCTTGCGGTGTTTGCTCTTTTTTCCAGAACGGCGCGCGGGTCTTGAGATAGTCCATCAAAAACTCGCAGGCGGCAAACGCTTCACCTCGGTGCGCGGAGGTGGTAACCACGAGCACGATCTGGTCACCCGGGTACAGTTCACCGACGCGGTGGATCACAAGCGCATCGTCAATCTTCCAGCGCTGCTTGGCTTCTTGCACGATTTCTTCCAGCGCTTTTTCTGTCATGCCGGGGTAGTGCTCAAGCGTCATGCTCGACACCGCATCGCCGTCATTCAGATCGCGCACCGTGCCGATAAATGAGGCCACCGCGCCGATCTTGCGATTGGCAGCACGCAGCGCAGCGATTTCTGCACTGATGTCGAAGTCTGCGGTTTGAACTTTGACTGTCATTTCAATACGACTACGCAATATTCATGCGCCTTTTCAGGCAAAAATGCTCCAAAAGGCGCATGGATATTGCGTAAAGGCATATTTAACCCCCCGTCACCGGCGGAAAAAACGCCACTTCTGCACCTGCAGGCACTGCCGCATCATCCCCCACCATCGACTGATTCACCGCTGCGCGCGAGCCTTTGCCGGCCGCGAGCGATTCAACCCATGCGTCGCCGCGCGTGCACAAGTGCGCGCGCAGCGAACCGATGGTCCACGCCTCGCCTTGCAGCTCCAACGTTTCCACCGGCGTACCAAGCGATTCACGAATCTTGGCAAAGTACAAAATTTTGACTTGCATTACGACCCCAAAAGACTATGCAAAGAAATGTACTGCACGATGTCGCCCGCTTGAATCGCGCGGCCGGGCGGATTGTCCACGAGCCCGTCGGCCCACGCGCAGGAGCTGAGTACGGCGGAGTTTTGCGAAGGATAAAGATCCAGCCCACCCTGCGCGTTTGTGCGCACGCGCAGGAATTCATTGCGCTTGTCCGGTTTGGGCCACGCGAAATCAGCGCGCATGGGCTGGCGGTGCGCATTCACCTGCGTTTGGCCAGCGAGCTTGAGCAGGAATGGCCGCACGCACAGCAAAAACGTGACGTAGCTGGAGACGGGGTTGCCCGGTAGGCCCAGAAAGAATGCGTGTCCGCCAGATCGGTTCACCCGCCCAAACGCCAGCGGCTTGCCCGGCTTGATAGCGATGCTCCACAGATCGAGCGCACCTTCTGCTTCCACCGCCGGTTTGATGTGATCTTCTTCACCCACGCTCACGCCGCCGCTGGTGATGATCAAGTCTGCGGTATGCGCGGCTTCACGCAGCGCGGCACGGGTTTCTTCAAGCGTGTCACGCACAATGCCAAGGTCGATATGGTCCACACCCAAGCCGGCGAGCAGGCCGCGTAGCATGTAGCGGTTGGAGTTGTAGATCTTGCCTTCTGGCAGCGGCTCACCGGGCGTGACGAGTTCATCGCCCGCAAAAAATGTAGCCACGCGCAGCATGCGAAACACCGGTAGCGTAGGCACGCCCACCGATGCCGCTAGCCCCACATCAGCTGCGCTAAGTCTTTGCCCCGCGTGCAGCACGGTTGAACCAGACGCAATATCAAACCCGGCGCGGCGAATCCACTCTCCGGCCTTGGGCATTTGGTTGATGATGACCGCATCACCTTCTGCGGTGCAGGCTTCCTGCATCACAATCGCATCAGCCCCTGCGGGAATCGGCGCGCCGGTGAAAATCCGTGCTGCGGTGCCTGCCTGCAGCGGCAAGGTTTTGGCACCAGCGGGAATGCGCTGCGACACCGGCAGCCGCGCCCCTACTGCGGCAACATCTGCGCAGCGCAGCGCGTAACCATCCATCTGGCTGTTGTCCATCGGCGGCACGGCGATGGGCGAGACGATATCGCGCGCCAGCACACGGCCCACCGCCTCAAACAGCGGCACTTCAAGGATTTCTGAAACAGGTTGCGCAGCGGCGAGCAGGCGCGCAAGCGCCTCGTCAGGCTGCAGCATGGTGCGGATGGGCTGGGGCGAGGCCAAAATACTGCAACACAAACTCTGCAATCGCGTCTGGATCGTTCAAGTTCAGTTGCGGCAACTTTGTATCAACTGTTGCGTCGCTGGCGATCGCGATAATGTTTGGATCGCTGGGTGAGAGCATGGGCTTGCCGCAGCTGGCGCGGTACACCTCAATCTTTGGAATCGCAGAAAACTTGTAGCCTTCCACCAGCACCAGATCGCAGGGCGACAGGCGCGCAATCTGCGTGTGCATATCCGGCTCGGCTCCCTCACGCAGCTCGTGCATCAGAACCCAGCGCTGATTGGAGGTGATCAACACTTCTGACGCGCCGGCCTCGCGGTGCCGGTAAGAATCCTTGCCCGGCTTGTCGATGTCAAAGCTGTGGTGTGCGTGCTTGATGAGCGACACTTTCAGCCCGCGCATCACAAGGCGTGGGATCAACTGCTCGATCAGCGTGGTTTTGCCTGAGCCGGAATAGCCCGCAAAACCAAACACCTTACTCGCCGCCTGTGTCACACCCGTCTCCTCAGTTGCCGCGCGGTCTGCGCCGCAGTCTTTGCGCGTTGACTAATTCTAGCCAGTCAACACCACTTATGCATGCGTGGCGATAAAGGCTTTGATTTTGGCCACGTCCGTGGGCATGACTTCCACACGCTTGGGTAACGCCTCGATCCCTTCAAACCCGGCAGGGCGCGGTGCCGGCCGGCCCAGCGCTTCTTCAATCGTGGCGGCAAATTTGGCCGGTAGCGCGGTTTCCAGCGCGATCATGGGTACGCCCGGTTCAAAAAACTCGCGCGCGACTTTCATGGCATCGGCCGTATGCGGGTCGATCACCACGCCGTAGCGACCGGCAATATCGCGGATCACAGCAAGCCGGTGCGTGTGCGTAGAGCGGCCAGACGCAAAGCCAAACTGCTGCGCCGCGCGCGCAAACACCGGATCTTGCGATAGGTCAAAACCGCCTTTGCGGTTTACATCATCAAACAGCTGTTTGACGCGCGCCGCGTCGCCACCCACCAAGTCATACACAAACCGCTCGAAGTTGGAGGCTTTTGAGATATCCATCGATGGGCTGGTAGTCTCATGCGTCTGCGCAGCGCCACGGACGCGGTATACGCCGGTCCGAAAGAACTCATCCAGCACATCATTTTCGTTGGTGGCGACGATCAGTTGCTTGATCGGCAGGCCCATTTGGCGGGCGATGTGGCCGGCGAGCACATTGCCGAAGTTTCCTGATGGGACAGCGAAGCTGACTTGCTGCAAATCGCCCTCACCCCCCGCCCTCTCCCGCTGAGGCGGGCGAGGGAGCTGATCAGTCGCCGCGAAGTAGGCTTTGAAGTAATACACGCTTTGCGCCAGCACCCGCGCGAAGTTGATGCTGTTGACCGCGCCTATCGCGTATTTGTCTTTGAACGCCAAATCTTCCGACACGCGCTTGACCACATCCTGCGCATCATCAAACACACCATGTACGGCGATATTGAAGATGTTGGCGTCTTGCAGGCTGAACATCTGCGCCTGTTGAAACGGGCTCATGCGACCATGCGGGCTGAGCATGAAGACTTTGATGCCGCGCTTGCCGCGCATCGCGTATTCCGCTGCGCTGCCGGTGTCGCCACTGGTGGCGCCCAGAATGTTCACATGCTGGCCACGTTTTTCAAGCACGTATTCAAACAGATTGCCGAGCAACTGCATCGCCATGTCTTTGAAGGCGAGAGTCGGGCCATTGGACAGTGCGAGCAGTGACAGGGTTGTACTGCCCTCTTCTCCCAGCATGCGCAGCGGCGCAATGTCTGCTGCGTTTTCACCGGCGCGCGTGTGGCAATACACATTTGCCGTGTAGGTCTTGCGGCACAGCGCCAGCAGCGTTACTGGATCAATATCGTCGATGAATTTGGACAGGATTTCAAACGCCAGATCCGCGTAGGATAGGCTGCGCCAGCTTTCCAGTTCGGTAGGCGTCACGTGCGGCATCGCCACCGGCCAGAGCAGCCCGCCGTCGGGTGCGAGACCGGTGAGCATTGCGTCGCAGAAAGAAAGCGGTGCGTCTTTGAGGGCACCGCGGGTGGAGGTGTATCGCATGGTGGTTGGGATTGTATTTTGCCGTTTGCCCCCTCTCCCTTGACGGGAGAGGGTTGGGGTGAGGGTGAAATCTTGAAGCAGCG
>JBOFGW010000521.1:0-20728 GCA_051649325.1 Burkholderiaceae bacterium | reverse complement strand
CTTGGCGCGGTGCTCAATCTCGCACTTGCCGGCCAAGAGCGCTTCGAGCGCGTCTGGCCAATGGCTGAGCGCAACGTCGGTCATAAAACCCAAACGGCCGTGATTGATGCCCATGATCGGTACGCCATGCGGCGCCAGCACGCGGCCAGCACTCAGCAGCGTGCCGTCGCCGCCGACCACAATCGCAGCGTCGGCGCGCCGCGCAATGGCTTCCAGCGGCGCGGCCTCAAACCCTGCCACCCCCAGGCCGACGGCGGTATCTTGCTCCACCACCACGGTCACGCCGCGCTGTGCCACCCAGGCGCCGATGGCGGCAAGCGTGTCGCCCAGACCGGGCGTATTGGGGCGGCCAATCAGTGCAATGCAGGCAAATGTGCTCATAGCGTGGATTCTACGTTGCATTTTTGTCTTGTCGTGAACGGTAAGCATCGCTGCGCCGATACAATCAAAAAAGCTATGGATGCACGCGCGCAAGTTCTACTTAAAACGCTGATCGAGCGGTATATCGTCGAAGGCCAGCCGGTTGGCTCACGTTCGCTATCGCGCTGGAGCGGGCTGGAGCTCTCTGCCGCCACCATCCGCAACGTCATGGCGGATCTTGAGGAAGCCGGGCTGATCATCAGCCCGCACACCTCCGCCGGGCGTATTCCCACGCCGCGCGGCTACCGCTTGTTTGTGGATACGCTGCTCACCGTGCAGCCGCTGGCGGTGGATGAGACGCACGAAATGGAAGGGCAGCTTCAGCCTGCCGAGCCGCAGCGCGTGCTGGCGAGCGCAGCCAATCTGCTCAGCTCGCTGTCGCAATTTGCCGGCGTGGTGATGACACCCAAGCGCAGCGCGGCGTTCAAGCACATCGAGTTTATGAAGCTGTCCGAGCGGCGCATTTTGCTCATCATCGTCACGCCCGAAGGCGATGTGCAAAACCGCATTTTGTTTACCGGCGAAGATTATTCAAGCTCGCAATTGATCGAAGCCGCCAACTACATCAATCAGCACTTCGCCGGCCTGTCGATTGATGATGCGCAGCAGCGCCTGAAATGCGAACTCTCTGAGATCAAAGAAGAAATGGGCCGGCTGATGCAGGCCGCGATGGCTGCGGGCGGCCAAGCCATGCACGAGCAGCAGGAAACCGTGGTCATCTCCGGCGAGCGCCGCTTGCTTGAGGTAGAAGATTTTTCGTCCAACATGGGCCGGCTCAAACAACTCTTCAACGTGTTTGAAAGCAAAACCGGCCTGCTGCGCTTGCTGGATGCCGGCAGTCACGCGCAGGGCGTGCAAATTTACATCGGTGGTGAATCGCAACTGGTACCGGTGGAAGACATGGCCGTGGTCACCGCGCCGTACACCGTGAATGGCCGCGTGGTGGGCACGCTGGGCGTCGTCGGCCCCAACCGCATGGCCTATGACCGCGTGATTCCGATTGTGGACATCACCGCGCGGCTCGTGAGCAATGCGCTGACCCATAGCGCCAGCTCTGAGCAGCGTTGATTTCAACCTTCTAATTCAAACAAAGGCGGCTGCGTGCGGCAAGAACAGCAGGAGTTGGCGTTTCTCATCGAGTCGCGCTTTCCCATCATTACAGTGGATACGGTTGAAGAGCAGCGGTTCGCGCGTTTGCTCGAGACGGTAGCCAATCTATCCGGCAAGCTGCTGGTGACATGGACGGCAACGCAGGGCTTAAAGCGCAAAGCAGGTGTATTTGGCGAAGGCGTGTTTGAGGCAGGCACCAGCGAGTTTGCCGAAGCCATCCGCGCGGTGTGGAAAACGCATGCTGCCGGTATCTTTGTGTTCTTTGATGCGCAGCACCACATGGAGCAGCCGGCGGTGCAGCGCGCGATCAAGGAAATCGCTCTCGAGTATGCGCAAATCCCCCGCACCTTGATTTTCTGCGGGTCTGAGCAGCGCTTAAGCGCAGACTTGCAGCGCATGAGCGCGACCTTCCAGCTTGCGCTTCCCACCCAAACCGAGCTGATGCAGATCGTCAAAGAAGAGGCGCACTTTTGGACTTCGCACAATGACGGCGTGGCGGTCAAAGGCTCGCAAGAAGCGCTCAACCAGATGGTGCAGCATCTGGCAGGCATGGCGCGCGAAGATGCACGGCGGCTGATCCGCCAAAGTTTGTATGAAGACGGCGCAATCACGTTTGAGGACGTGCGCCGGGTACTCAAGCACAAGCATCACGCGCTGGGCGTAGACGGCGCGCTTGAAGTGCAGGTGCACGCCGCCAGCCTGGATGATGTAGGCGGCTTTGCCGCGCTCAAACGCTGGCTGGGTCTGCGTAAAGACGTGTTTTTGGGCGTGCCCGAGGCGCAGGGGCTGGATTGCCCCAAAGGCATGCTGCTGCTAGGTGTGCAGGGCAGCGGCAAGAGCTTGGCGGCCAAGGCGGTGGCCGGTTCTTGGGGGCTGCCGCTGCTGCGGCTTGACTTTGGCGCGCTGTACAACAAGTTTCATGGCGAGTCTGAGCGCAACATGCGCACGGCGCTTTCTACCGCCGAGGCCATGGCACCGTGCGTGCTGTGGCTGGATGAGGTGGAGAAGGGCTTGGCCGCGTCTTCTTCCGGCTCTGACGATGGCGTGTCGCGCCGTTTGCTGGGTACGTTTCTGACCTGGCTTTCCGAGCGCACGGCGCGGGTGTTTATTGTGGCCACTGCCAACGATGTAGAAAGCCTTGCACCCGAGCTGCTGCGCAAGGGCCGCTTTGACGAGCTGTTCTTTGTTGATTTGCCAAACGCCAGCGCGCGTGAGCAAATTCTGCACATTCATTTGCGCAAGCGCAAGCTTGATCCGGCGGGGTTTGATTTGCACAAAGTGATTGCTGTGACCGAGGGATTCTCCGGCGCAGAGATTGAGCAGCTTATCGTCGCCAGTGCCTTTGACGCCTATGCCAATAAAACGCCGGTGGACACAAGCGCTTTGGTTGCTTCAGCGCAGGGCACTAAGCCGCTGAGCGTGGTGCGGGCCGAGGCGATTGACGCCCTGCGTGATTGGGCTGCCGAGCGGACGGTATCTGCCGATTAAGCGCAGATAGATTGATCGCGCCCTACAATGGCGGCAAACCAAACCTATTTCCTCCATGCCAGTTTTACCCGAACCACCGTATACCCACGGAAGCGCGCCGCGCGCCGGCGTTTTGCTGGTGCAGCTGGGCACGCCGGATGCGCCCACCGCGGCATCGGTGCGCACTTATCTGGCGCAGTTTCTAAGCGACCCGCGCGTGGTGGAAATTCCGCAGCCGCTGTGGTGGCTGATTTTGCATGGCGTGATTCTGCGCGTGCGGCCGGCCAAGAGCGCGGCCAAGTACGCCAGCATCTGGATGAAAGAAGGTTCGCCGCTGCGGGTGTATACCGAGCTGCAGACCAAGCTGCTGCGCGGCTACTTGGGCCATCGCGGCATGAATGTCGAGGTTGCGTACGCGATGCGCTACGGCAATCCCAGCGTGGCCAAGGTGATTGGTGCGCTGAAAGAAAAGGGCGTGGATCAATTGCTGGTGCTGCCGATGTATCCGCAATACTCCGCCACCACATCCGCCAGCGTGTTTGACGCGGTGTTTGATGCCTGCAAGCAGCTGCGCAACGCGCCGGAGCTGCGCATCATCAAGCGCTGGCACGATGTGCCAAGCTACATAGATGCGCTGGCCGCGCAGTTTCGCCGCCATACTGAAAAGCACGGCGAGCCAGACATGCTTGTGATGTCCTTTCACGGTGTGCCCAAGCGCACGCTGCTGCTGGGCGATCCGTATCACTGCGAGTGCCACAAGACTGCGCGCCTCCTGCGTGAGCGGCTTGGTTGGCCGGAAGCCAAGACCAAGGTCACATTCCAGTCACGTTTTGGCAAGGCCGAGTGGCTCAAGCCCTACACGCAAGACACATTGATTGAACTGGCGCGTACCGGCACGCAGCACGCCGCCATCATGTGCCCCGGCTTTCCCGCCGATTGCCTGGAAACGCTGGAAGAAATCGCGATGGAAGTCGGCCACGAATTCAAGGCCGCCGGCGGCAAGACCTTTCACTACATCCCCGCGCTCAACGACAGCAATGATTTCATTCACGCACTGGCCGATGTGGTGCAGCACCACCTGCAAGGCTGGGTGCGCACTGCCAGCCCGGCCGATCTGGCGCTATCGGAGCAGCGCGCCAAGGCGCTGGGTGCTGCGCAGTAAAAAACTTAAAGTGCTGCACGCAGTATTCATGCAAGTTTTGAGGCAAAAGTGGCTCAAAAAGCGCATGGATATTGCGTAGAGGCCGCTCTAATCGTTTGCAGCACAACAGCTATTCTGTCGAAACGATAGAGCAAAGGTACAACCACTTTTAGGAGCATCTGGAATGTCAATCGAGCTTTGGGCCGCCTTTGTTGCCGCTTCCGCTGTTCTGCTGATCATTCCTGGGCCAACGATTCTCACCGTCATCAGCTACTCCGTGGCGCATGGCCGGCGAGCGAATGTCCCGTTAGTCGCCGGCGTGGCACTTGGTGACTCCACTGCGCTGGCGGTTTCGCTCCTTGGCCTGGGTACGCTGTTGGCCACATCTGCTTTTTGGTTCGGTGTCGTGAAGTGGGTGGGTGGTCTTTATCTGCTGTACCTGGGCTTCAAACTGCTCCGTGCCGGCATTGCGTCCACGCAATTGGCCACGCCTGGGGCACCATCGTCGCGCTGGCGTTTGTTTGCAAATACCTATTTAGTCACCGCGCTCAACCCCAAAGGCATCGTATTCTTTGTCGCGTTTCTGCCGCAGTTCATTCAGCAAGGCGCGGATGTCACGCAGCAGTTGTGGGTGCTCGCAGTTACATTCGTTGTGATGGCTACGCTGAATGCAGCGCTGTATGCGGTCTTTGCCGCTTCGGCCCGCAAACTGCTTGCGTCGGCCAAGGCACAGCGGCGGTTCAACATCGCGGGCGGCTCGCTGCTCACGGCCGCGGGCGTGTGGGCGTTGCTGGCGCGGCGCCCGGTATAAAAAGCGCCGCGAAACAACGCGCTGCAAATTCAAAACTGCAGTTTTTTCACGGCCTTGATCAGGCCTTCATCCAGCTTGTGGGTGCTACCGCCCGCCAGCATCCATACCGCGCTGGCGCTTGCGAGGGCCACGATGAGCCAGAGCGCGATCATCGTTTTATCCAGTTTCAGTTTCATACGGGCTCCTTGAATGTTGCCCCGGCAAGCGCAAGGTGCTGCGCTCCCCCAAACTGTCCCCTGAATCGCTTTTTTAGTAGGTTACGCAATATCCATGAGGGTTTTGAGCCATTTTTGCTTCAAAAGGCGCATGGATATTGCGTACCGGCACTTTAGGCACTTGCTACTTTGTTTTCCAGACATCAGGTGCCTTGACTGATGCAGGATTGGTAAGCATGGTGCGTGCCTGCTCCTCGCCTTTCAGCATGGCGCGCCAATAAGTCGTTGTCAATGTCTGAACGAGGGTTTGGTGCTGTGCTTCACGTGCAACCGCTAACTCCGGCCGGCGGCGCGCCATGCGGCGCGGCAGATTGGTCTGCCCACCAAAGGTCATATGGTCGGCACCGTCGAGCACCAGCAGGTATTTATTGCCAGCGGGCGACTTTTCAAACGGCTGCTGGCGGCTTTGCGGTGTGGCACCGGTGCCGACCACGTCGCCATCTTCAGTGCCGGTGATGAACAGCAGCGGGGCGCGCAGCCGTGCAAACGCGCTGGGCCGTTCACTATCGCTAGGCGAAAACGCGATAAACGCTTTGAGCCGCGTTTCCGGCGGCGGCGTTGCGGCGCCGTAGTCCTGCCCCGCCAGCGCCAGCGTGGTGTGCGCACCAAATGAGTGGCCGGACATGCCGATAGCCTCCAGATCGGCATTGCGAAACACTGAATCGGGGAGTTTCTTGCGCCGCGCGAGTTCATCAAGCACGAAGCGCACATCCAGCACGCGCGCGGTAAGTTGTGCGGGAGACATCGCTGCGCGGAAGTTGTCCATCACTGCATCGGTATCGCTGCCCGCGTGTTGCAGGTGCACCGTCATAAACCCTGCCTGCGCCCACGCCTCGCCCCACAGCGCACCGCCCGCACGGCTGCCGCCTAGGCCGTGGCTAAACAGAATCACCGGCCAGGGGCCCGGCGTAGTGGGCACGCGCACCCGCACCGGAATTGGGCGGCTGCGTGAAATATCGGTCCACGTATCGTCTGTGAAGGCGCCTGTGGCTTCATCGGTGCGTGGCACCGGATCGCGCTGCCGGCGCTGCTGCGCACAGGCACTGCCCAGCAGTGCCATGCTGGCGGCGGATGCGGCTAAAAATGTGCGGCGTTGCATAGGGTGGCTCCCTGCGTGTGAAGTGCTTTGTTCTTTATCAACGCATCTTGAAGCAGAACGGCGTTTCTGTCTGTAACCACTGACTACAATGGCTGCCTTTACTGACGGGTTTTTCAGCACATTCCTGCACAAACCGGGCGAAAACCCCCTTGAAGTGCAAGGTTCCAACCCCCATTTAGCGTTTCAAGCCGGCGCACTGCCGGTTTGTTTTTGTTGGTAGTTTGATTTTCATTTGCAGCGATGACAGAACCCGAGCAAAAAACTCAAGAATCTGCGCAGCCTGAAGCTGTAGCGCAAACCCCAGTGGAGCCGACCTTGGAAGAGCAATTGCAAGAGGCGCAAGCCAAGGCCGCCGAGCATTTTGACGCCTTTGTGCGCGCCAAGGCCGAAACTGAAAACATCCGCCGCCGCGCGGTGGAAGATGTGTCCAAGGCCCATAAGTTTGGCATTGAAAGCTTTGCCGAAAGCCTCGTGCCGGTGCAAGACAGCCTGGAGATGGCGCTGTCAGACACCACGAGCGACCCCGCCAAACTCAAAGAAGGCGTAGAGGCCACGCTGCGCCAGCTCAAGGCTGCGTTTGAGAAAAACCACCTCAAAGAAATCGCGCCCGCCGGCGGCGACAAGTTTGATCCGCATCAACACCAGGCCATCAGCATGATCGCCAGCAGCTTTCCCGCCCAGACGGTGGTGAGCACGCTGCAAAAGGGCTACCTGATTGCCGACCGCGTGCTGCGGCCTGCGCTCGTGACAGTTTCTAACGGTCAAGCGCCTGCGGACGGCGCTTGAAACCGCCTAAGTTATCCACAAGTACTGAACAACTGAATCTAGAAGTCTGAGGGACACAACATCATGGGCAAAATTATCGGTATCGATCTGGGCACCACCAACAGCTGCGTCGCCATCATGGAAGGCGGGCAGCCCAAGGTGATTGAAAACAGCGAGGGCGCGCGCACCACGCCTTCGATCATCGCCTATATGGAAGACGGTGAAATTCTGGTCGGCGCACCGGCCAAGCGCCAAGCGGTGACCAACCCCAAAAATACTTTGTACGCGGTCAAGCGCCTGATCGGCCGCAAGTACGAAGAAAAAGAAGTGCAAAAAGACATTGGCCTGATGCCCTATGGCATTGCCAAGGCTGAAAATGGCGACGCCTGGGTGCAAGTGCGCGGCAACAAGCTTGCGCCGCCGCAAATCAGCGCCGAAGTGCTGCGCAAAATGAAAAAGACCGCTGAGGATTATCTGGGCGAACCGGTGACAGAAGCCGTGATCACCGTGCCCGCGTACTTCAACGACAGCCAGCGCCAAGCCACCAAAGACGCCGGCCGCATTGCGGGCCTGGAAGTCAAGCGCATCATCAACGAACCCACCGCCGCCGCGCTCGCGTTTGGCATGGACAAGATGGAAAAGGGCGACCGCAAAATCGCCGTGTATGACTTGGGCGGCGGTACGTTTGATATCTCCATCATCGAGATCGCCGATGTCGATGGCGAGAAGCAGTTTGAAGTGCTCTCCACCAACGGCGATACGTTCTTGGGTGGTGAAGATTTTGATCAGCGCATCATTGAGTACATCATTGCCGAGTTCAAGAAAGAGCAGGGCGTTGATCTTTCCAAAGATGTGCTTGCGCTGCAGCGTTTGAAAGAAGCGGCGGAGAAAGCCAAGATTGAGCTGTCTTCTTCTGCGGCAACCGATCTGAACCTGCCCTATATCACCGCAGACGCCAGCGGCCCCAAGCATTTGAACCTCAAGCTCACGCGCGCCAAGCTCGAAGCGCTGGTGGAAGACTTGATCGAAAAAACGATTGAGCCTTGCCGCATGGCGATCAAAGATTCTGGCGTGAAAGTCGGCGATATTCACGACGTGATTCTGGTCGGCGGTATGACCCGCATGCCCAAGGTGCAAGAGAAGGTGAAAGAGTTCTTTGGCAAAGAAGCGCGCAAAGATGTGAACCCGGATGAAGCCGTGGCCGTGGGCGCTGCTATTCAAGGCGCGGTGCTCTCTGGTGAGCGCAAAGACGTGCTGCTGCTGGACGTCACGCCGCTGTCCTTGGGTATTGAAACCCTAGGCGGCGTGATGACCAAGATGATCACCAAGAACACCACCATCCCCACCAAGTTCAGCCAAACGTTTTCTACGGCCGATGACAATCAGCCCGCGGTGACGATCAAGGTGTTTCAGGGCGAGCGCGAGATGGCCGCCGGCAACAAGATGCTGGGTGAATTCAATCTCGAGGGCATCCCGCCGTCACCACGCGGCATGCCGCAGATTGAAGTGACCTTTGACATTGACGCCAATGGCATTTTGCACGTGGGCGCGAAAGACAAAGCCACTGGCAAAGAAAACAAAATCACCATCAAAGCCAACAGCGGCCTGAATGAAGAAGAAATTGCCCGCATGGTGAAAGACGCAGAGGCCAACGCCGCCGAAGACAAAAAAGCGCGCGAACTGGCCGATGCCCGCAACGGCGCAGACTCACTCGTACACAGCACTGGCAAAGCGCTGAAAGAACACGGCGACAAGCTGGACGCGGCCGAGAAAGAAAAAATCGAAGCCGCGCTCAAAGAACTGGAAGAAGCCGCGCGCGGCACTGACAAAGATGCGATCGCCGCCAAGACCGAAGCACTGTCGGTCGCCGCGCAAAAACTCGGCGAGAAGATGTATGCCGACATGCAGGCGCAGCAAGCGGCCGCAGGTGCGGGCGCTGCCGCGGGTGAAACCAAGTCTGACGCAAAGAACGACGACGTGGTGGATGCAGACTTTAAAGAGGTCAAGCGCGGGTAACCGAGCTACCGCGATTTATTCGCCGGATTTGAGCAGTCGCAATCGCGGCGCTCAATCCGGCGTTTTGGTTTGATGCAAGCGAGCGAATGAATGGCTAAAAGGGATTATTACGAAGTCCTCGGCATCGCAAAAAACGCCAGCGAAGAAGAGATCAAAAAGGCTTATCGCAAGCTGGCGATGAAGTATCACCCTGACCGCAATCAGGGCGATGGCGATGCTGATGCGGCCAAGAAGGCCGAGGAAAAATTCAAAGAGGCCAAAGAGGCATACGAGATGCTGACCGACGCACAAAAGCGTGCGGCCTATGACCGCTTTGGTCATGCCGGAGTCGATCCCAATATGGGTGGGCGCGGCGGGCCGGGTGGGCAAGAAGGTTTTGGCGGGTTTGCCGAGGCGTTTGGCGACATCTTTGGCGATATTTTTGGTGGCGCTGCGGGCGGACGTGCGGGTCGCGGCGGGCCGCAGATGTATCGCGGGGGTGACCTGAAGTACAGCATGGAAATCACTCTCGAAGAGGCGGCGACCGGCTCAGAAAAAACTATTAAAGTGCCGGCCTGGGACGACTGCGGCGTGTGCCATGGCACGGGCGCCAAGCCCGGTACCAAAGCCACGACCTGCCCTACCTGCGGGGGCGCCGGCCAAGTGCGCATGCAGCAAGGCTTTTTTTCTATTCAGCAAACCTGCCCGCGTTGCCACGGCACCGGCAAGATCATCCCCGAGCCATGCACCACGTGCGATGGTGTGGGCAAAGTCAAGCGCAGCAAAACGCTGGAAGTCAAAATTCCTGCAGGCATCGATGATGGCATGCGCATCCGCTCCGCCGGCAACGGTGAGCCTGGCACCAACGGTGGCCCGCCAGGGGATCTGTATGTGGAGATTCACGTCAAAGAGCACGCGGTCTTTCAGCGCGAAGGCGACGACCTGCACTGTGAGGTGCCGGTGAGTTTTGCCACTGCAACGCTGGGCGGTGAGGTCGAAGTGCCCACGCTGGGCGGCCGCGCCAGCGTGCAGATTCCAGAAGGCACGCAGTCCGGCAAAGTGTTCCGCCTGCGCGGTAAGGGCGTGAAGGGCGTGCGTTCCGGCTTTCCGGGTGATTTGTATTGCCACATGCAGATTGAAACGCCAGTCAAGCTCACCGAGCATCAGAAAAAACTGCTCAAGGAGTTTGATTCATCTGTGCATGCGGGCGGTGCAAAGCACAGCCCGCAAGAAAAGAGTTGGACGGATCGTGTGAAGGAGTTTTTTAGCTAGGCTTTTGAGGTAAGTATGCAATATTCATGCGCCTTTTCAGGCGAAAGTGGCCCAAAAGGCGCATGGATACTGCGTAGAGCACCTCAAAATCTCAACAAAAAGCCACCGCGAAGGCGGCTTTTTGCATGCAAAGCGCCGTGCTATTTGGCCGGCATGGAAATGATCTTCTCGCCCTCGGGCGTGCTGACCAGCTCGCCCATTGGCTTAAGCGCCACCTTGCCGTGGCCCACACGCACCGGAATCATCGTTACACTGCTGCGGCCATTTTGTTCAGTGGTAACAGTGATGTAGAACGTGCCTTCTGCCTGTGGCGTGACGCTCATCGGCATTTGCGTGGCCTGATAGCTCGCAAGCTTTTGCGGCGCCGCACGCTGTTTGTCCATCACAAGGCCGGTGCCCTCAGTACCAAAACTGACCTGCGCGCCTTCTTCGGAATTCACACCGCTGAGGCTCAGCGTAATTGGTACTGCCTTGCCCACCGCCGGCGTGCCGTCGATGCGGTAGCGCACCACCACCCCAGAGCCGCCTTTTTTCGACGGAGCGGTGATCCAGCCTTTTACAGGTTTTGCCTTGGCCGCTGCGGTAGCTTTGCTTTGTTCAGTCGCAGCCATCGCTCCACAGTGTGCACCAAGGGCCAGTGCGACGCCAATGGCAAGAGATTTAAGTTGAAGCTGTTTCATGGTGTGAGGCCCTTCCTACTGAACCAAAACGCTAAAGCATGGAGTGGTACCGCTTGCCAAATTGAAATCGCCAAAGACCAGTACAGCTTCTCCTGCTGCGATAGTGCTAGATGCAGTTTCGCTGCCAGGCACTTCACTGGAGCCAAAGCCCAAGAACCCATTTTGGTACAGCTCAAAGTCAGGGTCTGATCCGCCAGTCACGGTAATGGTGTAGCTTCTCGTCGTTGGTGCAGTAAAGCGGTAATACAGGTAATTGCCCAGCTTATTCGGTATGCCACGCGTGGTTGACAAGCATTGATTGGTAAGGGCTGTGCCGACGGTTAATGCTCGGTAAATCGGTAGATTCACGGGCGAGCCGCCGCTATTGGTTTCGTTCGTACCGAACTGGTCTAGGTTTTGCCCGATGCCCTGTTGTAGAAAAAGTGAGTTCAGCGTGCTTTTTGCCGTGGCATCTGATACACCAGCAGCAAAGGAATGAATCGATGTCACTGCGGTACCGTTCTTTTGCGGGCCAATCATTGCGTTAAAAATGGGTGTAAATCCTACACCGGCAGTTTCATGCAGCGCATATAGGATGTACTGCACAGCATCTTCCTTGAACCAGCCCGGATTGTTGACGCTCGCAACCGGAGTTGAAAGGCTGAGCCGAAATCCACTTTGCTGGCGCGCTTGGCTTGAATCAGCGTAATAGTTTTGATTCAGCGCCATGCCAGACCATGCGTTGCCCCAGCCTTCAGAGAAGGCCACGCGCATGTCCAGAAACTGCCCGCCAGAGTGCGGACCACCCACGGAGTCGTCGCGCGAAAACGCATCTTGGAAGTAGTGTCCCCATTCGTGCGCGACCACCGGCGAGTCGTATTCGTCGGAATCCACATCCGCTTGGCCGAGTAAGTAGATACTGCGTGTAGTGCCGTCGGATCTGAAGAATGAAGTGGTGATTTCACCTGCAGCCAAGTTGCCGGAAACCGGTTTGTTGTTGATGCTCCAAAACACATTCAGCGCAGGAAACACCGCATCCGCCTTGGCGGCGAGCACTTTGTTATATGCGCTATACACCGTATCCAGCACAGCAAATGGCCCCGCGACACGTGTGCCGGTGTAACTGCCGGTGGCATTGCTGCCCGCCCAGCCTGATGGTGCATTCAGGTTCTGCACGATGTTTGAAGCGGTGGCTGCGAATGGGCTTGAGGCCATTGCATACAGTGAGTTGGACTGTGTGTTATCCCGCACCGCGAAGTCCCAGGTGGGTGCCGCACCGGTCTTTTGCATTTGCGCTCTTACACGGATAAATACGTTACTGCCTTGTGGCACATTGAGTGAGTAGGTTCCCGTCGCTGACGTAGTGCCAGTTGCAATGGCCGCTTGCGTTGTGCTGTTCACCGCTTCAACAAGCGCGCCGCGCACGGGTTTTTGCGTGATAGCTGCATAGTTCAGTGCGCCACCGGTTGCCGCAAAAGGCACAGAATCAAACGTGGCTGTACCAGTAATTGTGACGGAGCCTGCAGGCGGCGGTGTGGCTGTAGGCGTTGCCGTCGGCGTGGCAGTTGGGGTTGCAGTTGGCGTGGCGGTAGGAGTTGCAGTTGGCGTTGCTGTGGGCGTAGCCGTAGGAGTTGCGGTCGGCGTTGCAGTAGGTGTGCCGCCCACAGGTGGCGGGACGGGAGCGGGGCTACCGCCACCCCCGCAGGCCGAAAGCGCGACGGCAGCAACCATGCTGGTGACAACGAGCGATGTTCTAAATTTGTTCATGCGGTGCTCTTTCGCTTTGGCTAAACCTATCTAACGTGCAAATTAACATGGCTGCATACCGCGTAGCTCGCCAAGTTCTAAAAAAGGCAACACGCCACCGAAAACAGGGTAATTACGTAACGTGCCAGTAGGGTAGACGTTGGCGAGTAGTGAAAGTTGCGTGTGTTTTGTTACAACTTTGCTGCGCTAATACGCATGCACCGCATCATCCGGAAAGCTGCCGTCCTTCACCGCGGCCACGTACCGTTTGATCGCGTCTTGCGCGCTCGCGCTGCCTTCCATGAAATTACGTACAAAACGCGGCAGTTTCATTGGTGTAACGCCCAGCATGTCGTGTAGCACCAGCACTTGGCCGGCGCACTGCTTGCCGGCGCCGATGCCGATGGTGGCCATGGTGGTGAGCTCGCGCGTGAGTTCTGCGGCGAGCAGGGCGGGCACCATTTCAAACACGCACAGCGCGGCACCTGCGTTTTGCAGATCGTGTGCTTCACGCTTTAAGCGCGCGGCGCTGCTTTCATCTTTGCCTTGCACCTTGTAGCCGCCCAGCGCATGCACGGTTTGCGGCGTCAGGCCCAGATGTGCGCACACGGGAATGCCGCGTGCCACCAGGTATTCGACCAGCGGCGCAGTCCAGCCGCCACCTTCGAGTTTGACCATGTGCGCGCCGGCCTGCATGAGCGCGCAGGCGCTGCGATAGGCCTGCGCTGTGCCTTCGTGATAGCTGCCGTAGGGCAAATCGCCAATCAGCCAGGCGGTGCGGTTACCGCGCGCGGCGCATTGCACGTGATAAGCCATGTCGTGCAGCGTAACGGGCACGGTGGAGCTGTGGCCCTGCAACACCATGCCGAGCGAATCGCCCACCAAAATACTGTCTACACCGCAGTCATCTAGCACGCGCGCGAAGGTGGCGTCATACGCGGTGAGCATGGCGATTTTTTCGCCGGCCGCGTGCATTTCACGCAGGCACGGCAAGGTGACGGGCTTGCGTGAAGTCAGTGCGACAACGCTGGCAGGAGAGTTTTGTGCGCTCATGCTGTTAATAGCAGGTGAGAAGTGACGGGTGACGATACATCGGCTTGAAATGGGTGGTATTCACAAGCTAGTTACGCAGTATTCATACGGGTTTTGAGGCAAAAATGGCTGGAAAGGCGCATGGATATTGCGTAAAGCAAATTGAGAGCGTTGTCATGCCGAGCATAGCGAGGAATCTATAGCCTCGATGTGAGGAGATTCCTCGCTGCGCTCGGAATGACAGCTTCCGACGCGACGCGCCTGGCAGGCGGGTCACTTGCCAGCGTTATTGCGGCGTATACGAAAGCCGCACATAAATCGGCGCATACGGCTCGGCCTGCGTGATTTCCACCAGCGTTTCCTTGGCCAGCTCAAGCAAGGCGATGAAGTGCACCACCACAATCTGCACGCCTTTTTCGGTCACACCGTTTGCGTCAAACAAGTCGGCAAACTCGACAAACTTGACCGATTGCAGACGCTTGAGAATCAAGCTCATGTGCTCGCGCACGCTGAGTTCTTCGCGGCTGATTTTGTGATGCTGCACAAGCTTGGCGCGTTTGATCACATCGGCCCAGGCGGCCATCAATTCTTGCAAAGACACATCGGGCTGCACCGGTGTAAGCCGCTCTTCCACAAACACGCTGGTGGCCAGAAAGTCGCGCCCGCGCTGCGGCTGCTCATCCAGTTTTTGCGCGGCCAGTTTGATCTGCTCGTACTCCAGCAGGCGGCGCACGAGTTCTGCGCGCGGGTCTTCAACCTCAGTGCCGTCATCTTTCTTCACCACCGGCAGCAGCATGCGGCTCTTGATTTCGATCAGCATTGCAGCCATCAGTAGATACTCGGCCGCCAACTCAAGATTGCGCACGCGGATTTCATCGACGTACTTGAGATATTGCGTGGTGACCTGCGCCATCGGAATGTCCAACACGTTGAAGTTCTGCTTGCGAATCAAATACAACAGCAAATCCAGCGGGCCTTCGAAGGTTTCAAGAAACACTTCGAGCGCATCCGGCGGGATATACAAATCCTGCGGCAGATTAAACAGCGGCTCGCCATAGAGGCGCGCGACGGCTACCGTGTCCACCACGTCGGGCGCAGGAGTTTGCGGCTCGTCCACAACAATGTCGTCGGTGCTCACGACTTGCGGTCAGGCGCGTAAGTCGGCTCGGTGCCGTACACGTAGGGTTTTTGCGGCACGCTGGCGGTCTTTGCGGCGGCGGCAAAGTCGCGGTCGATTTGCTTGTCCCACAGCAGCGCGCGGCCTTGGCGCTGGCGCGCTTCCAAGTCAGGCTTGGCGGCCTTGAGCTCTTTGATAAATTGTGTAATGTCGGACTCGTACATGGTCGGCGATATCTGGTAATCAAACGTTGTGGCGTATTGTATTGCCTGGCCATTTGCACAAAATTCGCCCCCAAGATCGACTGGAGACAACTCATGAAACACTTGATTCTCGCAGCAGCGTCCATTGCCCTGCTGGCCGCGTGTGATCCGCAGACCGGCAAGCCGCAAGAACAAATTGGCGAGCACATGATCAAAATCGGCCAAAGCAACGCAGAAGACGTTAAAAAAGTCTACGGCCTGCCAGATGATATTTGGGAAAAAGAAGATGGCACCAAGACCTACTTCTTCCCCAAAGGCTCTGAAGGCGCGCGCACCTTTGCCATTACGCTAAGCAAAGAAGATAAAGTCACCGCGATCGAGCAAGTGCTGTCTGAAAAGAACTTTGCCAAGATCCAGGCCGGAATGCCCAAAGACGATGTGCGCCGCATGCTGGGCAAACCGCGCAAGACCGAGTTTTTCCAGCTCAAAAACGAAGAAGTGTGGGACTACCGTTATCTTGTAGATGCGAACAACACGCGCCTGTTCAACGTGCATATCGACCGCGGCACCGGCAAAGTCACTACCACCAGCTCGCAGGATGATCCCAAGATGATGGGCGGCAAGTAAACGCTAGTTTGCGGCGGCGTTCACATCTCTAAACAGCGCAATGCGCTGCCGCCCGCCGCCCTTGGCTTGGTACAGCGCGTAGTCTGCACGGCGCATCAGCGTTTCGCAGTCCAGCCCATCATGTGGAAATGTAGCCACGCCAATCGTGCATGAAACATTAAACCGTTTGGCACCGGCCGGGTAGGAGCCGTTGACGGACTGCATGATTTTTTCTACCCGCCGCAGCAGGGCCGGCTGGTCTGCAAAATCCGCGAGCGCGATCAAAAACTCATCGCCGCCATGGCGGCACACTACGTCGTGCTCGCGCACGCCGCGCATCAGCCGCTGCGCCACTGCGCGCAGAATATCGTCGCCAACTTCGTGGCCATGCTCATCGTTGATATGCTTGAAGTGGTCCAGATCGACAAACAGCAGCGCCAGCGCGCCGTTGGCGATACCTGAGCGGTGCAGCGCCCGGTCTACCTGTTCTTTGAAATAGCGCCGGTTGGGCAATTCAGTCAGCGCGTCGTGATGCGCCAAAAAATGAATATGCTCCTGCGCTTTCTTAAACTCGGTGATGTCGCGCGTGGTGCCTTCCACGCCAGCCGGCTTGCCGTGATCGTCCAGCACCACGCGGGCATTGGTCGATACCCAGACAATGCTGCCGTCGCGCCGTTTGAGCGGCGCCTCGTAGTGGCGGACCGTGCCGCCGTTGGCGTGTAGAGTGGCCAGGAAGCGGTCGCGGTCGCTTGGCGTGGCGTAAAAATCGCCCAGCTTCATGCCGATCAGCTCTTCCGGCTTGTAGCCGAGTAATTGCTGTGCCGAAGCCGAGGCACGCACCAGTTCGCCTTGGGCATTGGTGCGGTAGTAGGTGTCCAGCATATTGTCCAGAATGCTGCGCAGCTCGCGCTCGGACTGGGCTACGGCCTGCTGCGCATTGACGACTTCAGACAAATCGGTCACGAAACCCAGCGAGCTGACCAGCTGGCCGCTCGCGTCGCGCTGCGTAATGCTGCGAATCAACACCGGGCAGATGCTGCCGTTCTTGCGCAGCAAGTCGACGCGATAGGTACGCGACCGGGTGGATTCGATTTCCGTGAGTTTTGCTTGCGCACTGGCCTGGCTGGCGGGGGTCACAAATGCAAGCGGGCTTTTGCCAATCAATTCTTCGCGCGTGTAGCCGGCCAGGTCGCACAGCGCTTGATTCACGTCCGTGATTAGCCGATCAGGCCCCAACACCAGAAAGCCATCGCCGGCATGGGCAATCAGGTCGCGGAAGGCACCTTGCATGGTGGCATTTGCAGGGTCAGCGGGCAAATCCGATTGCGGCACTGTTGATTCCCTCATGTGGCCGGCGCGGCACAGGCTTCATTGTTGTGGGTGGAATGTGCGGCCAGTGTAATAGTGGCCGCATTGCTGCATCAACATGTGCCGGTGCTGCCAAAACCACCCGCACCACGCGAAGAGGTTTCGAATTCTTCAACAATCTTGAAGTGCGCCTGCATCACCGGAACAATGACAAGCTGCGCCAGCCGTTCCATCGGGTTAAGCACAAATTCAGTGCGCCCGCGGTTCCAGGTGCTGACCATCAGCTGGCCTTGATAGTCACTGTCGATCAGCCCCACCAGGTTACCCAGCACCACGCCATGTTTGTGACCCAGCCCGGAGCGCGGCAGGATCATCGCTGCATAACCAGGGTCAGCAATATGAATCGCAATGCCGGTGGGTACGAGCACGGTATCGCCTGGGGCAAGCGTGACCGGCTCGTTGAGCGCAGCGCGCAAATCAAGGCCGGCGCTGCCGGGCGTGGCGTAGGCGGGAAGCTGGTCTTTCAGGCGCGAATCGAGAATCTTGACTTCAATCTGCATGGGCAAAAATTACTCTTTGTTTTTAGATTTTTTATAGTAACTGGCCCAGATACCCAGCACCACCGGCACTGCAATCCACAGCGGAATATCGGTGAATTTGGCAAACACAATCACGCCCACCACGATGGCAATGAAGGTGCCAAAGCGCGTGAAAAACTGCTGCACGAGCGGATTCATGTCCGTGCTGCCAGCACCGGAAGTATTGCCTTGGCTCAAGATTTCAGCGGCTTTTTGTGCCTGCGCCATGGTGAGCTTGACCGGCCCTGCCACGGCCTGGCCGCCGGCTTTGGCCGCCGTCTTGGCCGGCGCAACTGGTCGCACCTCGCCGGGGCTGCGCGCCTGCACGCGCTCCATCATCACCGCCGCGCTTTTCATCTGCTCTTTTTCTAGCTGTTCAACGTAGCGAACAAAATCGCCGTCTTTGGGTGCATTGTCGATCGTTTCGCTCATGGCCATTCCCCTAATTCAGAACTCAGATTAGCGCACTCGCGCCTGCAAGCACGCAAAATGCGATAAGCGAGGGTTTTTACTTCGCCAACCGTGGCTTCTAGCGTGCGCGGTGCGGTCAGCGCGGCAGGCGGCGGGCAATTTCTGCAATCAGCAGGCGCGCGGCTGCCAGCTTGGGCAGTGGCTCCAGGCGTTGCGTGCCGCCGGGTTCTACCAGCATGAGCGTGTTGTGATCGGCGCCCATGGCCGTGCGCGCATCATTGGCCACGATCAGCGGAATCTTTTTCTTACTGAGTTTTGCCTTGGCATAGGCCTCAATGTCTTGCGTTTCTGCGGCAAAACCGACGCAGTAGGGCGCTTTGGGCAGGCTTGCAACGGTGGCCAGAATGTCCGGGTTTTCGGTGAACTGTAGGCTCAGCGCTTTTTCATCGACTTCAGACTTTTTGATTTTTTGCTCGCTGGCATTGGCCACGCGCCAATCACTCACAGCGGCGACGCTGATAAACACGTCCGCCGGCGCATCACCTTTGACGCTCTTGAGCACCTGATCCAGCATGTCGCGCGCGCTTTGCACGTTGATGCGCGGCACGCCGTAAGGTGCGGCAAGCGCCGTGGGGCCGGAGATCAAAATCACCTGCGCACCCGCTTCATGCGCCGCGCGCGCGATGGCGTAACCCATCTTGCCGCTACTAATATTGGTAATGCCGCGCACTGGATCGATCGGCTCAAAGGTCGGCCCGGCGGTAACTATCACGCGTTTGCCGGCCAGCAGCTTGGGCTGAAAGTGCGCGGTGATTTCTGCGAGCAATTGATCTGGCTCCAGCATGCGGCCGGCACCAGTTTCGCCGCAGGCTTGATCGCCCACGCCGGGGCCGAGCAGCGCGACGCCATCGGCCTTGAGCGTGGCCACATTGCGCTGCGTGGCAGGGTTCTCCCACATTTCCACATTCATCGCCGGAGCCATCAGCAGCGCGGTCTTGCGCGCGAGCACGAGGGTGGAGAGCAAATCGTCCGCAAAACCATGCGCCACTTTGGCCATGAAGTCTGCGCTCGCGGGGGCGATCACAATGGCATCTGCACCACGCGAAAGATCAATATGCGGCATGTTGTTGGCGATGCGTGCATCCCACGCATCTGTATAGACCGTGCGGCCGGTCAGCGCCTGCATGGTCACAGGCGTGATGAACTGCGTGGCCGATTGCGTCATCACGCATTGCACGGACGCGCCGGCATCTTGCAGGCGGCGCGCCAGCTCGGCCACCTTGTAGCAGGCAATGCCGCCGGTCATGCCCAGCAGAATGTGTTTACCGGCAAGGTCTGTCATTTGCTTTTCCGCATTCGGACAATTTCATCCACGATCAAGAGTATCGCACCGCCCACAATCGCGCTGTCGGCCAGGTTGAAGGCCGGCCAGTGCCACTGATTCTTGTAGTGAAAATCCAGAAAGTCCACCACGTAGCCATGCAAAAAGCGGTCAATCACGTTGCCCAGCGCACCGCCAAGAATCAACGCCAGCGACAGCGAAAAGAGCTTTTGCTGGCCGTGTTTGGCCAGCAGATACGTGATGACAATTGCGGCGATGGCTGCGATGGCAATAAAAAACTCGCGCTGCCAGCCCGACGCGCCGGCCAGAAACGAAAACGCCGCGCCGGGGTTATGCACGCGCACGATGTTGAAAAAACTCGTCACGACAGTGGAGTCGCCGAGTTGGTAGTGGTCAAGAATCCACTGTTTGGTGAGCTGGTCAAGACCAATGATGACAGCGGACAGGGCCAGCCAGGGCCACAGGTTGGAAATGATGCGTGAACTAGGCAATTGGACGATCTTTCAACAGGTTTTTCAAGTGCTCTACGCAATATCCATGCGCCTTTTCAGCCATTTTTGCCTCAAAAGACGCATGGATATTGCGTAGAAGCTTTTCAGTTTTGCAATGCAGGCCACATTTCGCATAGCCAAGACTGCATAGGTTACCCGCCCCGGCGGCCGTGCGGCGGCTTGCCGGTAGACTTGGGTTTGCACGGCAATCGCAGTGCAACTTCAACGCAGCGTGCAGCAACGCACAACAACAGGGATTTTTGACATGACGGCGCAGCCATTTATCGTTGGCGTGGGCGGCACAACGCGCGGCGGCTCTACTGCTGAGCGCGCACTGTATGCCGCACTCGCGCACGCGCAAACGCTCGGCTGCGAAACGCAGGTCTTTGGCGCAGAGCAGATGCCGCAGGAGCCGTACGATCCGGCGCGCACTGATCGCAGCAGCAAAGCGACTTCATTGGTGGCCGCGCTGCGCCGTGCTGACGGCATTGTGATCGCTACGCCGTCTTATCACGGCGGTATCTCTGGCCTGGTTAAAAACGCGATCGACTTTATTGAAGATATGCGCAGCGATGCGCGCGTGTATTTGTCCGGCCGCGCGGTGGGCTGCATCGTGTGTGCGGAAGGCGCGCAGGCCATGGGCACCACCATGATGTCGCTGCGCGCGATTGTGCACGCGCTGCGCGGCTGGCCCACGCCCTACGGCGCCACGCTGTATTCCGCCACCCGGCCGTTTGGCACCGATACGCAGGCCGCCGATCCTGCTGCAATCACCGCCTGCGAGCTGGTGGCCAGTGAAGTGGTGGCGTTTGCGCGGATGGCGAAGGTTGCAGCTTCGGCCGAATCATCTTCCCGCTAAATAAAGATGCTGTCATCCCGGCGAAGGCCGGGATCCAGGTTCGTTAAGCCGTACGTATTTGTAGAAAACTGGGTCCCGGCC
>JBOFGW010000520.1:0-3331 GCA_051649325.1 Burkholderiaceae bacterium | reverse complement strand
GGCAAGGTTTGCCCTTGCACGCCAACCGCGGCCAGTGCGTCAAAAAAGTTTTGCGGGTTGCCAATGCCGGCGGCGGCAAGCACGCGCGGGTGCTGCGTCGCAAATGCTTGCGGTGAAAGCACCTCGCCGCTGGCGGCATGTTCAAGCCGGTCAATCACAAGCCGCATCGGCAGCGCGTTTTTCAACTCCACCAAGGCCGGCGCGTCGCGGCTGATAATCACATCTGCCTTCGCCAAACGCGCCGGCATTTCACGCAGCGGCCCGGCGGGCAGGGCAAAACCGTTGCCGTAGCCGCGCGCATCCATGATGGCAATTTCAAAATCGCGTGCAAGGCGAATGTGCTGCAAGCCATCGTCGCCGATGATCAGGTTCACTTGCGGGTGCGCTTTGAGCAGCGCTTGCGCGGCAGCCACACGGTCGTTGCCCACGTACACCGGTGCGCCGGAGAGCTGCGCGATCAGCAGCGGCTCATCGCCAGAAAAATCCGGGCTGCTGGTGACCAGCACTTGATGCACGCCGCGCGATGTACGGCCGTAGCCGCGCGAGACCACGCCCGGCACAAACCCGCGCGCACGCAACTGCTCAATCAGCCACACCGTGAGCGGCGTTTTGCCGGTGCCGCCGACAAAAATGCTGCCCACCACCACCACCGGCACGGGCAGCTTTTGCTGCTTGAGAATACCGACGCGGTAGAGCCAATTGCGCGCCGCAAAAAAGCAGCGGTACACAATCGACAGGTCGTACAACGCCCACGCGCGCCAGCCGCGTTCAAGCATGTATTTTGGAAGGGTGCGCACTGCTGAATGTCTGGCTAAAGGGTCTGTGGCTGCTTGAGCGAGGTCTATAAGTGGTCTACGCAATATCCATGCGGGTTTTGAGGCATTTTTGCCCCAAAAGGCGCATGGATATTGCGTAGTCTATCTGTGAAGGCCCAAAAACCTATTTTGTCGTAGTTTTCTGCGTAGCAAACGCAAGCTTTGCGAGCCCCGCGAGGCGCGCGGCTTCCATCACATTCACCACGCTCTGGTGGCTCGCCGCAGCGTCTGCATTGATGATGAGCACCGGATCTTCGCGGCCCGCGGCGGTCTTGCGCAGCTCCTCAGCCAGCACGCGCACGTCGCGAATCGCGACCGGCACGCGGTCAATCGCGTAGCGGCCGTCGCTACTCACTGCCACGTTGATCTCGCGCGGGCGCTCCATCGCGGTGGCGCCGTCTGCGCTGGGCAGCGTGAGCTGTAACTCAGAGAATTTGGCAAACGTGGTCGCCAGCATCAAAAAGATGATGATCACCAGCAGCACATCGATCAGAGGCACCAGGTTGATTTCAGGCTCTTCACTGGCGGTGCGACTGCGAAAATTCATTTACGGTCTCCGTGCACCACGTCAACAAAGCGCACCGCTTGCTGCTCCATCTGCACTACAAAATCGTCTACCTTGCCGCGAAAGTAGCGGTAGAAAATCAGCGCGGGGATGGCGATGAGAATCCCCAGCCCGGTGTTGTACAGCGCCACAGAAATGCCGTGCGCGATCTGCTGCACATTGGTGCCGCCTTGGCCACCGCCGCTGGCGCCAAAAATCTCGATCATGCCCACCACCGTGCCAAACAAGCCCATCAGCGGCGCGGCCGAGGCGATGGTGCCCAGCGTGTTGAGAAAGCGCGAGAGATCGTGCGCCACGTGGCTGCCGGTTTCTTCGATCGCGGTTTTCATCACCTCGCGCGGTGAGTTCACATGCCGCAGACCGCTGGCCAGCACGCGGCCCAGCGGCGAATTGGCTTCCAGCTTGGCCAGCACTTCGCTAGACACTTGGTTGCCGCGATGCAACTTGACCACATCAGACAGCAGGCCCGGCGGCAGAATCTTTGGCTTTTGCAGCGCAATAAAACGTTCGATGATGAGAGCAACGGCAACGACCGAAGCAATAATAAGAAACCAGATCGGCCAGCCGGCCGCTTGGATAATGGCAAACAACGGTAATCTCCGCGTGTTGAAGGACAAGCCGGCCAAGGTAGGCGGCGCGCATGTGGCGCGGCCAACCGCGACCGCCCTGCACTTTAGCGGCTGCCTGAAACCCGGTGCAAGTGAATGTGCATGCTGGTCAACCTGTACCCAGAATACTCACGGGGCTGTGGATAAGTTTGTGGATAGAGTGGGCGAAAGCGGCGTCTAGCGCGTCGTTTCGTCTCTGTCAAGTCAGGGTGGCAGCTGATTGAGTGTGAAAAAACTTAATTGATTCAATGACTTACACCGAAAACACAGGCGTTGCCGCAAAGCGACGCCTAACCCAACCCCTTACGTCACAATTGTGGACATGTCTGTGCCAGAAAACGTAAACCCTTCTGGAAACGCTGATTTCATGCGGGGTTTGAGCGCAGAGCCAAGCGCCACGCGCGCGGCGCTCACGGTCTCGCAATTTGTGCAGGCGGTAGCTCAGTCTTTGGCTAGAGGCTTCCCGCTCGTGCGGGTTTCCGGCGAAATCAGCGGCGCAACCCGCGCCGCGTCTGGGCATTGGTACTTCAACCTGAAGGACTCCGGCGCATCGGTGCGCTGTGTGCTGTTCAAAAATCGTGCACTGCTGATCGGCGACCGGCTGCGCGATGGCGATCAAGTCGAGATTCGCGCCCGCGCCGGGCTATACGAACCGCGCGGCGAGTTTCAACTCGTCGTAGACAGTGTGCAGGCCGCCGGGCAGGGCGATCTGCTGGCTGCGTTTTTGCGCCTAAAAGAAAAGCTGCAGGCGCAAGGCTTGTTTGATCCGCAGCGCAAGCGTCCGCTGCCTGCGTTTGTGCGGCGCGTGGGCATTGTCACCTCGCGCGACGCCGCGGCGCTGCGCGATGTGGTCACCACCTTCGCGCGCCGCGCACCGCACGTGCAGCTGATTCTCTACCCCGCCACGGTGCAGGGTGCGCAAGCGCCGCGCGAGTTGCTCGCCGCTGTGCAGACCGCAAGCAGCCGCAATGAAGTGGATGTACTGATCATCGGTCGCGGCGGCGGCTCGCTGGAAGATCTGGCTGCGTTCAACGATGAAGCGCTGGCGCTGGCGATCGCCGCTGCGCCCATGCCTGTGATCAGCGGCGTAGGCCATGAGACAGAATTTTCCATCAGCGATTTTGTGGCCGACCTACGCGCGCCCACACCCACCGCCGCCGCCGAGCTGGCCGCGCGCGCCACGGCGGATTGGCATGAAGAATTGGCCGGCACCGCCCAAGCCCTCACAACCGCGCTGCAAGACCACTTCGACACGCTCGCGCAGCGGCTGGACCGCGCGAGCAGCCAGCTACGCCATCCTGGCCAGCGGCTTGAACTGCAACGCGCACAGCTGGCCATGCTCG
>JBOFGW010000519.1:0-11232 GCA_051649325.1 Burkholderiaceae bacterium | reverse complement strand
TACCTGCCTTTGAAAGTACGTGCGTTTATCGACTTCATGAAGGCGCAGGCCGATACGAGCGGTTTAGCGCAGCAGCAGTGAAGTGGCCAACAACGCAATTTTAAAGACGCAGTATCCATGAGGGTTTCAAGGCAAAAATGCCTCAAAAACCGCATGGATATTGCGTACGCTGGTTTGCTTTTGCAGTTTTATCATTCAAAGCGCGGCGCCCGCAGGTTGACCAGCCCTCTACGTCGCCAAAGTTCGACGCCTATCCAGAGGGTTTCGGCCAAAAGCTGTCTGAGCGAAGCGAGTTCTTTTGGCCGCTCTGGATGGGCGTTGAACTTTGGGAACCCGCAGGGCGGCGTAGCGGGCGCGCCTTTCTTTGCTTACTTTCTTTGGCAAGACAAAGAAAGTAAGTTGCCGCCGGGCAACCCCCGGCAAGTCTTTCGCGCGTTACCGCATCACGCGAGAGCCCCCCTCACCCTAACCCTCTCCCGCGAGGGGAGAGGGAACTATCAACGCGTCCTCACAATCAACCAAGCCCCCAACACACACTGCACCAAATACAAGCTGCTAGACACAGCATGCAGCGTGCCAAACCGATCCGACAACTCAAGCCGCGTAGTGTCGGACGTTGCGGCCATCATGCTTTCGCGCAGGCCGGCCATGTAGGGCGAGAGGCCAAACTGCTGCACCGCCACCAGCGCGAGCGTGGCGACGATGATCCAGAAAATCGGCCGGCTTAGTTGCAGCCGCCGCTCCACATACTGATGCAAGCCCAGCACGATGCCAGCGCAGACAAAGGCCACAATCGCCTGCCAGTAAAACATGTGGCTGGCAAAAGTGCCGGCCAGCGTGCGCGGCTCGAGCACTTTGAAGGCCACTGGCGCGGCGAGCAGGCCCACCGTCCACGCGCTGCCCACCCAGGCGGTGAGCGCGATCCGGTAAATGGCGAGCAAAATCCACTCGCCGCGGGTTTTGACGGAGACCGGGAAGGGGTCGGCGCTCATTCGTAGCGCACGTCCAGCACTTCTACTTCGCGCGCGCCGCCGGGAGTGTTGACGGTGGTCACGTCACCGGCGCTTTTGCTGATGAGGGCGCGGGCAATCGGGCTGGAGACGGAGATTTTGCCGACTTTGATGTCTGCCTCATCATCGCCCACAATCTGGTAGATGGATTTAGTGCCGGAATCCAAGTCTTCGATATGCACCGTGGCGCCAAACACCACGCGGCCGCCGGCGTCCACCGTTTTGGGGTCGATCACCTGCGCGTTACTCAGCTTGGCTTCCAGCTCCTGGATACGGCCTTCGATAAAGCCCTGGCGTTCTTTGGCGGCGTCGTATTCGGCGTTTTCAGACAAATCGCCCTGCGCGCGCGCTTCAGAAATTGCCTGCACAACGGCCGGCCGGTCGACCGTTTTGAGCTTATGCAGCTCTGCCTTGAGTAATTCCGCGCCACGCACGGTCAGTGGAACAGTTCCCATCAACATCTCTTCCTTAAAACAAAACCCCGGAGACAAAGCTCCGGGGATGGTCAGACTTTATCGGGCATGCAGCGCAAATGCAACCGCATGACCAGATTTAGGTGGTTTGTAGCTGCTTATGCAACCCTTGTAGATCAAAAACTTCAAGTGTTTGCATTGCACGCATGCCAGCCACCGCGGCTGCCGCGCCGGCAATCGTGGTGTAAGACGGCACACGGCTTGCCAGCGCTGTGGTGCGGATATGCCGCGAATCGGCGATGGCGTTGCGCTTTTCTTCTACTGTGTTGATCACCAGCGCTACCTCGCCGTTTTTGAGCATGTCCACAATGTTCGGCCGGCCTTCAGTGACTTTGTTGACCATGCGCACCGGTACGCCCGCGCCTTCAATCGCCGCAGCCGTGCCTCGCGTAGCCACGAGCTTAAATCCCAGTTCATGCAGGCCGCGTGCAACTTCTACCGCCTTGCCTTTGTCGGCATTTTTCACACTGATAAACACGCTGCCTTTTTCCGGCAGGCGCGTGCCCGCGCCCAGCTGGCTCTTGATGAAAGCCTCGCCAAACGTCGCGCCCACACCCATTACTTCGCCGGTGGACTTCATCTCGGGGCCGAGAATGGTATCCACGCCAGGGAATTTCACAAACGGGAACACCGCTTCTTTGACCGAGTAGTACTTGGGCACGATCTCTTTGGTGAATCCCTGCGCTTCCAGGCTCTTGCCAGCCATGGCGCTGGCGGCGATCTTTGCGAGCGGCACGCCAATCGCTTTGCTTACGTAAGGCACAGTGCGCGATGCGCGCGGATTGACTTCCAGCACGTACACGGTGGGCACGCCTTCTTGATACTGCACCGCAAACTGTACGTTCATCAGGCCGGACACGTTGAGCGCACGCGCCATCACCTCGGCCTGGCGCTTGAGTTCTTCAATCAAATCACTCGTCAGTGAGTATGGCGGCAGCGAGCATGCAGAATCGCCGCTATGCACGCCGGCTTGCTCGATATGCTCCATCACGCCGCCGATGACCACGTGTTTGCCGTCTGAAAGACAGTCCACATCCACTTCAATCGCGTCGTTCAAAAAGCGATCTAGCAGCACGGGCGAATCGTTGCTGACCTTCACCGCTTCGCGCATGTAGCGCTCTAAATCGCGCTGCTCATGCACGATTTCCATCGCGCGGCCACCCAGCACATAGCTGGGGCGCACGACAAGCGGATAGCCGATTTCTTGCGCCAGGCGAATCGCTTCATCTTCCGTACGCGCGGTGCGGTTGGGCGGCTGGCGCAGGCCGAGCTTGACCAGCAGTTTTTGAAAACGCTCGCGGTCTTCAGCGATATCAATGCTCTCCGGCGAGGTGCCGATGATCGGCACGCCATTGGCTTCCAACGCCTTGGCGAGCTTGAGCGGCGTTTGTCCGCCGTACTGCACGATCACGCCGACGGGTTTTTCTTTGTCGACAATTTCCAGCACGTCTTCGAGCGTGAGCGGCTCGAAATACAAGCGGTCGCTGGTGTCGTAGTCAGTCGATACGGTTTCTGGGTTGCAGTTGACCATGATGGTCTCAAACCCGTCTGCCCGCAGCGCCATTGCCGCATGCACGCAGCAATAGTCAAACTCAATACCCTGGCCGATGCGGTTGGGGCCACCGCCCAGCACCATGATTTTTTTCTTGTCGGTGGGCGCGGCTTCGCACTCTTCTTCGTACGTGGAATACATGTACGCGGTGTGCGTGGCAAATTCAGCCGCGCAGCTATCGACCCGTTTGTACACCGGCCGAATGTTCAGGCCGTGGCGGTGCTTGCGCACTTCGGCCTCGGACGTGTCCAACAAATACGCCAAGCGCCGGTCTGAGAAGCCTTTGCGCTTGAGCATGCGCATCGCTTCTGCGTCCAGATCAGCGAGCGTATGTTTTTCCACTTGCTGCTCGATCTGTACCAGCTCTTGAATCTGCACCAAAAACCAAGGATCAATGTGCGTGAGGTTATGCACCTCCTCAAGCGTGAAACCCTGCTCAAACGCATCGCCCACGTACCAGATGCGCTCCGGGCCCGGTTCGCCCAGCTCTTCTTCAATGCGTTCGCGGTCGGTAGTCTTTTGATTCAGGCCATCCACGCCAACTTCAAGACCACGCAGCGCTTTCTGAAAGCTCTCTTGAAAGGTGCGGCCCATTGCCATCACCTCGCCCACGCTCTTCATTTGCGTGGTCAAGTGCGAATCCGCGTCTTTGAATTTCTCAAACGCAAAGCGCGGGACTTTAGTAACGATGTAATCGATGCTCGGCTCGAACGACGCGGGTGTGGCACCGCCGGTGATCTCGTTGCGCAGTTCATCCAGCGTGTAACCCACCGCCAGTTTTGCAGCGACCTTGGCAATCGGAAATCCCGTTGCCTTAGAAGCCAGCGCCGATGAACGCGACACACGCGGATTCATCTCAATCACAATCATGCGGCCATTGTCCGGATTGATCGCAAACTGCACGTTGGAGCCGCCGGTATCCACACCGATCTCGCGCAGCACCGCAATGCTGGCGTTGCGCATGATCTGGTATTCCTTGTCGGTCAGCGTTTGCGCGGGGGCAATCGTGATCGAGTCGCCGGTGTGCACGCCCATCGGATCAAGGTTTTCGATTGAGCAGACGATGATGCAGTTGTCCGCCTTGTCGCGCACCACCTCCATCTCAAACTCTTTCCAGCCGATCAGACTTTCTTCGATCAACAGTTCAGAAGTAGGCGAGGCTTCCAACCCGCGCTTGCAAATGGTCTCAAACTCTTCAGCGTTGTAGGCAATCCCGCCGCCTGTGCCGCCGAGCGTAAAACTGGGACGGATCACGGCTGGAAAGCCGCTGGTGTCCAGTGCTTCGGCAATTTTGCGCTGCACGGCCCAGGCTTCGTCCATGCTGTGCGCGATGCCGCTCATGGCGGACTCAAGGCCGATGCTGGTCATCGCGTCTTTGAACTTGAGGCGATCCTCCGCCTTCTCAATCGCGTGTTCGTTGGCGCCAATCAGTTCAACGCCGTATTTAGCGAGCACGCCGTTCTTGGCCAAATCCAGCGCGCAGTTCAGCGCAGTCTGCCCTCCCATCGTGGGCAGCAGCGCATCCGGCCGCTCTTTCGCAATCACACGCTCAACCACCTGCCAGGTAATCGGCTCGATATAAGTCACGTCCGCCGTTTCCGGGTCGGTCATGATCGTGGCCGGATTGCTGTTGACCAGAATGACCTTGTAACCCTCCGAGCGCAGCGCCTTGCAAGCCTGCGCGCCGGAGTAGTCAAACTCGCAGGCCTGGCCGATGATGATCGGGCCTGCGCCGATGATGAGGATGCTTTTGATATCTGTGCGCTTTGGCATGTTTAGTTTTTCTCCATCAGCGCGATGAACTTGTCGAATAAATACACAATATCCTGTGGCCCAGGGCTTGCTTCTGGATGCCCTTGAAAACAAAACGCAGGCACGTCAGTGCGTTCAAGCCCCTGCACCGTGCCGTCAAACAGCGAGCGGTGCGTCACGCGCATGCTCGTCGGCAGTGTTTTTTCATCCACCGCAAAGCCGTGGTTTTGGCTGGTGATGTAGACGCGTTTGCTGTCCAGATCCTGCACCGGATGGTTGGCGCCGTGGTGCCCGACTTTCATTTTGATGGTCTTGGCGCCGCTGGCCAGGCCCATGATTTGATGCCCCAGGCAGATACCGAAGGTAGGGATTTTCTTGGCCATGAACTCGCGTGTAGCGGCAATGGCGTAATCGCAAGGCTCCGGGTCGCCGGGGCCATTACTCAGAAAAATTCCGTTCGGCTTCATCGCCAGCACTTCAGCGGCGGACGTTTGCGCGGGCACGACCGTGAGGTTGCAGCCGCGGTCTGCGAGCAAGCGCAGAATGTTGCGCTTCACGCCAAAGTCATACGCGACCACGTGAAACTTGCCGGCCTGCGCATCTTCATGGCCCACGCCAAGCTGCCATGAGCCTTCGGTCCAGCCGTATTTTTTCTGCGTGGTCACGACTTTGGCCAGATCAAGCCCGGCCATGCTGGGCGCGTTGCGTGCGGCGGCCAGCGCTTGCTGCACGCGTGCATCCACATCTTGCGCGCCGGGCGCAAAGGCCACGATCACGCCGTTTTGCGCGCCCTTTTCGCGCAGCAAGCGCGTGAGCTTGCGCGTGTCCAAGCCGCAAATGCCCACCACATTGCTGCGCTTGAGGTAGGCAGACAGCGCTTCTTCCGCGCGGAAGTTTGAAACCACTGAAGACAGATCGCGGATCACGAGGCCGGCGGCGTGTATCTGCGTGCTTTCTTCATCCTCCGCGTTGACGCCGACGTTGCCAATATGCGGATGCGTCAGCGTGACAATCTGGCGGCAGTAAGAAGGATCAGTGAGAATTTCCTGGTAGCCGGTGATGGCGGTGTTGAAGACGACTTCGCCGGCGCTTTGCCCTTCTGCACCGATGGATTCGCCCCAAAACACAGTGCCGTCCGCAAGTACCAGGGCCGCGACCGGGCGGCGGGAGAGAAGGAGGCTAGATGTCATGTTTTTTGCGCGCGCATTGCCCGCGCGGCATTCTGCGCAAACAATGACTTTCAGGGATTTGCGGGATTTTAGCAGTGCGCTAACGGCAGCGCCGCGTGAGCAGTGACGGATGACGTTACGAACCAGTAAAAAGCAGATATTTCAGTTGCACCAAAGACAGACTACGCAGTATCCATGCGCCTTTTGGAGCAAAAATGGCTCAAAACCCGCATGGGTATTGCGTAGAGCACATATGGAGCATTGCAATTTGCCCTACAAAGCCCTAGCGCAGAATCCCGAGCTGCCGCGCCTCATACACCGCTTCGGTACGTGAATGCACTGACAGTTTCTTGTAGATATTCTTCACGTGCGTGGTCACGGTATGCGGCGAGACTTCAAGTTTTTTACCAATCTCCGTAATCGACAGCCCACGCGCGATCAAATCCAAAATCTCGTGTTCACGCGGCGAAACCGGTGGCACCTCATTGGCCACGGCAGCCGCTGCCGCGGCTTGCACGGTCACACCCGGGCCGGCTGGCGGCGCGGCCTTCTTGTTGAGCTTGAACAGAATACGCCGCGCAATCGACGGGTTGATCGGTGATGCGCCAGTGACCAGCTTGCGGATCTGGTGCACCACATGGATCGGCTCGCTTTCCTTGAGCAGATAGCCGGTAGCGCCGGCTTCAATCGCGGTCACCACATGATCATCGTCGCCAAACACGGTGACCACCATAATCTCCACGTCGTCAGACTTTTCACGCGCCATGCGAATCAGATCGGCGCCGCTGCCGTCCGGCAGGCCAAGATCCACCAGCAGTACATCCGGGATGCGCTTGGCTAACGCCGCAGCGCCGGACTCCACGGTGTCCAGCGCGAATACGATTTCAAAATCCGGCTGCGTCTCGATCGCGTTGCGATAGCTTTCGAGCATCACGCGGTCGTCTTCCACAATTCCAATTGATAGCGCCATGTTTCTGTTCTCCGCGCTGCACTACTGCAGATAAAAATCGGCACGCAAAAAGTTACCGAGAAGGTGGTATATCAAAGAATCTACCATCGGGCTACTGTGTAACTGGACATTGCATTGCCTCCAGTGCTTGAAGTTCCGCCACCGGCGGGTTTTTCAGGCTTTACGGCTCCGCGGTGCGCAAGCGCTGCGGAGCCTTTCTTTGCCTAATTCTTTGCTTCGCTCTTTGCCAGTTTTCCCTGGCAATTCACTCCCAATGCCGCAGGTTACCGCCGTTTTCCCTCGCGGCCTTAAAATTCACCGAAACATGGGAGGTTTCTTGATTTCACTTTGCGGGGCACGCGTGCGCTGTTTGCATTGCCTGTTGACGCTGCTGCTGGTGTTCGCGCTGTGGCCGGGCTATGGCGCGGCCGGTGAGGTCACGACATTTTCGCAAGCCCGCTTTCAGTATTTGGGGGCTGATCCAGCCACCCAGACAAATGCGCCGATCACGCTGCCGGACAATTGGTCTGCCACCCGGCAACACGCAGCCGGCATCGGCATTTACCGCATTGATTGGCCGCTCGCGAGCGTGCCCGATGCGCCGCAGGCCATTTACGTTAAACGCATCTCGATGGACGCAGAAATCCATGTGAATGGCCGCCTGCTACGATCCGGCAACGGCTTGCGAGAGCCCTATGCGCAGCGCTGGAACCATCCCTGGCTGGTGGAGATTCCGAGATCTTTTTTGGTGGCCGGCCCGAATCTCATTGAAATCCATGTGGCCGCTTACCGCGACTACAACGGCGGCCTAAGTACGGTCAAGGTCGGCGACCTTGCGCTGCTGCAGCCGGAGTTTGACCGCGCCCGGTTCTGGCAGATCGACGCATCGATATTCTCTTTTGCGGTACTGCTCAGCATGGGGGTGCTTGCGCTCTCGCTCGGGCTGCGGCGCAGAACGCAGAGCTACTACGCGGTTGCCGGTGCTGCCGCCATAGTGGGGGCGCTGCACAACATCAGCCATTTTTTGAGCTACGCGCCATTTGCGTGGCGGCTGTGGGCACTGGTGATCCATTCTGCGAACGCATGGTTTTTTGTATTTATCGCCATCTTTTTCTTGCGCTATTCGCGCAACCAATCCAGGCGGCTTGAAATCGCCTTACTGGGCTACGCCGGGGTGTGTACGGCCGCGCTAGCGTTGTGGCTATGGGGCCCACTCACCAGCGAGCTGTGGGGGCTTGTCTGGCTGCCCTTTTTGGTAGTGGTGAGCATCTATCTTCTGTACGAATCGTGGCTCATGGCGTTCAGCCGGCGTAGTTTTGAGTCCACGCTTGTCGCCGTAGCGATGACGATTTTTGTTGCACTGGAGGTGCATGGTTATTTGATCCAGTTCCGCTGGCTGCCCTTTGATACGACGTACTACTCACCCATGGCGGGGGTTCTGCTCGCCATCAGCATGACCTTAATGCTGGTCAATCAATTTTTTGCCGCGCTGGACGATGCGGCGCGCGTCAATCTGCAGCTCGAAGAGCGCGTAGCGGCCAAACACGCTGAGCTTGATAGCAGTTTTATCCAATTGCAAGGTACCGTGCGCACCAATGCCGCCTTGCGCGAGCGCGACCGATTGCTCGGCGAAATGCATGACGGCTTGGGCGCGCAATTGATTGCGGGTTTGAAGCGCGCGCAGTCTAAGCGCCTGTCTCAAGAAGATATGGCGCAAATCCTGCGCGATTGCCTCACCGATCTGCGGCTGATGGTGGATTCCACCGCCGAGACTGCAGAAGATTTGCGCTCTGCCCTGGGCAATCTGCGCTACCGCTTCGAGCAAAGCTTGATGGACGGCTCGGTCGAGCTGCGGTGGGATTTGAGCGAACTGCCGGAGGGCTATCAGCTCACTCCAAAGGCAACCTTGAACGTGCTGCGGATCGTGCAGGAATCGCTGTCAAACAGCCTCAAATATTCCAAAGCCACCTGGATGGGTGTTTCGGCAACGCAGCTGTCCAACGGGCGGATCGGCCTGCGCATTACTGACAACGGCGTGGGGTTTGAAGAACCCTCCAACCTGCCGGGTTTTGGGCTGAACAATATGCGGCGGCGCGCGCGCGAAATGGGTGGCGAGGTCAACGTGATCTCCGGCCCCGCCGGTACGGCCGTGGCCCTGACATTGCCGCTACCCATGGCTGATTTGGCAGCGCAAACCACCATCATCCCCATGCAGCCCTTGCAATAGCTGGCTGCACAGCGCATCGATCAAGCGCAGTGCATTCAAACTGCAGCCTGATCGCCTTTTGGTTGACTTTGCCGTGTAACAAAATTACCTTACCGGTTCACCCCGGATAGGCATTTGTCACCACCACCATGCTTTTGGAAACCATTCGTCAGCAACTGCATCAACTTCGCCCGGCCGAAGCTGCGGCCGCCAATCTGGTGCTCGACCGCCCTGCAGAAGTGGTGAAGATGAGTATTCAGGCGGTCGCCAGCGCGGTCAATGTGTCTGAGCCCACGGTGCTGCGGTTCGCGCGGCGAATGGGCTTTGACGGCTGGGGCGCGTTCAAGATTGCATTGGCCAAAGATATTGCGCTGGCCTCGCCTGCGCAAACCAAAACCCTCAAACCGGGCGATGATGCACAAGATTTAATGGAGCAGATTCTTGCGCGATCAATCAACGTGCTGCTTGACCTGCGCAATACGCTCAATCCTATCTCGCTGGAAAATGCGATCCGCGTGCTCGCGTCAGCGCGCCGAATTGAAGTCTATGGGCAAGGCACTTCTGGCCTTGTTGCGCAAGATGCGCAGCACAAGTTTTTCCGCTGCGGCATCAATACTGTGGCTTATAACGATCCTTCAGTGCACCAGATTGCCGCCGCATTGCTGAGCAATCAGGATGCGGTGCTGGCGATCTCGCAGCGCGGCGAAACGCTAACGCTGCAGCGAAGCGTTGCGCTCGCGCGCGCGCAAGGCGCGAAAGTCGTGGTAATCGCACCGACCGGCTCCGCATTGGCGCAGGTTGCGGATGTGCTGCTGCCCGTGGATCAGCCCAGCGACACTCACCCGTACACGCCTCTGTCGGCCCGTCTAGCGCATCTGGCGATTGTTGACATGCTCGCGGTTGGCGTCGCGCTCAAGGCGGGGCCAACCGTAAAAAAGCGCATCGTGCAGGCGCAGGAAACGCTACGTATGCTCGAAGTGCCTTTTGATCCACTGCTAGGCAAACCGCGTAGCGGCGCAGCCTAATATCACGTCAAAATTTTCATGTACAGGAGTTGCAGTAGTCGCCGTATGAGTACAACTATTTTTCAGGCGTGGGCGCGTTTTACGGAATCAGCCCACGCGAACAAACACAGCATTGCACAGCTGTTTGCCGCCGATGCAAACCGTTGCACCACGTTCACCATTTCAGCCGCCGGCTTGGTGGTGGATGCTTCAAAACAGCGGATGGATGTGAAAACGCTGGATGCCGGTGTCGCGCTTGCAAACGCCTGCGGTCTTGGAGAGCGCCGCGCCGCGATGTTTGCCGGTGAGGTGATTAACACTACCGAGGCGCGCCCGGTTTTGCACGCTGCGCTGCGCGCGCAGGCGGGCGATGCAATTGGTTCGGCAGCAGGCAAGGCCCTTCTTGCGCAGATTCTGTCGCAACGCGCGCAGATGCTTGCGTATGCCGAAAGTGTACGGGCAAACAGCGCGATTACGGATGTGCTGCACCTGGGCATCGGCGGCTCAGATCTTGGTCCGCGCCTTGCGCATCAGGCGCTGGCTGCGCACGCGCATGGCCGCGTTCGCGTTCATTTTGTTGCGAACATTGATGGTCATGCGCTGCATGCGCTGCTGCCGACGTTGCCTGCCAAGACGACGCTGGTGTCGTTCGCTTCCAAATCCTTCACCACGCTGGAAACGCAGATCAACTACGCCACAGTCGTCAAGTGGATGGCGTCTAGCGGTGTGAGCGACACACAAGCGCGCAAACAAACCGTCGTACTCACCGCCAAGCCGCAAGCCGCGCAGGCCGCAGGGTTTTCGGCAGAGCAGATTTTGCCGTTTTGGGACTGGGTTGGCGGCCGCTATTCGGTGTGGTCATCGATTGGCCTGCCGGTTGCGATTGCCTACGGCGCTGCTGCGTTTGAACAAATGCTCGCCGGTGCGCGCGCGATGGATGTGCATTTTCAGCAGGCGCCGCTTGCTGTCAACGCGCCTGTACTGATGGCGCTGCTGGACGCAATGAATTTGAACGCGCTCAATTTTTCTGCCCGCGCTGTGATCCCCTATCACGCAGACCTTGCGCGCCTACCCGCATACTTGCAGCAGCTGGAAATGGAGTCCAACGGCAAAGCCA
>JBOFGW010000518.1:0-4168 GCA_051649325.1 Burkholderiaceae bacterium | reverse complement strand
AACCCGCTCACGGGGCAGCCGTCTACGCGCCTTCGCAAGTTCACGATCACGGCCGACACGACTGCAGCGGGTACAACCGTTGCGCTGCCGATCTACCCGGCCATCTTGCCTGCGATGCCGAACCAGACGGTCAGCGCTGGCCCTGCCGCCGCTGCCGCGCTGGTGTTCGATGGCGCTGCCGCCGCAAGCATTCAGGGCTCACTGATGTTCCAGCGGAACGCATTCTCGGCCGCGTTTGTGGACGTGCCTGTCGTCAGCAACTTGAATGGCTACACGATGCGCCAAAAAGGCATCAGCGTGACCATTCAGTCGGATGGCGACATCAACGACCTGTCGCACAAGATGCGTATCGACGCGCGGTTCGGTCTGGTGGCGCACCGCGGCACCCACGCCTGCGTTGTCTGGAACTGAAGACGGGTTCGGATATCTCCTCCCGGTGGCCGCAAGGTCGCCCTTCGGCCCGGGCGTGGAAACATGCCCGGGTTTTTTATGCCAAGAGCCATTGACCTGATCAAAGAGGCGCTGGAGGTTTCGAAGATCGTCTCGGCGGGCGATTCGCCGTCCCCGGACGATGTTGAGGTGTCGTTCCGGCATCTCAACACGATGATCGACGGCTGGGGCTTGGACTCTGCCTTTGCCTACACCACCAAGACATTCAATGTCGCGCTGACAAGCGGGCAAAGCCAGGTCACGATTGGGCCTACTGGGCAGATCGTGACCGCGCGCCCCGTGGACCTGGACCCCGCCACCGTTGTCCTTGAGGGTGGCCGGCCTCGAGACACGCTGCTTGTGGGGGAGCAAGAGTTCTATCGCCTGGGGCAGGCAGACGGCACGCCGTCTCGTGTGTTCTACAAGCCTGATTTTCCTGTTGGCGTCATCAATGTTTGGCCGGCAGCGGCCGGCGGCGAGGTGCTGCGCGTGGTGGCAAACCTCGAGGTGCTGCCATTCGCCGACCTGACGACGGATTTCCCATTGCCGCCCGGCTACCGCTTTGCCATCGTGAGCAATCTGGCCAAGCGCATCGCGCCCGTGTTCCATGTGGAGCTTGACCAGCAGACCAAAGATGACGCAGCCAACTCCATGCGCATGGTCAAGACGCGCAACATCCGCGTGCCGCAGCTCGATGTTGGGCAGTTTGCGGGCCGCGCGTCCATTGAGGCGCCGTTGTGAAAGACATTGACCTCGTTGGCCCCAGCTACGACTTGGACAGCGCCCCCAGCGGCGTGCAGCGCACAATCAACCTGGTCCCGGTTCCTGTGGAGCCTGGCAACGAGCGGACGGCCTGGGTGCTTGAAGACGTGCCGGGGCTGACATCGTTTTCCACGGCGCCTGTTGTGCCGGCTCTTGACATCACGCTGGTGTCGCAGTCGCTTTCCGGCTTCTACACCTGGGCGCTGCAGTTCTCTGCGACAGGTGGCTACACGGGCAATCTGACCCTCACGCTCACCGCGCCCAATCCGGCTTATCAGGCCAGCTATGGCGTTTACCTGCCGCCATTCCCGGCCCAGTCACTTCAGATCGCCTTCTCCGGCGGCACCTCTGCGCCGTTCAACATGACTTTGGATGAGGGCGGGCAATTCCCGTCCACAGGGCTGGCATACGAGTTCCAGGTGAGTGGGGCGCCGCTGCCGGCACCGGTCACATACCGCGCGAGCCCCAACTACACCTCAGCATGGGTGAGGCTGTAGTGTGGATGAAGACATTGACCTCATCGGCCCAAGCGACGACCTTCGGCGAAAGCACCAAGGCACACAGCGCACGGTCAACATGCACCCGGTTCCTTCTGGCAAGGAAACTTGGGCGCTCAAAGACGTTCCGGGCCTTGAGCAATTTGGTGAGTACGTTATTCGGTACGTTGGCCCGCTTTACGCGCTCATTACCGCCGAAAGCATGCAGACGGGGGTTTCTGCACCGCTTGATGGTCTTTTGTGGGAGTCGCCATTTGATGAGTTTGCGTCAGCGCTTGCCTTTCCGCTTGACGGAACGCTTATCAGTACGCTTCTTACATACCAGGATTGGCCTGTTGAAAACCTTGATTCAGGAAAAGCAACTCCACAAACAGGTACGATTGTTGAGGTATTGCTTATTTACACAGATTGGCCTGTTGAGAATTTTGATTCCGGGAAATCTATTCCACAAACAGGAACATTGCCAGAAGTGCTTTTGACTTACACAAACTGGCCTACAGAGAATCTAGATTCTGGTAAAGCAATTCCACAAAACGGGACGCTTGCATAATGTATATACGCACAATTGACCCAACAAACATTAATGTTGACTCGCGCGCAAAAGTTGGCGGTGAGTACATGATTCAAGTATTCGAGCCAAAAAACGGCCGGCTTGAGCTTGTGCGCGAAACCGGATGGTTTGACAACCTAATTACAAACTTTGGCTTAAACAACATTGGCAAAAATACGGCGCTTGGAACAAATTGCAGAGTTGGAACCGGAAGTACAGCCCCCGCTTTTACAGACACCCAACTAGTTGCTCAAATTGCTTTTACAACAACGGCCACGGGGCCATCTCTTGTGCTTGCGGGGGCTCCTGACTACCAAAGCACCTACAGCGTGACTTATGAATTTGCGCAAGGGTCTGTCGTCGGTAACATAGCGGAAATTGGCGTTGGCTCTGCATCAACCGGTGCCAACTTGTTTAGTAGGGCGCTTATTGTTGACGGCGTCGGGAGTCCGGTAGCTATTCCTGTTACTGCAATTCAAATTTTGCGAGTTACTTATAGACTTTCAATGTATCCTGCATTGGCAGATGCAACAGGCACAGTTAGCATTGGAGGGGTCAGTTACAACTACATTAGCAGACTTTGCGATAGGGGGCTTGCCCGCTCTCCTGTTCCAAATGGAATAATTTTCCAAGGCCGTTTTGCAAACTTTTATGATGGAGATATTGGTGCCGTTACGGCAATAACTCCATCAGGAGCCACGGCGGCAGCCTCTGTTTCCGCATTTGATGCTTATGTAGATGGTAATTTTTATTTGCAGTTTTCAGCAAGTCTGTCTATTGCTCAAGGAAATTTTTCCGGAGGTATTAGGTCGGCAAGAATTGAAATTACGAACGGCGGAAACAGCGCAGTTTCGCTTAAAGACCAAATCAGGTTTGGGAGCGTTGCAACAGATGCAACAATCCCGAAAACATCCACAAATCAGTTGTCTTTGCCTTTTAGATTCTCTTGGGCTCGCAGGTAATGGCAATTCCGCAAAACGCCATTGACGCGGATGCGCCGTTTGGCGTGCTGCTGGAGCCCGACCGTTCCGACGATGAGCGACTTGAGAGCCGTGAGATGGGTGGCGTTGCGCTCAATGACGCTAGCCAGGGCAGGCAGGTTCAAGTTTGGCGCGCATGGCTTGATGTAGGCGACCCGCTGGTCAACACCGATCAAAGCATTAGGCTTGCGCCTCTAAGCGGGTCGCCCGTGACAACGCTTGTAAGCGGCCTGGGTGCAGTGACAGACTTATCCGTAGCCTTTGACTCCAACATGCAGCCAGTGCTTGCCTATGTGGAAGACGGCTTGTGCAAGCTGCGATATTTTAGTTTGCTCGCCAATGCCTTTGTGATTGACCCATTCCCTGGTTGCGCAACGCCAAAATGCTCGACCGATGACAAGCGCGAAACTCAAGAGGGCGCAAGCGATGTGATTTTTAGCTATGTGAGGGCTGGCAATGCGTACTGGCGTGAGCAGCGCGATAATTACTCAATCGAGCGCCTTATCGGCCCCGTGCCTGAGGGGTTTGGGTTGCGTAGAATGGGTATGAACCGAGGTTTTCGGTTTCAGTGGGAGTTCACGAGAGTATGAGCGTTCGCGGCCTTTTCACATTCAAAAACGCGCTGCATGCCGTTATTGACGGGAATCTGGTGCGCGTTGACGGCGATGGCGCGCGAACCATTCTGGCTGCCCTTTCGTCCACCGCCGGCATTGTGGACATGGACGCAAGCGTGACGCAGCTCGCCATCACGGACGGCTCGCTGCTGTACCTGTGGGACGGCTCCGCGCTGACCACGAGCGCAACCTACGCGCCAGGCGATCGCATCACCTGGATTGATCAACGCTTGGTTGCAGTTGAGCGCAGCACGCAGCGGTTTCGCTACTCCGATTTGCTGGAAGGCGGCATTTTTGGCGGGTTGAGCTTCTTTTCGGCCGAGGCCGTGCCGGACA
>JBOFGW010000517.1:0-3434 GCA_051649325.1 Burkholderiaceae bacterium | reverse complement strand
GTAAGCCTGCTTAACGCACGATTTTTTTGATCACGCAATATCCAAGCGTCTCTTTAGGCATTTTTGGCCCGAAAGACGTATGGAACCTGCGTGATTTGAAGGTGAACTTTAGGTCGAGAAGCTAAACCCTTCGGCGCCCACGTCCACCTTGACGGTTTGCTTGGGCATGAAGCCGCCCTTGAGCAGTTCTTTGGCCAGCGGATTTTCCAAATGCTGCTGGATGTAGCGTTTGAGCGGCCGCGCGCCAAAAGTCACGTCGTAGCCGGCATTGGCAATCCGTTCCAGCGCCGCATCTGATACCTCAAAACCCAATTCAAGTTTTGCCAGGCGCTCTTGCAGCCGCATGAGCTGAATCCGCGCGATGCCTTTGATTTGATCCGCTGCAAGTGCTTGAAAGATCACCACTTCATCAATGCGGTTCAAAAATTCCGGGCGGAAGTGCTGCTTGACCTCTTGCCACACCACGGCCTTGATCCGCTCATGCTCCTCACCGGCCATTTGCATGATGTGATGACTGCCCAGATTGCTCGTCATGATGATGACGGTGTTTTTAAAATCCACCGTGCGGCCTTGGCTATCGGTCAGGCGGCCATCGTCCAGCACTTGCAGCAATACGTTGAACACATCTGGATGCGCTTTTTCTACCTCGTCAAACAAAATCACGCTGTAGGGCTTGCGGCGCACAGCTTCGGTCAGCATGCCACCTTCGTCGTAGCCTACATAGCCGGGCGGTGCGCCGATCAAGCGGCTGACGGAGTGCTTTTCCATGTACTCGCTCATGTCGATGCGGATCATGTGTTCTTCGCTGTCGAACATGAATGACGCGAGCGCCTTGGTTAGCTCGGTCTTGCCCACGCCGGTGGGACCAAGAAAAAGAAAGCTACCGTAGGGTTTGTTGGGGTCAGACAAGCCGCTGCGGCTTCGGCGAATCGCATCGGCCACCAGCACCACAGCTTCATCCTGCCCGACCACGCGTTTGTGCAGCGCTTCTTCGATATGCAGCAGTTTGTCTTTTTCGCCCTGCATCATTTTGTTGACAGGAATGCCGGTGGCGCGCGCGACGACCTCGGCGATTTCTTCCGCGCCGACTTGGGTACGGAGTAGCTTTGGCCGCGCCCCCTCACCCCTGCCCTCTCCCACGAGGGGAGAGGGCGCTTCAGCCTCTTTGAGTTGCTTCTCAAGACTTGGCAGTTTGCCGTACTGAATCTCGGCCACCTTCTCAAACTGGCCCTTGCGCTGCAGCTCAGTCATTTGCGCTTTGAGTTTGTCGATCTCCTCTTTGATGTGCGCGGTGCCTTGCACGGCGGCCTTCTCGGCCTTCCATACTTCTTCTAGGTCGGCATACTCGCGTTGCAGTTTTGCAATTTCCTGCTCGATCAACTCCAAGCGTTTTTTAGAGGCGTCATCGGTCTCTTTTTTCATCGCCTCGCGCTCGATCTTGAGTTGAATCAGGCGGCGGTCGAGCTTGTCCATGCTCTCGGGCTTGGAATCAATCTCCATCTTGATGCGCGCAGCAGCTTCATCGATCAGGTCAATCGCTTTGTCCGGCAAAAAACGGTCAGTGATGTAGCGATTGGAAAGCTCTGCCGCAGCCACAATCGCCGGGTCGGTAATGTCTACACCGTGATGCAGCTCGTACTTTTCTTGCAGGCCGCGCAGGATGGCGATGGTGGCTTCCACGCTCGGCTCATCCACCAGCACTTTTTGAAAGCGCCGCTCCAGCGCGGCATCTTTTTCGATGTACTTGCGGTATTCATCCAGCGTGGTCGCGCCGATGCAGTGCAGCTCGCCGCGAGACAGCGCAGGCTTGAGCATGTTGCCGGCGTCGATGGCGCCTTCGGCCTTGCCGGCACCCACCATCGTATGAATTTCATCGATAAACACAATCGTGCGGCCAGCGTCTTTGGCAATGTCTTTGAGCACGTTTTTCAGGCGCTCTTCAAACTCGCCGCGGTATTTGGCACCGGCGAGTAGCGCCGCCATGTCCAGCACCAACACGCGCTTTCCTTTGAGCGATTCAGGCACTTCGTCATTCACAATGCGCTGCGCCAAACCTTCCACAATCGCAGTCTTGCCCACACCCGGCTCGCCAATCAGTACAGGGTTGTTCTTGGTGCGCCGCTGCAAAATTTGAATCGCACGGCGGATTTCATCATCCCGCCCGATCACGGGATCCAGCTTGCCTTGCTGCGCGCGCTCGGTCAGGTCTACCGTAAATTTTTTGAGCGCTTCACGGCCGCTCTCACCTTCTGCATCCTGCACCGCTTCGCCGCCGCGCACGGATTCAATGGCTGAGGCCAAAGTCTTCTTGGTCAAACCTGCATCGCGCAATAGGCGACCGGTATCGCCTTTGTCTTCTACGGCGGCGAGCAAAAACAATTCGCTGGCAATGAATTGGTCGCCACGCTTTTGCGCTTCTTTGTCAGTGAGATTGAGCAAGCCCATCAGATCGCGGCCAATCTGCACTTGCCCGCCCGTGCCCTGCACTTGCGGCAAACGGCTGATGGCGTCTTTAATGCCTTGCGTCACGCGCTGCAGGTTTGCACCGGCGCGTGCGAGCAAACCTTTGGTGCCGCCATCGTCCGAATCCAGCAGGGCCGAAAGCACGTGCACCGGTTCAATGAACTGGTGGTCCTGCCCAACGGCCAGGCTTTGCGCATCGGCCAGTGCTTGCTGGAAACGGGTGGTGAGTTTGTCTAAACGAAACATGTTTTTTGCTCGGGAAAATATTCAGTTGATGCCAAAATGCGGCTTTAGCACGGCAATTTCAAGATGGAACTGGCACAGCTACAGATCGTTTACGACGCTTTTCAAGACCGGCTGTTGATGCGCGTCAACACCACGGCCGGGCATGAGGTGCGCGCCTGGCTCACGCGCCGCTTGCTGCACGACCTGTGGCCGACCTGGCAACGTGCCGTGGAACACGTCCGCAGCCTGGCCCTGCCTGCCGGTGCAACCGATGAAGCGCGCCGCGCGCTGGTGAGCATGGAGCGCGAGCATGCGGTAGCCACCACCAATTTTTCCACGCCATTTGGGCAGAAGCCTGCCGCGCAAGGCGCCGCACCTACGCAAGCGCAAACCAGCCCCTACTCGCCCCACTATCGCCCGCCGGAAAATCTATTCCCGCTGGGTGATGCGCCTTTGCTTGTGAACGAAGTGAGCCTCACGCCGCTCACCGATGGCAGCTTGCAAACACAGTGGAAAGATGGTGCAAAAGCGCTGGGCATTGTGATGAACGCGCAGCTCATGCATGCCGCCACCAAGCTGCTGATGGATGGCGCGGTGCAGGCGGGCTGGGGTTTGGCGCTGGATACCGCTACGGTAGCCGCGCAAGCACCTGCAACCAAGCATTAGAGAGATGTTTACGCAGTATTCATAAGGGTTTTGAGCCATTTTTGCTCCAAAACCAACATGGATATTGCGTAGACGCTTAA
>JBOFGW010000516.1:0-14401 GCA_051649325.1 Burkholderiaceae bacterium | reverse complement strand
GGAATTTGCCGCCAGCACCGGCGAGCAGGTGCGCTTTAACGCCGACGGCACTGCGCTGGGCATTGAGCGCACCGATGGCAATATCTCCACGCTCGGCGCGCAGTGGTCATCCAGCCGTTGGCTTGCCGGCGCAAATCTGATTGCTTCGCGCGACACAACTGAAGCCGATGTTGCGCTTGCGCGGGCCGACGCGCTGCACAGCTACGTGGGCTGGCGCTCGGGCGACCTGCAAGCGCAAGCGCAGTTGATTCAATCCAAAACCAGTGCGAGCGGGCGTGCCAATGGGTTGTGGGCCGACATGCAAACGCGTACCGGGCCAGTTCAGCATGAATGGGGCGTGTTCCGCTTTGAACCGGGCGTGGCCTGGGGGCCGCTCGCAATGGTGTCTGATTTGCAGGGCGCGCATTACCGCGCCAGCTACCGCTCGCGCCAGTGGCTTTGGGATGCGAACGCAGAAGTGTTCAAACCACTGTCCGGCGCATTTACCACCGGCCAGTATTTCGCACTGAACGGCCGCTATCAGATGTCGCGCGATCTGGGCGTTGGGGCCAGCGCAGCTGTGCGGCGGCAAGGCCAAAACGCTCACGCCGTGTCAGCATATGTCGATTCCATCAATACGCTGGGCAATACGCGCGTGCAATGGGACCGGCAGGAAGATCTTGCCGCGCAAACCACCGACCGCATCGTGCTGGACCAAGCGTGGGCAATCCCGGCCGGCTGGCGTGCTAGCACATCGCTGGGGTTTGAATCCGTCAGAGGCGGCGCAAGCAATCGCGCACTGCTGGCGGGCGCACTGCTGGGCGCCGATCCGCGGCCCAATCTCACCGTTGACCTGAACCTGCGCACGCGCCGCGTGCTGGACAACACCGGTGAAGACTCGCTGGATGCAAGCTTGTCTGCCCGCCTGCAGTTGAGTAGCAACTGGCTAGTGTCACTGAGCTATTCCGAAAGCCGCGGCGAGTTCGCACAGCTGCTCACATTGGACCCACTCATCATCGGGCCAGTGATCACCACCACCACGTCCAACAAGAGCCTGTTTATAGCGCTGCGTTATCAAGACCAGGCCGGCCGCGCGATGGCACCCCTGGGTGGCCGGCCGGGAGACGCTGCAGGCAGCATTCGCGGCGTGGTTTATCTTGATGCCAACGACAACGGCAAACGCGACGCCGGCGAAGCGGCCGCAGCCAACGTCACCGTGGTGTTGGACGGACGCTTCGCGGCGCGCACCGATGCGCAGGGCTGGTTTGAATTTCCCCTGGTTACCGCCGGCAGCCACAAGCTGACCGTGGTGCAGGACAATCTGCCGCTACCGTGGTTTGCACCAGAATCCGCAATCAATGCCGATGTGTCCACACGCAGCGTGACGCAGATTGATATTGGGGCCAAGCGAGGCAATTAGGTTGTGCACAAAGCCGTTGTGCATGTGACTACGCCGGGGATCTCCCTCCCCTTCAAGGGGAGGGTTAGGGTGGGGATGGGTTTCGTTTGAAGAGCGCAACGATAAAACCCATCCCCCTCCCGACCTCCCCCTTGAAGGGGGAGGAGCTTACGGCACGAGCACTGATGTCGCTGCGCATAGCAGCAGACTACGCAATATCCATGAGGGTTTCGAGCCATTTTTGCCTCAAAAGGCGCATGGATATTGCGTAAAGCCTATTTTCTACCTTCAAAACGCCATCAAACTGCCTGCTTACTGAGTATTTTCCTTACGCTGTTTGCCCGCCGCAATCGCTGCATCAATCTCCGCTTTTTTTCCGCGCTGAATCTGCAAAAAATTCATCTCGGGTACGGCCAATTCATTCGGGTAGCGTTCGCAGAGTTGGCGTAGCTTCTCCGCATCCATCGCTGCAGTTTCTTTCGTGAACTTCTCCACGCTCGCATCCTGCAGCATTTTGATGACGGCCTTTTGCTGCGATATGTCGGCCTGCCCCTGCTTGGCCGCCAGCTCCACCATCGCGTACGTCTGCAGCAAACGCTGCGGCACATAGTGGTCCTTGCGCCAGGCATCGATGGCTTGCTTGAGCGCAGGCACCGTTTCTGGCGCGGCAGCTTCGCAGCGCTGCAGCAGCACCGGATGCAAGCGGTCAAAATCCATCAGCGGCAGCATGGCCTTGCCCACGGCGCCTTGCGCATGCGCCGCGCAGGCGTAGCTGACACACAAGCCGACCAACAAAACACGTAACCACATTGCCGTCACCTCACTGAAGCATGCACACAGCGTAGACGCGGTTTTGCTCGGTCGAAAGATTTAGGCAAAAGTATTGGATGCTGCGACCGAAGGTCTCACTGGAGCAGCACTACGCAGTATCCATGCGCTTTTTCAGGCAAAAATGGCTGAAAACCCGCATGGATATTGCGTAGAGCACTTTAAAACGAGTGCGAACGCAATGAGTGTTTTCAAATCGCAGCGTCGCCCGTCTCACCCGTGCGAATACGGACCACTTGCTCAATGCTCGTGACAAAAATTTTGCCGTCACCAATCTTGCCGGTCTTGGCGGCGCGGATGATGGCTTCGATCGCGCGCTCAACCAATGCTTCGGTCACGATGGCCTCCACCTTCACCTTCGGCAGAAAGTCCACCACGTATTCCGCGCCGCGATAGAGTTCAGTGTGGCCCTTTTGGCGGCCAAAGCCTTTGACCTCGGTGACGGTCAGGCCAGTTACGCCCACTTCTGCCAGCGCTTCGCGCACTTCATCGAGTTTGAACGGTTTGATGATGGTGGTGATTTGCTTCATTGCATCGTCTCCAGCTTATTCAGAAAACTTGTTGGTGATGGGGTAACGCCAGTCTCTGCCAAACCCGCGGTGCGTGATGCGCACGCCGATCGGTGCCTGGCGGCGTTTGTACTCGGTCACTTGAATCAAGCGTACTACGCGTTTGACCGTGGCCGCATCAAACCCTGCAGCAATCACCTCGGCCATGGGCGTATTTTCTTCCATGTACAGCTTGATGATGCCGTCCAGCACATCGTACGGCGGCAGGCTGTCTTGATCGGTCTGATTTTCACGCAGCTCGGCCGAAGGCGGGCGCGTAATGATGCGCTCAGGAATCACCTCGCCCTGCGTATTGCGCCAGCGTGCCAGACGAAACACGAGTGTTTTGAGAATGTCTTTGATCACCGCATAGCCGCCCGCCATGTCGCCATACAGCGTGCAGTAGCCAGTGGCCATCTCACTCTTGTTGCCGGTGGTCAGCACAATGCTGCCGAATTTGTTTGAAAGCGCCATGAGCAGCGTGCCGCGGATGCGCGCCTGGATGTTCTCTTCCGTTGTATCTGCAGCCAGGCCCTTGAACTCACCGGCGAGCGTGCTCAGGTAAGAATCAAACACGCCGCCAATCGGAATTTCGTCATAGCGCACGCCAAGGCGCTTTGCCATGTCGCGCGCATCAATCCAGCTGATGTCTGCGGTGTATTTGGACGGCATCATCACCGCGCGCACTTTGTCTGCGCCCAGCGCATCCACCGCCACGGCCAGCACCAGCGCAGAATCAATCCCGCCTGATAGGCCAATCACCGCGCCGGGAAAGCCGTTCTTGCCCAGATAATCACGCACACCCAGCTTAAGCGCTTCATACACCTCTTGCTCAAGCGGCAAGTCCGGCAGCAGCCGGCTTGGTAGCGGTTCAGCAGATTTGACGGCGACAACTTCCATATCTTCAACAAACTGCGGCAACAGAGTGGTGACTTCACCTCTTGCGTTCAGCACAAACGAGCCGCCGTCAAACACCAGCTCGTCTTGCCCGCCGATCATGTTGGTAAACACGCAGGCCAGCCCTTGCGCGCAAACGTTGTGGCGCACGACCTCCATGCGCTGCTTGACCTTGCCCATGTGATACGGGCTGCCGTTGGGCACCAGCAAAACCTGCGCGCCCGCCGCGCGCGCGGCGCTAGGCGCGTATGAAAACCACACGTCTTCGCAAATGTTCACGCCAAACTGAATGCCGTTCACGGTAAAGACGAGCGGCCGGTTGTCCGGCGTAAAGTAGCGCTGCTCATCAAACACGTCGTAATTGGGCAGATCGTGCTTGTGATAGCGGCCCACCACCTTGCCGCCCTCAATTACGCTGCAGGCGTTAAAGCGCGAGCCTTCACGCGCCACCGGGTGGCCCACCAGCAGATGCAGGCCCGGCAGCGCTTTGCTGGCGGCGATCATGCGCTGCATCTGCACCTCGCACGCGTCAAAGAACGCGTCGCGCAGCAGCAGGTCTTCGGGCGGGTAGCCGGTCAGCGAAAGCTCGGGAGTTACCAGCACATGCGCGCCTTGCGCATGCGCGCGGCGTGCCGCTTCGAGTATCTTGTCAGCGTTGCCGGCAAGATTTCCCACCGTCACGTTGATCTGAGCAATTGCTACCAGCGCCTTCATGTCCACACAAGCTTTGTCATTGTCCGCAAATTATCGCACGCAGGTCTTGCGCACGCTGCGCGGGCATGAACGCGAGTGGGATGCGCTCGCCGCCGCGTGCGCACCGGAGCAGGTGTTGCTCAGCTCAGCGTTTTTGGCCACGCTGGAAGAAACCGGCTGCGTCGGCGGCCGCACCGGCTGGAGCCCTGTGCATCTGCTGCTGCATGACGCGCAAGGCTTGCTCGTTGCCGCGGCGCCGCTGTATTTGAAGCAGCACTCTTACGGCGAATATGTGTTTGACCACGCCTGGGCAGACGCGTATGCACGCCACGGTCTGGCTTACTACCCCAAACTGCTGTGCGCCCTGCCCTTCACGCCGGTGCCCGGCACGCGCTTGCTCGCGCGCGATGCAGATGCACGCGCCGCGCTCGCACACGCGCTTCCTGAACACACAAAAGCGCTGGATGCATCTTCATGCCACGTGCTGTTTCCGCAGCCGCATTCTGCGCAGGCGCTGCAAGATGCCGGCTGGCTCAAGCGCACCGGCGTACAGTTTCATTGGCAAAACGCGGGATATGCATTGTTTGAAGATTTTCTTGACTCGCTGGAACAGAAAAAGCGCAAAAACATCCGCGCTGAGCGGCGCAAAGTGCTTGAAGCCGGCGTGACCTTTACCGTTAAAGATGGCAACACTGCGAGCGCGCAAGACTGGGCGTTCTTTACGCACTGCTACAACACCACGTACACGCAGCATTGGTCCAGCCCGTATTTGAATCTGAAGTTTTTTGAGCTGCTCGGAGAGCGCGCGCCGGATGCGACCGTGCTGTTTCTCGCGTACCGGGCTGGCGAGCCGATTGCCGCGAGCCTTTGCATCCGCTCCGGCAAGCGTCTGTACGGCCGCTATTGGGGCGCGATCGAGCACGTGCCCTGCCTGCATTTTGAAGCCTGCTACTACCAGCCGATTCAGTATGCGATCGCGCAAGGCATTGAGGTGTTTGAAGGCGGCGCGCAAGGCGAACACAAAATCGCCCGCGGCCTGGCACCCGTGCCCACCTGCTCGTATCACTGGCTGGCCGAGCCTGCGTTTGCCGACGCGATTGATCGCTATTTGCAGCGCGAGCGGCACGGCATGGATGCGTATTTGGATGAGCTGAATGAGCGGTTGCCGTTTAAGGAAACGCTTTAGTTCTTTGAAGCTGCCACGCAATATCCATGCGGTTTTTGGAGCATTTTCGCCTGAAAAAGCGCATGGATATTGCGTAAAGCACTTATGAAGCGCAGGTTCTAAACCCCGCAAAAACATCACAACGTTCTGGCGTAAAAAAGTTGCGGTACTGCGCGTGATGCATGCGTGCATCGGTCGCAAAGCTGCCACCGCGCAGCTCGCGGTGCGTGCCAAACCAGGGCTGTGAATACTCTTTGTAGGGGCCAGGCGTAAAGCCGGGATACGGCACAAAGTCGCTCCTGGTCCATTCCCAAACGCTATTGCCCCAGGTAATTGCCCTACTACGCGCTGCGGCTTCCCATTCAACCGCGCTGGGCAGGCGACGCTTTGCCCAAGCGCAATACGCTTGCGCTTCATAGGCGTTGATGTGCATCACTGGCGCATCTTCCGGCAAGGTAATCCATGCATCAAACCATTGCATCTGCCAAACGTTGTTGTGCTTGCGCCAGCGCAGCGGATGCTGGCGCGATGCGGCCGCGCGCCAGAGACCGGCTGCGCCTTGCCAGTAAGTCGCGTTGTCGTATCCGCCTGCTTCTACAAACCGCAGATATTCGCCGCAGCTGACTGGCTGCACATCCATCTCAAATGCATCGACTTCCACGACAACGCCTTGCAGTTCATTGTCAAACGCAAAGCCGGGCTGAGCCGGTGCGTGACCCAACACAACCGTCTGCGCAGCAACGGTGTGCACGCGCTGCGCGTGCTCCATCACCGGCAGCTGCAGACCTTGCGGCACTCCGTAACCCAGCACAGCACGCAGCCATAGCAGTGCTTCGTTGTGCATGTCCTCATGAAACAGACTTAAGCGATAGAAGTACAGGCTCGTATCATCGTCTTTGCTAACAGCCAGCGTGGCCAGTAGTTGCGCAAGCTGCGCGTCCAGCAAATCCATCACCACGGCACGGCTGGGCAATGCCACTTGCCAGCGCTGCGGGTGCGCAATGCGGCTGGAGTCAAACAATTCATCCGGCGCAGCAGGCAGCGACGGGCCGGATGCAACCGTCTGCCCCGCCGCGTCCACACGGTGCGGGCCGCGCTGCGTCCACCAATGCGCAAACCAGGCTACGTGGCCAATCTCCCATGCAATCGGGTTGATCCCGCTTTGCAAGGGAACGTTCCACTGGCTATCGGTCAAACCCAGTACGAGCGTCTTCAAGCGCGCGCGTGCATTGCACAATGCCGTGGCAAGCGCGGCGGAGTTATAGTGCCGGGCACGCTCCCCTTCTTGCAGGCCCGTTTGCTTTGTTGCCAGGTGTTTTGATTGATCCAAGCTGCTGCCCATGTCTAGAACCCGCCCCTCGGTTGCGATTATCACGCCCGCGCTGGCAAACGCCAATAACGGCAACTGGCACACGGCGCGCCGCTGGCAGCAAATTTTGGAACCCGCCGCGCAAGTTTCCGTAGCGCTGCATTGGGACGGCAAACCGGTTGACGCCATGATTGCACTGCACGCGCGGCGCAGTGCTGATTCGATTACGCAGTTTCGCGCAGCGCACGCGCATGCACCGCTGGCCCTGGTGATGACCGGCACTGATCTGTACCGCGACATCCGCACCGATACCAGCGCGCTGCATGCGCTTAGCCACGCGAGTCATCTGGTGGTCTTGCAAGAAGAAGGCATGCATGAACTGGCGCCGGTGCATCAAGCCAAGTGCCGCGTGATTACGCAGTCTGCGCCCACGTGGCAGCCGCTGCGCAAAAATGAAACGTCGTTTGATTTTGTTGCGGTGGGCCATTTACGCAGCGAGAAAGATCCACTCACGCTCATGCGCGCGGCGCGGCGCTTGAAGAGCAGCGAAGGCTTGCGTGTCGTGCAAATCGGCAACGCGCTGGAAGAAGCGCTGGGACAGGATGCCACCATCACCATGCGCGACTGCCCGCATTACGAATGGCATTTGGGCTTGACGCAAAACGCTGCGCGGCGCTGGATTGCGCGAGCGCGGGCACTCGTGATCAGCAGCACCATCGAAGGCGGCGCCAATGTGATCATTGAAGCGCTACGCACCGGCGTGCCGGTGCTGGCAAGTTTTATCAGCGGCAACGTGGGCATGCTGGGCCGCAAATACGGCGGGTACTTTCCGGTACACGACGATGCTGCGCTGGCCGAGCTAATGCGCAAGTTTGCCAGCGACGCGGATTTTCGCGCGCAGCTCACGCAGGAGTGCGAGGGTCGCGCCGCGCTGTTTGCGCCGGACACCGAACAACAGCGCGTGTTGCAGTTGCTGGCGGACATGCTGCGCACGTAAGGCCCGCGCGGCGCCGCGCGACCAACGACAAAATCGCGCGATAATCCGGTTTGACACCAATGCTCTTCTCGAAAGCCCGCCATGAACGCCCCCACCGAATTGCCCAAGATCAAGCTCACCTCGTTTTCGCATGGCGGCGGCTGCGGCTGCAAGATCGCGCCGGCGGTGCTGCATGAGATTCTCAAGAACAGCCAGGGCACGCCCATTCCCAAAGAGCTGCTTGTTGGGATTGAAACTGCCGACGACGCAGCGGTCTATCAACTCAACGACGAGCAGGCGCTGATTGCCACCACCGATTTTTTTATGCCGATCGTGGACGATCCGTTTGACTTTGGCAAGATCGCTGCCACCAACGCCATCAGTGATGTGTATGCGATGGGCGGCACACCGATCATGGCGCTCGCACTCGTGGCCATGCCGGTGAATCAGTTGCCTACCGAGGTGATCGGCAAGATCATCCAGGGCGGCGAAGCAGCGTGCCGTGAGGCCGGCATTCCAATTGCCGGCGGCCATACGATTGACTCGGTTGAGCCAATTTACGGTTTGGTGGTGATGGGTCTGGTGCATCCCAAAAAGGTCAAGAAAAATGCCGACGCCAAGGCCGGAGACAAACTGATTCTGGGCAAACCCATTGGCGTGGGCGTGCTGTCGGCCGCGCTGAAAAAAGACAAGCTGGATGCCGCGGGCTATGCGCAGATGATCAAGGCCACCACCATGCTCAACAAACCCGGCGCGCTGCTTGCCAATCTGCCGGGCGTGCATGCGCTGACCGATGTGACCGGGTTCGGCCTGGCGGGCCACACGCTTGAGATTGCGCGCGGCGCAAAACTTACTGCGGTGATTGAATGGAAAAATGTTCCGCTGCTGCCCGGTGTTGAGGCCATGGTGCGCGAAGGTTTTTTCACCGGCGCATCCGGCCGCAATTGGCAAAGCTACGGGCAGGACGTGCAGCTCGCCAGCACGCTGACCAAGGTGCAGCAAGACTTGCTCACAGACCCGCAAACGTCAGGCGGCTTGCTGGTGGCCTGCGACGATGCATCCGTAGACGAAGTGCTGCGCATCTTCAAGGCTGGCGGGTTTGATGCCGCGGCTGTTGTTGGTGAGATGCGCGCTGGTCCCGCGCGGCTTGAAGTGAATTAAGGCAGATTAGAAGCATTCTACGCAATATCCATGCGGGTTTTGAAGCATTTCTGCCTCAAAACCCGCATGGATATTGCGTAGTTTAGTTGTAAACCGCTTTTTTCAGCGAACAATCAAGCAGAGCGCGCCACCGCAGGGCCCCGCCCCGGCCACCAAAAGTCGATGTACGCCCAGCGCGGCCGCTCAAACAAGAACGCGGCCCAGTTGCCACGCACGAGCCAGTACAGGCAAAACGCCGCCAACGTGCTTGCTGCAATCGCCACCAGTGCAAACACGCCGGGCGCGGCTGCAATCGCACCGGTTTTGCCGCCCAGCCACACAATGCCCACCAGCGGCAGATAAAAGCCCAGGTAGACCACAATCGAATGCTCGCCGATGTACGAGAGCCAGCGCATGCTTGCAAGGTTGCTGAGCAGGCTGCCCACCGCAATCACCGCCAGCGCGCCGGCAAAGCCGAGCACGAGCGCGACGCCGGGCGTACTCAAGTAGCCGTGATGCACCAGCCAGCCATTGGCCACCGCCCAGACTACGAGCCCGGCAATGGTCAGCGCAGGCCGCGCTTGCACCGCGTCTGCCCACTGGAAAAAGCGCGAAGCAAACGCGTAACCGGCATAGAAAAACACATAGCGCTCACAAAACGCATCCACGATCTTGATGCCACTCTTGCCGGCAATCAGGTGCAAACCCACGGCGATCAGCAGCATCGCCCACACGGGTACGCGCCGCGTGAGTCGTGTAAATACAAAATAGGCCGGCAGCACCAGGATGAACCACAGCATGGCGTGCGGCCAGATGAGTTGATACGCAAAGAATTTGGCAACGCCCACGGCATTCAATGACCAGGGCGAGTCTTGCCATGCCACGGGCGAGAACAGCACGATCCACAGCAGCAAGAAGTACAGGTAATGCACCACTTTGGTGTCAAGATAGCTGCGCCACGGGCGGTCAATCACGCGCGCGAGAAACAGCCCCGACAGCAGAAAAAAGTCCGGCATACGGAACGGTTTGGCAAACGCCACCCATTGGTCGAGCCAATTGCTGGCTGCCCCGCCGGCGTGCAATTTGCCCTGGACATACAAACTCACCACCGCGAGGATGCAAATGCCTTTGGCAAAATCCACCCACGCTGTACGTGGCTGATTTGCGACTGATTGCACGCCTATTTCCTCCCGACTTTGCTGCAGCTAAACACCCTTTTGCCTATGGTAACGGAGGTTCAACAGCAAAGCGGACACAGCGCGCTGAGGCTCACCAGAACGGAGTAGCCGTGGCAACCTGTTGCAGCGCTGTATCCCCTTGATCCGGTAGTCCGCCGCGTGGTGCGGGAGCGGTCAACACGTTAGCATTTCATTTTCAACCCAATTCCTTATGTGCTCCAGTTTGGCCACAGTTGATTCGGATCTGAACCCAGGCCTGCCGCTTTCGCGAGAAATTGTCGCTCTGGATGCCGACGCACTCCTGCCGCAGTGGTGGCATGCGCTGCATGCGGCCACGCCCGGTGCATCGATTTTTATTTCTCCGCTGTGGATGCAAACTTGGCTCAAGCACTACGGCCATGCGTTTTCTGGACAATGGGTGCGCTGGCACAGCCAGGGCAAAACCGTTGGCGGCGTGCTGGTGCTGCGCCGCGCGCGCTGGCGCAAGGGTGTGCCGCTGCGCTGCCTGTATCTGAACACCTCTGACGATATGGCCGCGCGCTCACCGCAAGCCGAGTTCAACCAAGTACTGCATGATCCCGCCTATGCACAGCAGGTTTGCACCGCTCTGGCCGACTATCTGCAAGAGCGCCGCTGGGACTGCATTGCGCTGAGCGGGTTTGAGCAATCGCCCTTTTTTGAAAACCTGCTGACCAAACTGCGCTACGCGCGCGCTGAATCTGACGCAAAGCCTGCGCCGTTTGTCGATTTGAAGGCATTGCCCGAGGGTGCGTATGCACAGACCCTCGGCAGCCGTTCAGGGCAGCAAATCCGCCAGAGCATCCGGCAGTACGAAGAGAAGTTCGGCCCGCTGCGGCTTGAAGAAGCGCAAGATGATGCGTCGCGCCAGCTCTATCTGGCCGAGCTTGCACGGCTGCACAACGCACTGTGGCGCGACCGCGGCATGCCCGGCGCTTTTGACTGTGCGCAGTTCGTGGCGTTTCACAACGCACTGGTTGCCAGCGGCGGGCCACAAGGCGCCATCCGGCTCATGCGCGTCATCGCGGGGCAGCATGTGCTGGGCTATCTCTACGCACTCAATGACCGTGGCTGCGTGTATGTGTATCAAAGCGGCTTTTGCTATGAGAATGACACCAAGCTGCGCCCCGGTCTCGTCACACACGCACTAGCCATTTCGCATTGCCGCGACCAAGGCCAGCATGAATACAACCTCATGGCGGGCGATTCGCAGTACAAGCGCACACTCGCCAAGCAGCGGCGTGATGTGTGCTGGACTGCTCTGTACGCCAATACCGTGGCCAGCCGCGTGTTTGTTGCGCTGCGCGGTGTTAAGCGTTACGTCAAGCCAGCGGCTGTGCCTGAAAATCCTACCGCGGCATAAACGCGTACGCTTGCACCGCCGCATATTGCTCACGCCGAATTAAGGCTATCCATCCATGACCGATCTGCTATCCCCCTTGCGCCGCGCCAAGCGGCTTTTGCAGGCGCTGACCACGCCGCGCCAGCCACCTGTTGATCCGCAGCAGATCCAGGTGCGGCCCATCAGTGCCGCCGATGCGCCAAGCATCGCGCAATCATTTCCTGAGTCTGCAGACCCGCAGTACGCCACCGTACTCGCCGCGCAGTCGCGCGGCGAGCTGTCGCTGTATGTTGCGCTGCTTGCGCAAGCGCCGGTGGGGCTTGCTTACGTGATGTGGGCCGGCCATCGTCATCCGCAGATACAGCAGCGCGCGCCGGGCGTTCCTGAAATCTACAAAGTGCAAGTGCTGCAAGCGCAGCGCTCACGCGGAATTGGCGCGCTGTTGATCGGGCAGATCGAGCAAGACATGCGCACGCGTGGCATTGCTGTCAGCGGGCTTGGCGTGCATGCTCACAACACGCGCGCCAAAGCGCTGTATGAACGCCTGGGCTATGTGGCCGATGCGCAGCCCTACTACGATGAGTTTGATGAGCTTGATGCGCGCGGCAAGACGCAGCATCACCGCATTGAAGCGATCTTCATGTCCAAACGGCTGAGCGCTTAGCCACTGCCCACGCCTGCTGCCTGCTTACGCAATAGCGGTGCGGCTTCGCAAAGCAACTGCCTGGAAACGCATATTCCATGGGTATCTTCAGACATATGCCTTGGAAAGGCGCATGGATACTGCGTCTTTCAAAATGCTATGTTTGGCCGAAACGAAAGAAAATGTAACTTTTCTGAACAGTGCCAGCCTCACGGGCTCTATGTCTACGTGGGTAGCGGATACGCCACGAGCGTGTGCGTCCATGTTCCCTAGACTGACAGTAAGGAGTCCCCGATGAAGCAACTCTCCAAAATCGCACTGATTCTGGCCACCACCACGGCAGCCTTTGGCCTGCAAGCGCAAACTGGTACAGGTGCCGCACCTGCAAAACCCGCGGGCGGTATGTCTGCTCCAGCTCCAGCCAAGTCCGGAACCGGTGAGGGACAAGTCACCAAAGTGGACGCCGCTGCGATGACCGTCACCTTTTCTACTGGCGAAACCCTCAAAGTGAAGGACGCCGCGGTGCTCAAAGGCATTAAAGAAGGCTCCAAGGTGGAGTTCAAGGCTGACATGACGGCCGATGGCCCCGTGATCACCGCAATGAAAGTGCAAAGCTAAACCGCTAGGCATCTTTCGCTAGTCATCCCCGCACGGCATTGCCCTGCGGGGATTTTGTTTTTTGTGAGCCGAGAAAAACTGCGCGCTGTTACCGCGCCAACACAGGAGCCGCATTAGCCTGCTTGCGCGGCGTCAGCAAAAGATACGCGAGCGGCCCGAACGATCCGGCGAACACCGTGGCAACAAAATACGGCCACGGCGAGCGGCCGGTGGCCCGCGCGTCGCGCCAGATCCAGCCCATCAGTAACGTGCAAGCAATGACCAGATCCCCCAGCACCTGGGCCGTGCCCCAGTTTGCAAATTGCCCGATAATAATGCCGATGTAGCCCACCTGCTGCAGCGCCATCACCGTAACACCGGCGAATACGATGGCAACGACCCACATGATTGCTCTGAACATGCTGCTTCTCCTTGATTTGCGCTGAACACTCGCGTTGAAAGTGCTTGCAGTATGTAAGCCGCGCATCAAGCCGGCAATTACCTCACAGGTAATAGCGCGGCTGCTAGAGTCTGGCAAGATAGGCGGCAAGTCAGTTAGAGCGCACGATCATGGGACACGTAGGATTTGAAGGCACTGGCGCTGCGGTGCGCGCCGCGCGCGAGAGCCGGCGCATCAGCCAGATGGAACTTGCGCTGCGTGTGGGCGTGTCGCAGCGGCATTTGAGCTATGTGGAAAACGGCAAGTCCATGCCCAGCCGCGAGCTGTTGCATGATCTGCTGGAGTCGCTTGATGTGCCGCTGTCTTCGCGCAACGCGCTACTGATGCAGGCCGGTTACGCGCCGCTGTACAGCGAAAAGCCGCTCAATAGCAGCGAGATGGCGCCCGTCAAACGTGCTCTGGACGCGCTCCTCGCCGCGCACGCGCCCAGCCCAGCGATGGTGATGGACCGCAGTTGGAATCTCGTGGCCGCCAATCAAGGCGTTGTCAAACTCGTGCATGCCATTGGCGCGCAAGCATTGCTGCCGCAACTTGCCCCTGGGGTGAACATGCTGCAGCTTCTCACCGGCGAAGGCCCCATCCGCAGTGCGATTGTGAATTTTGACGAAGTGGCCGCAGAACTTGCCAGCCGCGTGCGGCAAGAAGCACTGGAATATCCGCCGCTGGCAGAACTCGCCCGCAGCGTAGAGGCCGCGCTACCCAAGCGCCGCCATCTATCGCACCTTGCACCCAAGCCGGTCGCGCCGGTGATTGCCACGCGCTTGCGCAGCGCGCAAGGCGAGCTGGCGTTCTTCTCCATGTTCACCACCTTCGGCGCGCCGCTGGACATCACCGCCGCGTCACTACGCGTGGAACATATGTTTGCCGCGGATGAATTTACGCAGCAAGTGGTGCGTGGTTGGGGTGAGTCTAAATAGGCTGTACGCAATATCTATGCGCGTTTTTAAGCACTTTTGCCTCAAAAGGCGCATGGATATTGCGTAGAGGCATTTGAATCTGCTGGGAAAACTACTTCTTTGTTCAATCCGCGGTGCCCGCACGTTGAACAGCCCTCTGAAAGCGCCAAGGCAGGCAAGTGCCAAGCGGGGTTTCGGGCAAAAACTGTTTGAGCGCAGCGAGTTTTTTTGCCCGCCGCTTGGCGCTTACCTGACTTGGGAACCCGAAGGGCTGAGCGTGGGGTTTCGCCACGCATGCGTGGCGCCGCGCGAAGAGCACGCGCCTGCCAGTGC
>JBOFGW010000515.1:0-2416 GCA_051649325.1 Burkholderiaceae bacterium | reverse complement strand
GACCAAGTTGAATGCGAAATTCGTCCTCGTCGAAGTCTGACAACGATCCAGCATCTTGAACTAAGCGCCCAAGATGTTCATGAGCATCCATAAGCTCATACATGAACATTGCGTACTCAACTGGGTTGTCCTTCCCATTGATCACAGGTTCCCCTTTGATTCAACGCGCCCTACTTGCTCAGCGCCGCCTTCACCAGCCCCGACACCTTGCCCATATCCGCCTTGCCGGCCAGCATCGGCTTGAGCACGGCAATCACCTTGCCCATCTCTTGCGGCCCGGCCGCGCCGGTCTGCGCGATGGCCTGCGCCACGGCGGCTTGAATTTCAGCCTCGCTCATCTGTGCGGGCAGATAGACCGACAGCACATCCACTTCAAACTGCTCTTTTGCGGCGAGGTCGGCGCGATTCGCGCTCTGGTACGCCGCAATCGAGTCTTTGCGCTGCTTGATCTGCTTTTCAACAATCGCCAGCACCATGGTGTCTGTCAGCTCTACGCGGTCATCGACTTCTTTTTGCTTCATGGCGGCGGTGAGCAGGCGGATCGCGCCGAGCTTTTCGCTGTCTTTGGCGCGCATCGCGGCCTTCATGTCTTCGGTAATTTTTTCTTTGAAGCTCATCAATCATCTCCAGAAAAACAAAACCCGCAGAGGTTGCCCGCTGCGGGTTGTGCGTGAATTCACCTGGGGCGAATTAGTACATCTTTTTAGGCAGCATCTGACTACGAATGCGCTTGTAATGACGCTTCACGGCAGCCGCGGCTTTACGCTTACGTTCTGCGGTGGGCTTTTCATAAAACTCGCGCGCACGCAGTTCGGTCAACAAGCCGGTTTTTTCAATGGTGCGCTTAAAGCGGCGCAGGGCCACCTCAAAAGGCTCGTTTTCTTTAAGTCGAATCGCTGGCATGGGAAACAATCACCCCCTTTCGAACTCAAAAGCATAGCAGATTGCGCATTGCAGCGCATCAAAGGCGCTACTCTAAGCGCAGAATCCACCGGTATTCATTTATAAGGCCCAATAACCATGCGCTTTTTCAAGCAAAAATGTCCCAAAACCCGCACCAATATTGCGTACTTGCCTTCAAAAAGCACTATTCAGCATGCAAAACCGCCCTTTAGCCACGTTTTTATTGGCGCCGGTGCAACAGCGCTTGCGTTTTTGATGGCTGCACCGGCTGCTGCGCAGCAGCCAACCGAGCAAAAATCCTGGTGGATCACGCCAGGCGCAGTCTCTTATCACTTCAAGAACCAGGACCAGTTCAACCAGACCCATCCCGGCCTGGGCGTGGAATATCACTTTCAGCCAGACTGGGCGGCGGTGGCCGGCACATACAAAAACTCCAACAGCTTGTGGTCTAAGTACATAGGCGTGAACTGGACGCCGGCCGCGCTGCGCTTGGGTCCGGCGCGCTTTGGCGCAACTGCGCAGATTGCGGACAACTATCTTGCGGCGCGCAACGGCAAACCGTTTGCGTTTGCGGCGCCGCTGATTGCCTTTGAGGGCGATCGGTTTGGCGCCAACATTTACATCATCCCCACTATCCGTAACGTCACGGGTGCGGTTGCGCTGCAGTTCAAGTTCGCCTTATGAGCTGAGCATGTTGGACAAATCTTCGACATTCGCAACGCCAGGAGTTGCAGTGTTGTTTTTGCTCTGGCACCTCAAGGAACGGTTGGAGCAATTTGAGCCCAACATCTAACATTTGTTGTTGACTATTTCTCGGCCGTCCGAGCGCTCTCACGCATGTCATCTCTACAAATAAAACAACCAGACTCCAGTGTTGCGCCGGAACTGATCATTGCCGCATTTGAAGCGGTGGATATTCCCTTTGCGCTGTGGAACCGCAACTTTTGCTTGCAACAGTGCAATAGCAGCTATGAACGTTTTGCCGGCTTGCCGCGGGCACAGATGACCGGCCGCAGCGTTGAGCAACTCTTTGGTGCTGCAGCATGGGAGATTGCCCGCGCCAGCTTTGAACGCGCCTTTGCCGGCGAGGCCGCGGCCTACGACCGGCTTGTTGCGCACGCGCATGACTCGCCGCGCTGGTACCGCGTGCGTTTAACACCGGCGGCAACCGATCCGCAGGGGCAAATTAGCGGCGTATTCAGCTCGGTGATCGATGTGGATGATCACATCAAAAGCCGCGACGCAGCGCTGCTCAGCGCCAAGCGCGTGCAGCGCGTGCTCAGCGCGGTGGAACTGCCGATCGGCTGCTGGGACAAAGATACGCGCCTGACCTATTGCAACGAACCGTATGAACGCTGGGCACGCCGCACGCGCGAGCAGTTGCTGGGCAAAACGCTGGAGGAGATCTACGGCCCGCACGCCTGGCAAGCGGCGCAGCCCGCATTTGAAAAAGCGTTTGCCGGCCAGATTGCACACTACACGCGCATGGTGCAGCATCAAGAGCGCGATCACT
>JBOFGW010000514.1:0-2351 GCA_051649325.1 Burkholderiaceae bacterium | reverse complement strand
GATTAGATTTCCCTGGAGCTTGACTCCACTAAAGGGTCGTTGTAGACCACGACGTTGATAGGTCAGGTGTGGAAGCGCAGTAATGCGTTAAGCTAACTGATACTAATTGCCCGTGTGGCTTGACCCTATAACATTGACTCGTTTGCAGCTCGATCTGCAAACAACTTAGTCTTCTTACTCGTTCGTATCCTAAGAACGAATGCAATCAAATTGCGCGTCTTCCAGATTGGGTTTGTTTGCACGCTAAGTGCAGGCAGACTGACAAGTTAAGCCTGATGACCATAGCGCTTTGGAACCACCCCTTCCCATCCCGAACAGGACCGTGAAACGGAGCAGCGCCGATGATAGTGGGATGTATTTCCTGTGAAAGTAGGACATTGTCAGGCTAGTTCGTAAGCAAAAAGCCCCGCAGATCTCTGCGGGGCTTTTTGTCTTCTAGAGTCGCATAACTCCTATAGTGCAGTACGCAGTATTCATGCGCCTTTCCAGCCAAAATCGGCTCAAAACCCTCCCGAAACAAGCGTCTTATCCTTCACAGACCGCACCCCTCAGCGCGTAACGTCTCATCGCGGTGACACTTAGTGTTTCCCCATCTTCTAGCCTATATGCGGTACGGCTATCGTCGGTGTATCAAGGGGAAATTGAAGGCGTATCTTGGACTGCTCTATATGTCGTGGCTGCTTGCGCGCAGCCTACGCGATCGTGCTTGGCTCAGTGCTTAGCGCTTGCACTTCTACTTCGCAGCAGACAGCGCAGATAAGCGCGCCCGTGATCGAGGAAGGCTTGATCTTTTCCTCTTTGAGCGCAGCGGTTGAGCCCAGCACCTACTGGATCAACCGGCCGGTGCTGCCCAACAAACAGCTCACGCAATACGCGTTGGTAGACGGTGCCTCAGTTGGCGTGGCCAAGACGGTATTGCGCGCCACGGCGGATAAAAGTGCCTCGCTGCTGCTGAAGAAACTGCCCAAGCCGATTGATGCACACAACCTGCGCTGGAGCTGGCGGGTCGATCAGCTCAATATCGAAGCCAAAACGGCTGATCCAAAACTGGAAGACAGCCCCGTGCGTATCGTGCTCGCATTCGCGCCGCCAAATGCCAAGGCACTTGCCAATCTGCCGTTCAAAGACCAGCTCTTCTTGCAGTCCGCCAAGCTGATGCATCGCGAAGATCCGCCGTACGCAACGTTAATGTACGTGTGGTCCAACGACTTGCCGGCCGACACGGTGATCAGCTCCGCGCATACCGGCCGCGTGCGCATGGTGGTGGCCGAATCGGGGCCTGCGCGGGCCGGCCAATGGCTCACGTACAGCCGCAATGTGGCTGCGGACTATCAGCGCGCTTTTGGCGTGGCGCCCGGCAAGCTGATTGGTGTTGCGATTCTGACGGATACAGACAATACCCGTGCTAAAACAACCGCGTACTATTCCGACGTTGTGTTCTACAAGGCTGCCGCTGCCGAATAGGCGGCTTTTTTGTCCCTGGAGGGTGATGATGAAACACAAATTTTTCACTGCGGCACTTGCCGCGCTGCTCGTAGCCGCCGTACCGCTGGCTGCCGATGCCAAAACTCTGCGCTGGTCCAGCCAGGGCGACATTCTCACGATGGATCCGCACTCGCAAAACGAAGGGCTGAACAACACCGCTACCAGCTATGTGTATGAGCCGCTGGTGACGTACAACGATAAGTTCCAAATCGAGCCGGCACTGGCCACGAGTTGGAGCAAAGAAGGCCCGCTGATCTGGAAGTTCAACTTGCGCCAAGGCGTCAAATTCCATGACGGCACGCCGTTTACTGCGGAGGATGTGGTGTTCACCATCAACCGCATCATGGAGCCCACCTCCAACTTCAAAATCTACGCCACCGGCATTCAGGGCGCGAGAGCGGTGGATGCAAACACCGTGCTGATCACTACCAGCAGTCCCACGCCGGTGCTGATCCGCCAGCTCACTGAAGTGCGCATCATGAGCAAGGCCTGGTCTGAGAAAAACAAGGTTGTGAAGCCGCAGGACTACATCAATAAAGAAGAAACCTTTGCCGTGCGCAACGCCAACGGCACCGGCCCGTACATGCTCAAGAGCCGTGAGATCGACGTGAAGACCGTGTTTGTACAGAACCCCAACTGGTGGGGTAAATCCACCAAGCGCGGCAACGTGACCGAGGTGGTGTACAGCCCCATCAAGCAAGCGGCTACGCGTACCGCGGCGCTGCTCTCCGGCGAGATTGATTTTGTGCTTGACCCGGCCCCGCAAGATATTGACCGCCTGTCCAAAGGCGCGAACACCAAGGTGATTGAGGGCGCGGAGAACCGCACGATTTTCCTAGGCCTCGATCAACACCGCGATGAGCTTT
>JBOFGW010000513.1:0-2907 GCA_051649325.1 Burkholderiaceae bacterium | reverse complement strand
AGGTTTCATTGCTCAGGCCTTTGGACAGGCTGAATTCATCACGCTTAAAGCCAGAAAAAATGCAGGGCACGGACATGGCGGTGGCGGTGCCGCAGGTTTCGGTATCGGGAAAGTAAATACCGCCAGCTGTGCGCATGCGCGGCGTGGTATCACGCGCATAGCCGTTCAGCCCGTGGTTTTGCGCGCGCGCGGTTTCGCCCAGTACAAATACAACCAGCCGCGGCTTTTCAATCGGGTAGCTTTGGTGTGCATCCAGCCCGCGCGCGGCGCGCACGGTGGATGCTGCGCGCAATGCGTACGCTTGCGAGAAAGCCGCAGCCAAAAAATTCACGGGCGCGATGGTGTGAAATGACACGTCCTTGTTGCGCGTGGCAGAAGCAAATTGTGAATACTGGGCGAGCACGACCGCGCCGCTTAAAACAAATATGCCAGCCAAAGTCGCTGCGGACACGAGCAAAAAACGTATGCGCGAAGAGCCTTGGCGCAGCGTGACGCGCCAGATCAACCAAGCAGGCAACGCGCCGGTCACGCCTACCCACAAGATCAGCCGCAGATTTAGCAGTTCGAGCGTTTCACTGGGGTGCGTTTGCAGCACGTTGACGAACATGGTTTTGTCAAACTGCGTGCCCAAAAACAGGCTGAAGTAACCCAGCACCGACGCGACCACGACCAGCACCGCGCACAGCAGCTTGATGCTTCTGCCCCAGAACAAAAGTCCGAGCACCGCGATCAGTGCAAAAACCATCGCGTACACAAACAGCCAGCCGCCAAAGACAAACGCCACCGCGGCCACGCCCGTGCCGGCGGAAGGCGCATTGAAGAACATCTTCAACGTTGCGCTGTTGGGCAGCAGCGATATCCACAGCGCCGTTGCCAGCATGAGCTGCAGGCGGCTGAGTTCAAACGAAAATTTCTTTAGCAAAATAGAGCTCGTCAAAAAATTCAAATAGCCGTGCAGTCGAGACTGCGCGGGTTATCTCAGAAAGACTCTACGCAATACCCGTGCGGATTTTGAGGCATTTTTGCTTGAAAAAGCGCATGGATATTGCGTACTGCAATGACTATGCAGGTGTTTTGATCACTGCTTCAATCCGATGCCCTTCAGGGTCGATCACATAAGCCGCGAAGTAGTGCGGCCCGTAGTCCGGCCGCAAGCCAGGCGCACCGTTGTCGCGGCCACCGTTTTGCAGCGCTGCGCTATGAAACGCATGCACTGCGTCGCGGGTAGGCGCTGCAAACGCCAGATGAAAACCCGGCCCCGGCGCGCTGGCTTGCGTTTGCAGCTTGAGGCAGAGCAAATCTTCTTCGTCTTCAATGCCGTAGCCAATCGCTGTGTCATCTTCAAACACGCGGCGATAACTCAGTGCGCCAAGCACTGCGTCGTAAAACGCTCCGCACTTATCTAGGTCGCGCACGCCAAAAGAGATGTGATGCAGCATCATGCCCTCGCCGGCTAACAATGAGATGTACGGGCTTTTTTGAAATCTTTCAGGCCGTGTTTGTCGCCCGAATCGCTTCCGCCACCAGCTGCGGCCCTTTGTAAATCAGCCCGGTATAAAACTGCACCAGGCTCGCGCCCGCTTCGAGCTTTGTCTTGGCATCCGCGCCGCTCATGATGCCGCCAACGCCGATGATGGGCAGCGCGCCATCCAGGTGTTTGGCCAGTTTGCGAATCATTTCATTGCTGCGCGCAAACACCGGCGCGCCGGACAGGCCGCCGGCTTCCTCTGCAAAGCGCAGATGCGCCACGCCCTCGCGCGCTACTGTTGTGTTGGTGGCGGTGATGGCATCCATTTTTTCTTGGATGACCAGCTGGGCGATGGCTTCAATCTGCGCGTCATCCAGATCAGGTGCGATCTTGACCGACAGCGGCACGTACTTGCCATGCTTGTCAGAAAGCTGCGCTTGCGCGGCCTTCATGCCGGCGAGAATCGCGCGCAGTTCATCGGCTTCTTGCAGCGCGCGCAGGTCTTTGGTGTTGGGCGAGCTGACGTTGATCGTGGCAAAGTCGATCAGCGGATAAAGCTGCTCGTAGCACACGCGGTAATCGTCCAGCGCCTTTTCATTCGGCGTATCTTTGTTCTTGCCCAGGTTCACGCCGATGATGCCAGCAGCGTTTGGCCCTTTCCTGCCATAGCGGCCAATGCTGCGATGGCTCTGCAGGTTACGCACCAGCGCGTCCAGCCCGTGGTTGTTAAAGCCCAACCGGTTGATCACCGCATTGGCATCGGGCAAGCGAAACACGCGCGGCTTTTCATTGCCCGTCTGCGCGCGCGGCGTGACGCCCCCGAGTTCCAAAAACCCAAACCCCAGCGCGCCAAAGCCGTCGATGCACTCACCATTTTTGTCCGCCCCCGCGGCCAAGCCGACGCGGTTGGGAAAGGTGAGGCCCATCACCTGCACGGGCGCTGCTGCCGGCGCAGGAAACAAAAACTTCGTCGCCCCAACCGTGGCCATCGTCGTGAGCGTGGCCAGCGTGAGCGCGTGCGCGTCTTCTGGTTCGAGTGAAAACAGGGCTTTGCGGGAGAGAGAGGTAGCGAGATCGAGCATGCTGCGATTGTAGGCGGCATGCTCTCGATGTAGATATTTTGAGAGGGGACTACGCAGTATTCATGCGGGTTTTGAGGCATTTTTGGCTGAAAAGGTGCATGGATATTGCGTAGAGGTACTTGAACAACCCGAAAAAGCCCATAGAAAGTCATAGCGCGGTGCCCGCACGTTGACTAGCCCTCTGAAGCGCCAAGGCAGGCAAGTGCCAAGCGGAGGTGTCGGGCAAAAACTGTTTGAGCGCAGCGAGTTTTTTTGCCCGCCGCTTGGCGCTTACCTGACTTGGGAACCCGAAGGGCTGAGCGTGGGGTTTCGCCACGCATGCGTGGCGCCGCGCGAAGAGCACGCGCCTGCCAGTGC
>JBOFGW010000512.1:0-5784 GCA_051649325.1 Burkholderiaceae bacterium | reverse complement strand
CGCCTTGGCTGTCGCCCACGCCGGGTTTGTCCACACGCATGGTCACGTAACCGCCGCGCGCAAAGGCGCGCACAATTTGCGCGTAGGCGTTGCTATCGGTGAGTGGAAAATCAATCGAGCTCAACGTTACGCCCTGAATAAACAGCAGCGCCGCATGCTTGCCTTGCGCTGTGGGTGAGGTGCTGATGGTGCGCAGCACGCCGCGCGTACTTGGCACTTGGCCATAGGTGACGCTGTACGCATCGTTCGCGGCTTCGCGCGGGCGCTCCACGAGTGTGCCGCGCAGCGTGATTTTTTGGTTGTCACGCACCACATCCGCCGTGACTTGCTCGCCACTTGCTTTGGTGCCAAGCCAGCGCTGCAGATCGGGGATGCTGTTGATGGGCGTGCCGTTCAATGCAGTCACCACATCGCCCGTGCGCAAGCCGAGCTTTTCTGCGGTGAGGCCGGGCAGGGCTTTATCGATACGCAAGCCCGGCGCGGGTTTGATTTCTGCCAACTGCGCACCGAAGATGGCGCGGCGCGGCAAGTCAGTGGTCTGCGCACTGGTGGTGGCGGTGAGCAGTGTTAGCACCGTGAACAAGAGCGGCGCACGAAAGAATAAAGGCAAGAACCGTTGCATGACCCGTTTCCCCAAAGTTGTTTGGCACAAGCCTACTGATTTTGCGGCAAATTGCGAACACTGCATGCGACAAACTGCAGAAACCGCGGCATCAGCCGCACGCCTGCAAATGCCGCGCTGAACCTGGAGTTACCAGGCTGCACGCAGTAAGGTCGGCGCGTGTCAACGGCTTGACACAAAAGTCCACTACAAACCGTCTGCGTTGTTTAAGCATTGACCAGGAGAAGAAGATGAAAGCAATTGTGTGGTGTGCCGCCGCCATGATGGTGGCCCTTGCAGGATCGAGCGTGGGTAGCGCGCACGCGCACGCGCATGAGCGGGGCGAAGGCGCGCATAAAGGCGGCTTTCCCGCGCCGCTGGTGATCGGCCATCGCGGCGCAAGCGGTTATCTGCCGGAGCACACGCTGGAGAGCTACGCGCTGGCTATTGAGCTGGGCGCGGACTATATCGAGCCCGATCTGGTCGCCACCAAAGACGGCGTGTTGATCGCGCGGCACGAGCCCAATATCACCAACACCACCAACGTCAAAGACCTGCCGCAGTTTGCCGACCGCAGAAAGAAAATGATGGTCGATGGCGTGGAAGAAGAAGGCTTTTTTGCCAGCGACTTCACGCTCGCAGAAATCAAAACCCTGGCCGCCGTGCAGCCGTTTGCTGAGCGCGATCAGAGCTTCAACGGCAAGTTCAAAATCCCTACGTTTGAAGAAGTGATTGAGCTGGCCAAGCGCAAAAGCCGTGGAGAAGGCCGCCGGATCGGCGTTTATCCAGAGACCAAGCACCCTACCTATCACCAGCAACTGAACTTGGCGCTGGAAGACCGCTTGCTGCGCGTGCTACAGAAAGAGGGCTGGAACCACCGCAACGCGCCGGTGTTCATCCAGTCGTTTGAAACCGCCAATCTGAAGTATCTGCGTACCAAGACCAGCGTGCGGCTGGTGCAGTTGGTGGACGCGGATGACGTCAAACCCGACGGCAGCCTGTCCTTCGTCGCGCCGTTTGATAAGCCGTATGACTGGGCCGTGAGCGGCCGCGCAGGCACGTTTGGCGATCTGCTCACGCCGGCGGGCCTCGCTGAAGTGAAAACCTACGCCGATGGCGTAGGCCCGTGGACGTATTACCTCATCAGCTCCAAATGCACGACGGATGCTGCAGGCAAATGCACCGATGTGAATGGTGATGGCCTGGTGAACGACGCAGACCGTACGCTGCTGCCGCCCACCGATGTGATTGCGAACGCCAAGAAGGCCGGGCTGCTGCTGCATCCCTACACCTTCCGCAACGAGCAGCGCCGCCTGTCAAAAACTTACGGCGGCAACCCGATCAACGAATACCTGGCGTTTTACGAAGCCGGTGTGGACGGGCTGTTCAGCGACTTTCCTGACACCGCATTTGCCGCGCGCATCATGTTTTATTTGAAGCGCGATCCAGACTATGCAAAATGCCTGGTGAGCGCGCGTGGATCGCGGCGCGAGTGTGATGATTGAGGTTTAGCTAAAGATGTAAAAAAGCCGGCAGTCCGCCGGCTTTTTGTAGTGCGCCAGATGGTTAGCGCAACTGCCCCAGCGCCCACTGCCGCTCAAATTCCATGCGCGCGTGGCCGTAGCGCACGCCGCAGTCCGGGCTTTCTTTGGCCTGCGGCGGGCTGCTGCAGCCGGCAGGTGGTACGAAAAACTTGTCAAAGGCAGCCATTTTCTGTGCTTGCTCGGCCGCGCTTGGTGCCGCAACGGCTTTGACCTGCTCTGGCTTAGGCGCCATTGCAACGGTGATGGGCGCAGCTGCCGGTGCTGCCGCAGCCGAAACTGCTGCGGCCGCGGGCAATTGCACCGAACGTTGCACCGGCTGTTTTTCGTGGGCACTGCCAAACACGAGCGAATACGCGATTAAGCCGATGCCAATCACGCCGCTGGCAACAATACCGACGGTGTATAGATCCCAGTGGGCGGGGCCAAATGTCTGAGGGGATGTTTTTGCAGCCATGGCAGAGCCTGCTTATTGAACAGTCACCATTGGAGCAAATTCACGGCCTCAAGTTCAAGCCAATTGCCTGCCGTGAAATAGGCAGTGCAAGAGAGTTACAAAGCGGGGTTTCAAAAGCGGCGTTACAAAGCGGAGCGACAGAAGCGGGATCACCAATGAAAAAGCCCGGCGAACCGGGCTTTTTGTGCATCACAAGGCGAATCTAAATGAATTTAGGCCTTGTTGATGTTGGACGCTTGCTTGCCTTTGGGGCCGGTCGTCACGTCGAAAGTCACTTTCTGACCTTCTTGCAGGCTTTTGAAGCCGCCGCCTTGGATTGCGGAGAAGTGCGCGAAAAGGTCTTCGCCGCCGCCATCAGGAGTGATGAAGCCAAAACCTTTGGAGTCGTTAAACCACTTAACGGTACCTGTTGCCATGTTGCTTGTATCTTTCAAAAATGAATGTGGCGATATTGCCTGTATCTCTTGGTTTTGCATTGGAGCTACAGACATGCCGCACACCCACTTGAACCTGCAGAGACCCCATCACGTTAGCGGGAATTGCAACAATGCGCCAGCACTACCGCTACAAATTGCCGCTGCAGATTGTGCAAAAGAGCAGTTCTCGCAATGCTTTACGCAATATCCATGCGCTTTTTCGATCAAAAATGGCTGAAAATCCGCATGGATATTGCGTAAAGGCCTTTTTAGGCATTACCGCAACACTGCAACGGTGTTTGCGGCTCGGTTTTTGCGAACAACGCATCTAATTTCCTCAAGCTTACGTAGCCCCTCTAGAGGATCTCAGCGGCGGGCGGCGGCACGTGGTGCCCGGCCGGCGATTCTGCCAAATCAAGTAAGGGGGAGAGCACGCATGCACAGCTTCAAGGCCAGACTGCACCGGCCGATATTCGCAACAGCCTTGGCTTGCCTGTGCGCCGCGGCTGCTGGCGAGGAAGAGGGAAGCGCCAACCGCTTCAGCGGCAAGCTGCTCGCCACCGGCGGCGTCACGCAGGTGGAAGGCGCGGGCGGCGGCGGCCTGACGCCGTGGGCGCTGATTACCGGCTACGGCACGGTTGACCAGGTTGGCGCCAACGTGCATGCCACGGTGGTCAACACACAAGATTTTCGGCTCAACACAGCAGGCGTTGCGGTAGGTTTGTTTGACCGGCTAGAACTGTCCCTGGCCAAACAGGAGTTCAAAGGCACGCTCACGCCGCTGGCACCGCTGAAGTTTTCCATCAAGCAAGACGTGCTGGGCGTCAAGCTGCGCGTGCTGGGCGACGCGGTGTACGGCCAAGACACCTGGCTGCCGCAAGTGGCCGTGGGTGTGCAGGTCAAGGACAACAAAGGCATTGACGGCCTGCAGGCGCTTGGCATCACGCACGTGACTCAGCTAGGCGCCAAGAAGGATTCCGGCACGGACGTATACGTGTCCGCCACCAAGATCATGCTGGCGCAAAGCCTGCTCTACAACCTCACGCTGCGCGCCACCAAGGCCAATCAGTTCGGCATCTTGGGCTATGGCGGCGATAAGCGCGACAGCTATCAAGTCATGCTGGAAGGATCGCTGGCGTATCTGCTGAACCGCAAGACCGCGCTGGGCGTGGAATACCGCGGCAAGCCGCGCAACTTGGGCAGCGATGAAGAAAAAGACGCGGCGGATGTGTTTATCGCGTATTTTCCGAGCCGCAATTTTTCAGTCACGGCTGCGTATGTGTCGCTGGGCGACATTATCTCGCCCGTGACGACGAACACTACCCGCCAAAAGGGTGTGTTTTTATCGGTTCAGGCCGGGTTTTAATGGGAAGCACTCTAATGAAACGCATCATTCAAATACTGCTGGCCGCGCTGCTCGTGAGCTTGGCAGCAACGGCTGCGCACGCAAACGACGCGCTGTTCCAGCAACTCGGTGGCAAGCGCGGGATTGAAAAATTCACGGCGGATTTTGTGCAGATCGTGGCTGCAGACCCGCGCATTGCGTCTTTTTTCAAAGACACCGATCTGCAGCGCCTGGAACTGCTGCTGGCCGAACAGTTTTGCAGCCTTGCTGGCGGCCCCTGCAAATACCAAGGCCGCAGCATGAAAGAAGCGCACGTGGACATGAAAGTCAACACCGCGCATTTCAACGCGCTGGCGGAAGGTTTGCAGATCGCGATGGAAAAGAACAGCGTGCCGCAGCGCGCTGCCGCGCAGCTTGTGGCGCTGCTGGCGCCGATGCATCGCGACGTTGTGACGAGATGAAGACGGCGCGCGCGGGATGGACACCACAGTTGCCGTTTGCTCAACCGGCGCGCTGGATGCACATCTGTTTGCGCCAAACCATCGTAAATGCAGGCAGAACAACTTGTTTGCCAAGGGAGTAATACGCATGAAAAAGCGCATGAAAAAATTTGGGGTGCTGTTGTTTGCAGCGTTTGCCGCTGCCGTTTCCACCACTGGCGCGCACGCGGGCAATTTGACCGTCACCGCAACCGATCGGGACGGTAAGCCGCTGGCGGAGGTGGTGGTTTCTGTGATCGTGCCCAAACACGGTGTGAAGCCGCCCGCCAAACCGGCGGTCATGTCGCAGAAGGATTTGCTGTTTTCGCCCTATGTGCTGCCCATCATGGCCGGCACGCAGGTGAGCTTTCCCAATGAAGACCGGCTATCGCACCATATCAAGGCTGCATCTAAGGAATATTCGTTCGAGTTTCCGGTCTATGACCCCGGCAAAACTCCGGCACCGGTCACGTTTGATGTGCCCGGCATGGCAATTTTGTATTGTTACTTTCACGGCTGGATGCGTGCCTATGTCTACGTGGTGGACACGCCATACTTTGCCAAGACCGATGCCAACGGCTTTGCGCGGCTTGAAAACGTGCCAGACGGCAGCTTTGAGGTGCGCGCGTGGCACCCAGACATGAGCCTGGCAACGCCGTTTTTGAGCGCGCGTGCACAGATTGGCCCGATGACAAACCAAGAATTCAAGTTTGACCATCGCCCGCGCGCAAAACCGGTGCCGCGGCCAGTGAGCGGGTCGATGCGCGACTATTAGAACCTATCTCATACTCAAACGCGGATCGCGTTGCTGCCCAAACGGGATGGATGCAAGGCGCAAGCCGCCGGCAAGGGCCTTCTCCTTGCCAAGGTTTGCAACGCCGCAGACGCCCGTTTAGGCAGCAACCCGCAGGGAGCGGGGTCAAAAGCCCGCATGGCGGCGTTGCC
>JBOFGW010000511.1:0-6373 GCA_051649325.1 Burkholderiaceae bacterium | reverse complement strand
TACCACGTTGGGCAGTCCCGACCCATTTGTACCGCTGCCGGCGGATTACTTGAACATCACCCGCGTGCCGCAAGCCAGTTACGAAGGCCGCACCGTGGGCGTGTACGCGCAGGACGTGATTCAGTTCGCACCTGCGTGGAAGCTATTGCTCGGCGCGCGTTACGACGATTTCAAAGCAGACTACGACCGCATTGCGCCGCTGGGCGATTTGTCGCGCACCGACCGCGTGTGGAGTTATCGCACCGGCCTGATGTTTCAACCGCATGAAGAGGTGAACTATTACCTCTCCTACGGCACGTCGTTCAACCCATCGGCCGAGCTGTATCAATTAGACGACCGCAGCACCAATACGCCGCCGGAGAAAAGCCGCAACATCGAGCTGGGTGCTAAGTGGGATTTGGCGCAGGGCAATTTGTCGCTGCGCACCTCGCTGTCGCGCTCTGAAAAAACCAATGAACGCAATACCGATCTGGCCAACCCCACCGTCTTTTTGCTCAGCGGCAAGCGCCACACCGATGCGCTGGAGTTTGAAGCAGCTGGGCGCATCACGCCGCAGTGGGAGGTGTTTGGCGCCGTGGCGTTGATGCGCGCCAAGGTCGATCAAGCCTCCGGCCAGCAGGGGCCCAATCAAGGCAAGGTACCGGTGAACACGCCGGACTACACCGCTAGTTTGTGGAGCACGTACAAGCTGGGCAACTGGAAGATCGGCGGTGGCATCGAAGGCGTGGGTGAGCGCTACGCCAACGCACTGAACACGACTGTCGTGCCTGCGTATGTGCGCGTGGATGCATTGGTTGAATATGTGCTGGACAAGGTCAGTCTCAAACTCAACGTGCTCAACCTGCTGAATAAAGACTACTACGAAGGCGTGTACACCGGCCATGTCATACCAGGCACCAAGCGCGCGGTGCAACTCACCTTAGCTACGCGGTTTTAGAGTTTAGGCAACATGCTGCTCACCATCGCTGACGTACTCACTGCCGATGAACTTGCGCAGGTGCGTGCACTGCTGCAAGCCGCGGACTGGGCCGACGGGCGCATTACCGCCGGCATTCAGTCCGCGCAGACCAAGCACAATCAGCAGTTGCCTGAAAACAGCCCGCATGCGCGCGATGCAGGCCGCATTGTGCTGGCGGCGCTGGAGCGCAGCGCCACGTTCTTTGCCGCTGCGCTGCCACGCCGCATCGTGCCGCCGCTGTTCAACCGCTATCAAAGCGGCATGGACTTTGGCGACCATATCGATAACGCCGTGCGCCACATCGCCGCCACCGGCCAGCGCGTGCGCACCGATTTGTCGGCCACGCTGTTTCTGGCCGACCCGGAAAGTTACGACGGCGGCGAGCTGATCATCCGCGAGAGCGCGGGAGATCGCGCCGTCAAACTCGCCGCGGGCAGCATGGTGCTGTACCCCGGCACCAGCGTACATCGCGTCGCGCCAGTCACGCGTGGTGCGCGGCTGGCGTCGTTTTTCTGGATCGAAAGCATGGTGAGAAGCAGCGAGCAGCGTGCGCTGATGGTGGCGCTGGACATGGCGATCATGAAGGTGCGGCAGGCGCACGGAGAATCAGAGGCGGCCGTGGAACTGACCGGCTGCTATCACAACCTGCTGCGGATGTGGGCCGAGGTTTGAAGTGTTTAAAGGCAATCTACGCAATATCCATGCGCCTTTTGAGCCAAAAGTGGCTGGAAAGGCGCATGGATATTGCGTAGTGCCTTATTCAAAGGCTTCTAATCGTGTCTAAGCGCAGCAAAGAACGGCTGACCAACTTAGTGATCATCGTGATCATCATCGCGTTGTGGCTCATCGTGCCGTTACACGCCAGCGTGGTTTAGCTACTGCGGTTTAACTACTTGACGGCGGGCTCATCATGCTTTGCTGATAGTTGGGTAGCCCGAGTTTGTCGATCAGCTCGATCTGCGTTTCCAGCCAGTCGATATGCTCTTCGGTATCGTCCAGAATGTGCTCGAACAGATCGCGGCTGACGTAATCACGCACGCTTTCACAGTGGGCAATGGCGTCTTTCAGATGCGCTTGCGAGCCTTGCTCCATCTTCAAATCGCAGGCGAGCATTTCAGGCGTGGTCTCGCCGATCATCAGTTTGCCCAGGTCTTGCAAGTTGGGCAGGCCTTCAATCATTAGCACGCGTTCAATCAGTGCATCGGCGTGTTTCATCTCACCGATGGATTCTTTGTATTCGACATCGCCCAGCTTATCCAGGCCCCAACTTTTGTACATGCGCGCATGCAAAAAATACTGGTTGATCGCGGTGAGTTCCAGCTTAAGCTGCTGATTCAAATGCTGGATAACTTTGTTGTCGCCTTTCATGGAGCACCTGTTTTTTGAGATACGGCGGTGAGGAGGAACCGCCAGCGTAGCGATGCAGCGCCGCGCCGGCTACAGGATAAACCTGAGGCAGCGTGAAAATCAGGCGGTCGCAAGTTCTTCAAAGAACTGCACCGGCCGTGGGGAATGCGAGGGATGTGCAGAAGAATGCTTTGCGTGGCACGGCGTGCCCGTGCACTGCGCCAGCGTTTCGTGTACAGCGCTTGCGCATTTGCCGCAGCACATGGCTACGCCAAGCTCCACTTGCAGCGCTTCAAACGAGTCATTGCCTTCGCGCGCAGCGCGATGGATGCGAGACTCATTGATGTTGTTGCACACGCAGATAATCATGCGTTCAATCGTAACGCTAATGCGAATGATTCGCAAGTACGAATACTTGCGGTGCTAATCTAAAAGGGCAATACGCAATATTCATGCGCTTTTTCAGGCGTTTTTGCCTGGGAAAGCGCATGAATATTGCGCATAGCACCCTAAAAGTGCCGTCATTCCGAGTGCAGCGAGGAATCTTTCGCCATGCTGCGGGAGATTCCTCGCTGCGCTCGGAATGACAGTTTGGGGTGGATCTTGCGTAGAAGGCACTTAAGCGCAGCCCGCAATGGCGGTGGCACGGCCTTACTTGTCTTTCAGGCCCAGCACGTCCTGCATATCAAACAAGCCGTTTTGCTTGTCCGCTAAAAACCGCGCGGCGCGCAGGCTGCCGGCGGCGTAGTTGGCGCGGCTGCCCGAGCGGTGCGTGATCTCAATGCGCTCGCCCGCGCCCAGAAAAAACGCGGTGTGGTCGCCCACCACGTCGCCGCCGCGCACGACCGAAAAGCCGATACTGCCCGCGGTGCGCTCACCGGTTGCGCCGTGGCGTGCCCAGGCAGCTACGTTGCCCAAATTTTTGCCTTGGGCTTTAGCAATCGCCTCGCCCATGCCGATGGCGGTGCCCGACGGCGCATCCACTTTTTTGTTGTGGTGCGCCTCAAAAATTTCCACGTCGTAGCCGTCTTGCAGATACTTGGCCGCAACTTCCAGCAGCTTGAAGGTCACGTTCACGCCCACGCTCATATTGGGCGCAAACACGATGGGGATTTGTTTGGCCGCCGTTGCAATCGCGGCCTTGCCTGCGGCGTCAAACCCGGTCGTGCCGATGATGATGCCGCAGCCGTGCGCAGCGCAGACTTGCAGATGCGCGAGCGTGCCTTCGGGCCGCGTAAAGTCAATCAGCACATTGCAGCCTTTGAGCGCGGCAAGGTCGGCGCTGATCGCTACGCCGGTGGTTTTGCCAGCAAATGCGCCAGCATCACTACCTAGCATCGAGCCGCCGACAACATCCAGCGCCGCGGCCAATTGCAGATCGGGCGCGGCCAGCACCGCTTCAATCAGCGTGCGGCCCATGCGGCCGGAAGCGCCGGCGATCGCAACGCGAATTGCCACGCTATTTGCCACGCCATTGGCAGCCGCAGTCACGATGCTTTCTTGCCCGTCACCGCTTCCAGTTCCGTGGGCTGCGGGTCGCCGCCAAATTCGCTAACGGTGTCGCCCGAGAAGCGCACCACAAACTTGCGCGATTCCATCACGTCGTTGCCTTTGCTGACGCGGAAAACATAGTCCCAGCGGTCAGCATGAAACGCGCTCATGAGCAGCGGCGCGCCCATCGCGGCCTGCACTTGGTTGCGCGTCATGCCTTTGCGCAACTGTGCAACCTGCTCGCTGGTGACCACATTGCCTTGACGGATTTCAGGCTTGTATAAGGCGCAGCCGGAGGCAAGCGTCAGCGCACACGCAATCAGCGCCGCGCGGCGTAGCAAAGAAACCAGAGAAACAATAGCCATCGAGTGCATAGGAAAAGAGGCGAGGGCGCCTGTTGGATCAATCAGCCCCTATGATAGCGGGTGAGTGCCAACTAGAACGCCCGCGGAGCGCGCCATGCCCTACCGAAACATTGCAGCCACCGACGCCGCCGACCTCAAAAGCAGCGGCCTGAAGGCCACCGCACCGCGCCTGAAGATTCTGGAAATCTTCCACAATGCACAGCAGCGGCACATGACGGCTGAAGACGTGTACAAAGTGCTGCTCGCAGAAGATGGCGACATTGGCCTGGCCACGGTCTACCGCGTGCTGACGCAGTTTGAACAGGCTGGGCTGCTCAAGCGCAACCACTTCGAGACCGGCAAAGCCGTATTCGAGCTGAATGAAGGCGCGCATCACGATCACATCGTGTGCCTGGACTGCGGCCATGTGGAAGAGTTTGTCGACAGCGAAATTGAAAAGCGCCAGGAGCGGATTGCCAAAGACCTGGGCTTTACGCTCGCGGAGCACGCGCTGTCGATGTACGGGCACTGCTCGCGCAAGAACTGCCCGAACAAAGCGCGTTAACCACGCTTGCCTTCACTGGCCTGGCCTGGCCGGGCCGCGCAAACGCTTGCCGCGGCACATGTGAGTGAAGGCATCGCAAAAGGCCTCACAAACGCCGCGGTAGCGGCGAACTCCTTCTTCACCATCGCGCCGCCCAGTTGTTGAGGGTTCTTTAACCATCTGGCTGTGCGTGCGTAAATCATTGCATTTACCGCAATTAACCACACTGAATGCGCCATAAGTAACACTATTTAAGTATTCGAAGTTGCTTTATCCGCTAGTATGATCTTCAATTGTCTTGGACAAAACAATCAAGTACAGAATTTCCTAGACAGCATTGGTGCAAGCAGGCAGGAAAAAGAGGGCGATCCATGGATCCGATTTACAGAAGAACTTCGCTGGGGCAGGAAAAAGTCATGCAGCGCGCGGTCGATATTCCGCCGCGCCTCAAGACTCTGCTCATGCTGGTGGACGGCAAAACGGCCAAGTCCAAGCTGGTGCAATTCCTGCCCAACTTTGGCGATGTTGAGGCGTTGATTGAGGCGCTGGAAGTGTCGGGTTACATCACCTCCATGCCCAATTTTCTTGACACCGTGCCGATGAGTCCTGCCGCCGCCGCCGAGTGGGCTGCGCAAGAAGCTGCTGCGCCCACGGGCCGGCAAGACGCTGCCGGTGCCGCGCCCGCAACCGCCGCTTATGCGCCACCGCCGCCACGGTTTGAGCCTGCGCCGCGGTTTGAACCGCCACCGCCGCCTGCGGCCAAGCGTGTTGCCGCGCACGACGAGCAGCAGTTGCAGCGCTTTGCCGCGCAGCAGCCGGCCTATTCCACCGGCGGCAACTCCGCCAACCTCAAGCAGGCCATGCAGTTGCTGTGCGACAGCTTGTCGGATGTGGGCAACCTGGATGCGATTGATCTGATGGTGCGCGTGGAGCGTTGCCAGACGCCGCAAGAATTACAGAAGTATCTGAAAGCATTTCACCAGCTGTGCGTTCAGGCGATGGGTAACAAGCTGGCCGACGACAAACTACGCGCCATTCAGCACGTTTTGGGCTAAGCGCGAATCGAACCAACTTGACGACTAAGGAAACAACATCATGCTCATGCGTCTGATCTATGCAAGTACCGCCGTTGACGGCGTTGATATGAACGAGTTCAAGCGGATTCTTGACACCGCGCAGAAGAACAACACCAACAGCGACCTCACCGGCATGTTGTGCTTCAACTCCAAGATTTTTTTGCAAGCGCTGGAAGGCAGCCGCGAAGCCATCAACACGCTGTACGGCAAACTCAACAAAGACCCGCGCCACTACGGCCTCACGCTGATCAAGTACGAGCCGATTCAAGAGCGTCACTGGCCGGATTGGTCGATGGCTTTTGCCGCCGCCTCCACCAACAACAAGCGCTTGTATCTCAAGTACGGCATGCAAAGCGTGTTCAATCCCTACGGTATGCAAGGCGACCAGGTTGAAAAACTGATGATGGAAATGGCGCAGGCCAACGTCACCACCATGAAGGTTGGCGAAGAGCAAGCTGCCAACGAAAGCAAGGGCGGATTCTTCGCGCGCTTTGCACGTTAACCCGCTACGCACTTTGTAAAAAAGCCGCTGGATTCAGCGGCTTTTTTATTGACTCTACGCAATATTCATGCGCCTTTTCAGCCATTTTTGCCTGGGAAAGCGCATGGATAT
>JBOFGW010000510.1:0-3934 GCA_051649325.1 Burkholderiaceae bacterium | reverse complement strand
CTTGCCGCGCTCGCCCGCGTTCCATGTGCGCCAAGGGCGGTTGGCATCCAGCGAGATGATGAACAGATCACCAAAGCGCTGCGCGTAGTAGGCCTTGCCCTCTGGTCCTTCAGGAAGTGACCACATTTCTCTGTAGGTGTTGAACTCAAAGGAATTGTCGGCAATCCATTGCTCGGCAATTGCCGGGTCGTTGGTGGGATTGATCGTGGCCTTTTGCTGCTCGTAGCGCCACTGCGCAAACCAGCGTGGCTGTGGATCGTTATCCATCGTGTTGATGTTGTTGACGGTGGGCCGCCAGCGGCCGGGGTATTCATGGTTGCCCAGGCAGCCAAACAGCGGCGCGTGCTGCAGCACCTCGCCGCCCTTGTAGACCGCGCCGGGGTTCCAGCGCTGCATGGTGCCCTGCAGGGATTGAAAAAAGCTTGGGTTACTAATCGATACGCGGTCAAACCACTCGCTCGCGCGGTTGGGCTGGCTGACAAAATCACCGGGGAACAGCACCGCATCTACCGGGCCGATGGTGGCCAGCACCTTTTCAAAATTGGCCGCCGCCATCGGGTTGTTCTGCTGATCTGAGCTAAGCAAAATCTTGAGCGCTTGCCCTGCCACCGGCAACGGCTGCAGCGTGTATTGGCCAGAGCGCAGCTTGGTCGTGCCAAACTCGCTAATGGCCACGTACGGCACGCGCTGCCCCGGCGTCAGCCCGGTAACAACGGCCTCGTGCCTGAACACATTGCGCGCTTGCGGCAGCGTAAGTGTGGAGGTGATGCGTTGAAATACCTGCGAGCCATTGTCTTCCAGCATGCGGCTCATCTTGGTGGTGGTCGCGGTGAACTCGCGATCTAGGTTGGCGCCCACGCGCACCGTGTGTTTACCGGTTTCCACTTCAGAAAACCACACCACGCGTACGCTGTCCGCGCTGGGGTTTTGCAGCATCGGCTCTGAAAGCAGCGCGCGGTTTTCTGAAAAGCGCGCCGTGGGCAATGGGCTGGCCGCGGGCGGCGTAGGCACAGGCGCTGCAACCGCATCATCACCGCCGCCACCGCACGCGGCCAAGCTGCCCGCCACCACGGTGGATGCGGTGGTGGCTGCGCTCAGACGCAGAAAATTCCGCCGCTGCGGATTGTTGATCGCCGGCTGATCTGCAGGTGGGTTTGCGGTTGAATTTTTTTCATGCGCCATGAGTGGCCTCCGTGATTGACTAGGGTCGCACAGTAAGAAGGCGGTGTGACGCAGCAATGAATCGTCGCCCTAGCGTTTTCAGCATTGGGGCAAATACGAAATATGTTTTTGAGCACAGTACGCAGTATTCATGAGCATCTTCAGGCATAAATGCTTGAAAAAGCCCATGGATATTGCGTAAGCATGCTTTGAGTGCTCTGCAAAATCGCTCCGCTTGTCTGGTCGTGCCACATGACACGCAACTTTGCACGCAATTGCCATCAAACCGTCAACGTGTTGAAACATAGCCGCGCAACTATGGTGGTCTACGCCGGGGGGCTAGACCATGCTGCAAACACGCAACGCAAATGTTGACCATGCTTCTGCTTTAAAAACTTCATCTCGCCGCGATTTCTTGCGCACCACTGCCGCCGGCGGTTTGGCGCTCACCGCGGGAGCAACGCTCACCGGCTGCTACTTTGGCGGCATAGAGTTTTTGCACGGCGTGGCCAGTGGCGACCCGCTGCAAGACCGCGTAATTCTCTGGACACGCGTCACGCCCGGCACAGACATGATGGCCAACATCGAAAAGGCCGAGCAAGAAGCAAAGCGCAACCCCAAGTGGATTGAAAAACTGCGCGAACTCAAAGTGATTCCGCTCAAGTGGGAACTAGCGCTTGACGATCAATTCACACAACTCGTAGGCGTGGGCGCACTGCTCGCCGAGCCTGAGCGTGACTACACCGTCAAAATTGATGTAACCGGTCTGCGGCCAGACCAGGTGTATTACTACCGCTTCACCGGGCGCGATGCAGCCTCGCCCGTGGGCCGCACCAAAACGCTGCCCATGGGCACGATTGCAAGCGCCAAGCTGGCAGTGTTTTCTTGCTCCAACTACCCGGCCGGTTTCTTTAACGTGTATGCAGACGCCGCCAAGATGAACGACCTGGATGCCTTTGTGCACCTGGGCGACTATATCTACGAATACGCCAAAGACGGCTACGCCTCTGAGCGCGCCGCAGAGCTGGGCCGCGTGTCTGACCCCGCGCTTGAAATCATTACGTTGGCAGACTATCGCCGCCGCCACGCGCAGTACAAGAGTGACCTTGATCTGCAAGCCCTGCACGGCAAGCTGCCCTGCATCGCCGTGTGGGACGATCACGAGCTGACCAACGACGCGTGGAAAGATGGCGCAGAGAATCACCAGAGCGCCACAGAAGGCCCGTGGACCATCCGCAAAGCCGCGGCGATTCAGGCCTATTACGAATGGATGCCCGTGCGCCCGCCCGAGCCGCGCCGGCCCGAGCGGCTGTACCGCAGCTTTGACTTTGGCAATTTGGTTTCGCTGCACATGCTGGACACACGCGTGATCGGCCGCGATCTGCAGCTTGAGTACGCAAGCTACGTGAGCGCCAGCGGCTTTGATGCTGCCAAGTTTGTGGCAGATGTGGGTAGCCCCACGCGCCAACTGCTCGGCGGTGAGCAAACCGCATGGCTGCAGCAGCAACTGGTGCGCTCCACCGCCACTTGGCAAATGCTCGGCCAACAAGTGCTGATTGGCCGCATGAATATTCCGTCACCCATCTTGTTTGCGCAGATCAGTATCAGCAACTACGGCGCGCTGGTAGTCAAAGCGCAAACCGCGCCCGGCTCGCTCACGCCGCAAGAGCAAGCCATTCTGGCTGCACCGGCGATTCCGTACAACTTAGATGCGTGGGATGGCTATGCCGCCGCGCGCGAGACCGTGTTTGGCTTTGCGCGCACGCTCGATAAAAACTTGATTGCACTCGCCGGTGACACGCACAACGCCTGGAGCAGTGATCTGGCCGATCTGCAAGGCACGCCCGTGGGCGTGGAGTTTGCCACCTCGTCCGTCACATCGCCGGGGCTGGAAACATTCTTTCCTACCGAAGCACCGCAAGCCGTGGCGCGCGGGCTAGAAGCATTGATTGGCCCGCTGGTTTACACAGACAGCAGCAAGCGCGGCTACATGATCGTCACCGCCACGGCCACAGACTGCCGCGCAGACTGGCGCTTTGTAGACACCATCTGGAACCGCAGCTATACCGCCACAACAGAAAAGAGTTTGCGCACGCTGCCCGGTTCAAGCAACCGCAAACTGGTGGCGGTGTAAGCCTAGAACCTTTCTCAATTTCAAGAGCAACTGGCAAACGGAGCTGTCATCCCGGCGCAGGCCGGGATCCAAGTGTCATCGAATTTGAGACGGGTTCTAGTACAAGCGAAGAGTTAAAACGCAAAGCGTGAATCTTTGACGCAAAGAGCGCAGCCACGGCCGCGCTCTTTTGCATTGACACGCAGCAATTGATCAGCCGCGCAGATAGAACGCCATATCCAGCATTGCGCCGCGTGCCTTGGCAACCACTTCTGCACGGCTCACGGTGCTGGCAGTCACGGCCAGATCACCACCAAAGTTTTGCTCGCCCGCCACGATTTGATGCTGCTCGGTTGCGGCGCGCAGCTCTGCTTGCACTTGCGCGCGCGTCTTGCTTACGCCCACGTTGTCTTGCGAGGGCAGGGGATACAGTTCGCCAGCTTGTGCGCCACTAAATGCGGCAGCGGTTGCGATAAAGGCGAGAGTGGAAAGTACGCGTTTCATAATTTAAATCTCCAAAAGGGTTGAAAGGTTTGCGCTTCACTGACTTCGTTTAACGCACACAGCGTCTACGTGAAGCTAAGTAGCCTTGGATGCGCAACCCTTGCGCGTGAGACCAAAACGTTATGAAAGCGTGATGTAGTGAAGAAGCTCTACAAA
>JBOFGW010000509.1:0-13991 GCA_051649325.1 Burkholderiaceae bacterium | reverse complement strand
CTCCAGCTTGGCAATCGACTGGCGATGCACTTCATCCGGCCCATCCGCTAAACGCAGCGTGCGGCTGTTCGCATACAAATATGCACGCGGAAAATCATTGCTCACGCCGCCGCCGCCGTGCGCTTGGATGGCCATGTCCACCACTTGGCAGGCCACATTCGGCGCAACGACTTTGATCATCGCAATCTCGGCCTTGGCGACTTTGTTGCCCACCGTGTCCATCATGTATGCGGCCTTGAGCGTGAGTAGGCGCGCTTGGTCGATGGCGCAGCGCGCATCCGCAATGCGTTCGTGCCACACGCTTTGCGCAGAGATGGGTTTGCCAAAGGCCACGCGGCTGTTCAGGCGTTTGCACATCAGCTCCAGCGCGCGCTCGGCCACGCCAATCAAGCGCATACAGTGGTGAATGCGGCCCGGCCCTAGGCGGCCTTGCGCGATTTCAAATCCGCGGCCTTCACCAAGCAGAATGTTCTCTACCGGCACCTTGACGTCTTTGAAAAAGATTTCGCAGTGGCCGTGCGGCGCGTCGTCAAACCCAAATACGGGCAGCGCGCGCTTGACGGTGATGCCCGGCGTATCCGCCGGCACCACAATCATGCTTTGCTGCTCGTGCTTGCCGGCATCCGGATTCGTCTTGCCCATGAAGATGTAGACCTTGCAGCGCGGATCGCCCGCGCCGCTGATCCACCACTTGTGGCCGTTGATCACGTAATGATCACCGCGCTTTTCAATCATGCTTTGAATATTGGTGGCGTCGCTGGATGCCACGGCCGGCTCTGTCATGGCAAATGCGCTGCGAAATTCACCCTTGAGCAGCGGGTCCAGCCACTGGCGCTTTAAGTGCTCGGCGGCGTAGCGCTCCAGCGTTTCCATGTTGCCGGTGTCGGGTGCGGAGCAGTTAAACACCTCCGGCGCCCACGGCACGCGGCCCATGATTTCGCACAGCGGCGCGTATTCCAAGTTAGAAAGACCTTCAGGCACGCGCTCAGAAAACGGCAAAAACAAGTTCCACAATCCGGCCGCGCGCGCCTTGGGCTTGAGCTCTTCCACGATCTTGGTGGGAATCCACGCGTTACCTTTGGCGCGGTTATCTTCAATCTCTTTGTAGAACGCGTTTTCGTTCGGATAAATGTGCTCATCCATGAACTTGAGCAAGCGCGCTTGCAGTTCTTTGACGCGCGGCGAATAGTCGAATTCCATGCTGTCTCCTCGGTTTCGTTTGAGATTACCGCAAAATAGAACGAGCGTTCGTGACGTGCTACGCTGAACGCAAACAACTTGAGGAGACGCAAGATGCGCGCAGTCGTTTGCAAAGAGTGGGGCGGGCCGGAAAAGCTGGAGCTGCAAACCCTGCCAGACTTCAGCCCAGGCGCGGGCGAGGTGGTGATTGATATCCAGGCCGCCGGCGTGAATTTTCCCGACGTGCTGATCATTCAAAATAAATACCAAATGAAGCCGCCGCTGCCCTTTGTGCCCGGCGCGGAAGTGGCGGGCACCGTGCGCGCCGTGGGCGAGGGCGTGAAGCACGTTAAACCCCGCGATGCCGTGGCCGCCATGGTCGGCACCGGCGGCTTTGCCACCCAGTGCGTCACTAAAGCAGAAAACGTGATGCCGCTGCCGCCCGGCGTGCCCATGCAAGTGGCCGCTGCGTTCACACTGGCCTACGCCACCAGTTGGCATGCCGTGGTGGACCGCGCGCAGCTCAAAGCAGGCGAAACCATGCTCGTGCTCGGCGCCTCCGGCGGCGTGGGGCTGGCGGCGGTGGAGATTGGCAAAGCACTGGGCGCCAACGTGATCGCATGCGCCTCCACGCAGGAAAAGCTGGACGTGTGCAAAGCCCACGGTGCCGATGCCGGCATCAACTACGAAACCGAAGACTTCCGCGCCCGCATTAAAGAACTCACAGGCGGCAAAGGGCCGGATGTGATCTACGACGCCGTGGGCGGCAAGTTTGCTGAACCCGCCTTCCGCTCCATTGGCTGGCGCGGCCGTTATCTGGTGATTGGCTTTGCCGCCGGCGATATTCCCAGTCTGCCTTTGAATTTGGCGCTTTTGAAGGGCGCCAGCATCGTGGGCGTGTTCTGGGGCGACTTTGCGCGCCGCGAACCCAAAAACAACCTGGCCGGCATGATGCAGCTGATGGGCTGGATGAAAGAAGGCAAGATCAAGCCGCTGATTTCAAGAACCTATGCGCTTGAGCAAGTGCCGCAGGCGCTGAATGACATGGCGGGGCGGAAGGTGATGGGGAAGATTGTCATAGCACCTTAAGACGACCGATGCGACGGATCTACGCTTTTATAGCCTTCTTGCTTCTGTTTCTAGCGTTGTTTGTTTTGTCGCCGTGGTTTGTCGCGCCTGAAACGCCGACCCGAACCGTAGCGGCGTGGTCAGGCACTGCGCTGCTGGCGTCATCGTCGGCGCGCGCGTTATGGTCGGCGTTCTTCTTGTTGCTGGCCTGGATATTCTGGCGGCTTTCGCGCAGAACGCAGAAGTAATGTGCTCGCAGCGCGATATTGCACAAAGGATTACGCAATATTCATGCGGTTTCTGGAGCAAAAATGGCTGAAAAAGCGCATGGATATTGCGTACAGCATCTTTATTTCTTGCTCGCGTCCACCAAAAACACCGCTGGCCGCTTCTGAAAATCTGGCCGTGGTTGCTGCTTCCACTGCGCTACGGTTCGCACGCTAATCCATTCAGTCGGCAACGTGAGATCGCAAGCCACGCCAAAGCGCGTGGCGGGTGAAAGCGCCTTGAGCGCCGCTTCAAGCATGGCGGCGTTGCGATAGGGCGTTTCGATGAAGATCTGCGTTTGGCCGTTGCTGGCGGAGGCGGCATCCAGCGCTTTGAGCTTGGCTGCGCGCAGCGCGACATCGGTGGGCAGGTAGCCGTGAAACGCAAAGTCCTGGCCGTTCATGCCGCTGGCCATGAGGGCGAGCATGATGGAGCTGGGGCCAACCAGCGGTTTGACGGGAATGCCTTCGCGGTGTGCGGCGGCTACGAGCACGTTGCCGGGGTCGGCCACGGCGGGGCAGCCGGCTTCAGACAGCAAACCGATGGAGGTGCCGGCTTTGAGCAGCGCGATGGCGGGCGCGGGGTCGAAGGCGGTGTGTTTGTCCATCTCCAGCCAAGTGAGTTCTGCCATTGGTTTGGCATGGCCGCAGGCTTTGACAAAGGCGCGCGCGGTTTTGGCGTTTTCGACGACGAAGGCATTGAGTGATTGCACGATGCTTTGCACCGCAGCGGGTTGCCAGAGGGCTGGTTCAGATTCACCCATTGGCGTGGGGATGAGGTAGAGGGTGGCGTTCATTTTTTGTGTGATTACATTACCCGTTCGGGCTGAGCCTGTCGAAGCCCATTTGCTAGTGTCGGATCAAAACGCGCATCAAATGCTATTCAGCAGGCACTTACTGGAAATTCTGCCGATTCGTGAGAGCCCTCACCCTAACCCTCTCCCGCTAGCGGGAGAGGGGACGTAAATCTTGCCTCTCCCGTTCGCTGATGCGGCAAAAGAGGGGACTATTCAGCGCGCATGCTCCAGCGGCTCAAACCCAAAACTACGTAGCAAGCGGATGGTGGCAATCAGCGGCAAGCCAATCAGCGCCGTTGGGTCACCAGATTCAATTGATTCGGCTAGTGCAATGCCCAGTGCTTCGCTTTTCATGCTGCCAGCGCAGTCAAAGGGCTGCTCGAGTTCAAGGTAGCGTTTGCGTAAAGGCTCGGGCAATTGCGCAAAGCGCGTGACGACAGGCGATTCAGCAGTTTGAATTTGCAGTGTGCCGGCGTGCGCCACGGCAATGCCGGTGTGGAAGGTGAGCGTTTTGCCGTTGGCACGGGCGAGTTGTGCGAGGGCGGTTTCAATGTCGCCGGGTTTGCCGGTGGCATGGCCATCGACTTCTGCAACCTGGTCTGAGCCGATCACAAGCGCATCCGGCCGCGTGGCTTGCAGTTGCCGCGCAACGGCGAGCGCTTTTTCTTGCGCGAGGCGCAAGCTCAAGGCGCGCGGGGTTTCACCGGGCTGCGCGGTTTCATCCACGTGCGGCGCGATCACGTCAAAGGGGATGCGCAGGCGGGTCAGCAACTCGCGCCGGTAGCGCGATGTCGAGGCAAGGACAAGAATGTTTGGCATAGCTCGTAACATAGCGCACATGAAGCAAAAGCCATTGCCAGTAGCACCACCGCCCGCCACTGGGCATGAGGTGGATTTGTTCCGCTTTATTGCGGCTGCGCAGAACGAATCGGGCCAGTGTTCCGTGGCCGCGTTACCGCGGCTGGCAGCGGAAACGCTCAACCTGGATGCGCAGGTGGCGTGGCAAGCGCGTGGCGAACGCCGGGCGGTGGCGCATCAACTGGACGAGCAGGGCGGCACAGTGCTGCGGGACTTTTTGGTGTTGTCTGCGCAAACGCAGCTCACGCGCAGCTGCGACCGTTGCGGGCAGCCGGTGACGCTGCCGCTATCGGTCAAGCCGAATCTGGAGGTATTTCAAACAGAGGCCGAGGCAGACGAAGCGCCGCTGGAAGACGAGTCCGCCGACCCGATTGTGGGCAGCCGCAAGTTTTCTCTCTTGCAACAAGTAGAGGAAGAGCTCTTGCTGGCAATTCCGCCTTACGTGACGCATTCGGACTGCAATCTCGCGCAAGACGATGTTTCTGCGCGAAAAACCGGGCCGTTTGCGGCTTTGGCGGCGCTCAAGGCCGACAACAAAGGCAAAAAATAGGTTAGAATCAAAGGCTTAGCGAATTTCACAGGCATTGCCCGCGTTGAAATTTCAGGCATTTCTGTCGTTAAGCCTCGCTAAACCTCTTGTAGGCGCATATTTTTTAGGTTGGCGCATGTTGGCGTGAAGCTGATGTGCTGCACAAATGGGCTTTCGCGCCCGCCCAGCAATTTAGGAGTTTGAATCATGGCAGTTCAACAAAACAAAAAGTCGCCGTCCAAGCGCGGCATGCATCGTTCACACGATTTTCTAGTCAATCCGCCCACGGCGATTGAGCCTTCCACTGGCGAGGTGCATCTGCGCCACCACGTAAGCCCGAACGGGTTTTATCGTGGCAAAAAGGTTGTGAAGTCGAAAAACGACGAGTAATTCCCCTTCCTGACGAGGTGCGCGTGCCGCATCAGCAGTCCGGTAGTCTCCTTGCTCTATCCAAGACCGCGCCCATGTTGCGCGGTTTTTGTGTTTTCTGCGCATGAACTCATCTATCCGCATCGCGGTCGATTGCATGGGCGGCGACCATGGCGTTAAAGTCACCGTGCCTGCTGCCATCAAGTTTGCGCTTGCGCATCCTGATGCAAGCGTGCTGCTGGTGGGGCTGGAAGATCAAATCAAGCCGCAGCTCGCCAGCCGCGCCGCCGTTTTGGGCGACCGTCTGACGGTGGTACACGCTTCAGAAGTGGTGGAGATGCATGACACGGTAGAAGTCGCGCTGCGCAAAAAGCGCGACTCGTCCATCCGCGTTGCCGCCAATCTGGTTAAAGAAGGCCGCGCGGATGCGTGCGTGAGTGCGGGCAACACCGGCGCGCTCATGGCCATCAGCCGTTACGTCCTCAAGACCTTGCCCGGCATTGACCGCCCGGCGATTGCGACCGAACTGCCCAATAGCCGGGGCGATGGCACCATCGTGCTTGACCTGGGCGCCAACGCTGAATGTTTGCCGGAACATCTGCTGCAATTTGCGGTAATGGGCGCTGCGCTGGCGCAGGCGATTGAAGGCAAAGAAACGCCGCGCGTGGGGCTGCTCAATATCGGTGAAGAAGTGATCAAGGGCAACGAAGTGGTGAAGGCCGCCGGCGAGTTGCTGCGTGCATCGCCGCTGAACTTTATCGGTAACGTAGAAGGCAACGACATCTTTAAAGGCACGGCCGATGTGGTGGTGTGCGATGGGTTTGTGGGCAACGTCGCGCTCAAGAGCAGCGAGGGCGTGGCGCAGATGATCAAGGCCGTCATCAATGAAGAGTTTGGCCGCAACCCGTTTGCCAAGCTGCTTAAACTCATTGCTGCGCCGGTGCTGCTGCGCGTGAAAGACCGCGTCGATCATCGGCGCTACAACGGCGCGGCGCTGGTGGGCCTGAACGGTATTGTGATCAAGAGCCATGGCAGCATGGATGCGTTTGGCTTTGAATTTGCGATCAAGCGCGCGTATGACGCAGTGAAAAATGAAGCACTAGCGCGTACTTCCGCCACGCTGGCGGGCATGCAACATGCGCTGGCACCAGTCCCGGCTGCGAACGCGCCTGCAGCCCCAAACACAAACCGTATTGCAGACCGCTTATCGGTGAGCTAATGACAAGATACGCAAAGATCGTCGGCACGGGCAGCTATCTGCCACCGCGGGTGGTGAGCAACGAAGCGCTCGCCGCAGATTTGGCTAAGCGCGGGCTGGAAACGTCGGACGCATGGATCGTTGAGCGCACCGGTATTCGCCAGCGCCACATTGCCGAACCCAACGTCACTGCCAGCATGCTCGCCACAGAGGCTGCCAAGCGCGCGCTCGCAGCCGCAGGCATGCAAGCCAGCCAAATTGATCTGATTATCTGCGCAACGTCGACGCCGGACTTTATATTTCCCAGCACCGCCTGCCTGATCCAGCGCGATCTGGGCATTGATGGCGGCGCAGCCTTTGACGTGCAGGCCGTATGCAGCGGTTTTGTATACGCGCTGGCCACGGCAGACATGTATATCAAAGGCGGCATGGCCAAGAACGCGCTGGTGATCGGCAGTGAAGTGTTTTCACGCATTCTGAATTGGGATGACCGCACCACCTGCGTGCTGTTTGGCGATGGCGCGGGCGCGGTGGTGCTGACAGCGAGCGATGCGCCCGGCGTGCTTGCCAGCCGCCTGCATTCAGACGGCAAGTACGAAACCATTTTGCGCACGCCCGGCAATGTGTGCGGCGGCGGCATTACCGGCAGTCCGATGTTGACTATGGACGGGCAGGCCGTGTTCAAACTCGCCGTGCGCGTGCTGGACGAAGTCGCGCGCGAAGTGCTTGGTGCGGTGCAGATGACGACAGATCAGATCGATTGGCTGATTCCGCATCAGGCCAACGTGCGCATTCTTAATGCCACCGCAAAGAAACTCGGCGTGCCGGAGAGCAAGGTGATTGTGACGGTGGACAAACACGCCAACACATCTGCAGCATCCGTGCCGCTGGCGCTGGACGTTGGCGTGCGCGACGGCCGCATCAAACCCGGCCATCACGTGATGTTTGAAGGCGTGGGCGGCGGGTTTACGTGGGGCGCGTCGTTGGTGCGGATGTGATGTTGACAGACTTTTAAAATGCTCTACGCAATATTCATGCGCCTTTTGAGGCAAAAATGCTTGGAAAAGCTCATGAATATTGCGTAGAGCACTTATAGATTCACTCTAAATTACAAGAAAACATGAAACTGGCATTTGTATTTCCTGGACAGGGTGCGCAAACCGTCGGAATGATGGCGGGCTTTGGCAGCAACGCTGCAGTCGCTGACACCATGAAGCGCGCCAGCGCAGCGCTTGGTGAAGATTTGGACGCGCTGATCGCCAGCGGCCCCAAAGAAACGCTTGATCTCACCACCAACACGCAGCCCGTCATGCTGGCAGCCAGCGTCGCCGCGTACAACGCTTGGCGCGCAGCCGGCGGTGCCGCGCCGCAAGTGGTCGCCGGGCATAGTTTGGGCGAATATTCCGCCATGGTTGCGGCAGGCATCATGGGCCTTGAAGACGCTGTAAAACTCGTGCGCGTGCGCGCTGCCGCCATGCAAGACGCAGTGCCGGCGGGCGAAGGCGGCATGGCCGCGATTCTGGGCCTGGATGACGATGCCGTGCGCGCCGCGTGCGGCGAAGCGCAAGCGGCCGGCGCAGGCGTGGTGCAAGCCGTTAACTTCAACGCGCCGGCGCAAGTGGTGATTGCCGGCAGCAAAGCCGCCGTAGACAAAGCCTGCGAGATTGCCAAGGCCAAAGGCGCAAAACGTGCGCTGCCGCTCGCGGTGAGCGCACCGTTTCACTCCACACTCATGAAGCCCGCCGCAGAAAAACTGGCGGTAGCGCTGCAGTCTGTCGCCGTCAACGCGCCGGCCATCACGCTGATCAATAACGTGGATGTGGCAAGTCCCACAGACCCCGCGCAGATTCGCGATGCACTGGTGCGCCAAGCCTGGCACCCGGTGCGCTGGGTGGAAATCATTCAAAAAATGCAGGCCGATGGCGTAACGCATATTGTGGAATGCGGGCCGGGCAAAGTGCTGCAAGGCTTGATCAAACGCATTGCACCGGATGTGGCGTGCTTTGCCATCTACGACGATGCGAGCGTGGCGCAAACGCTGGAGGCACTCAAATGACGGTGCAGATTGATTTGAGCGGGCAAGTGGTGTTGGTTACAGGTGCGAGCCGCGGGCTGGGCGCAGCCATTGCACTGGCGCTGGCTAAGGCCGGCGCGCGCGTGGTGGGCACGGCAACCTCTAGCGAGGGCGCGGCCAAGATCACGGCAACGCTGGCAGAGTTTGGCGGCCGCGGTGAAGTGCTCAACGTCACAGACTTCAAAGCCGCGGATGCGCTGGTGGACGCCATCGTCAAGCAAGACGGCAAGCTGTCGATCCTGGTGAATAACGCCGGCATCACGCGCGACGGTCTGGCCATGCGCATGAAAGACGAAGATTTTGATGCCGTGATTCAAACCAATCTGAGCGCGGCGTTTAACCTGTGCCGCAGCGTAATGCGGCCGATGATGAAAGCGCGCAGCGGGCGCATCATCAATATTTCATCTGTGGTGGGTAGTATGGGCAACGCGGGCCAAGCCAACTACGCTGCGGCCAAGGCCGGGCTGGAAGGTATGACACGCGCGCTGGCGCGCGAGCTGGGTAGCCGTAACGTAACTGTCAACGCGATTGCACCAGGTTTTATCGATACTGATATGACACGCGCGCTGACTGAAGAGCAAACCAAGGCCATGCTCGCCAACGTGCCGCTGGCGCGTTTTGGCCAGCCCGATGAAATCGCCCAGCCGGTGCTTTTTCTGGCCAGCCCGATGGCGGCTTACATCACCGGTACAACCTTGCATGTCAATGGCGGCATGCTGATGTAAAGATTGGCATTGTGAGCCCGTAATCCACTAAGCTAGCGCGCTAGCTTTAGCGCCCTGGTAGTTTGCTAAAATTAAACCTGAAATCAGTTCTGGAGAACATTGAATGGATAACCTCGAAGCGCGCGTACGCAAGATTGTCGCCGAACAACTGGGCGTTGCAGAAGCCGACATCAAGAACGAATCGTCTTTTGTGGACGATCTGGGTGCCGACTCGCTTGACACCGTTGAACTGGTGATGGCGCTGGAAGACGAATTCGGCACCGAAATCCCCGACGAAGAAGCCGAGAAAATCAAGACCGTGCAGCAAGCGATCGATTACGTGACTGCGCATCCCAAGGCGTAAGTCCGCATCCTGCATTTCTTCGCAGAAAGGCCCGTTCAAGTGCGCTTGGCGCCGCGGCGGGCCTTTGAACTTCTAGTCCAATTCTGCCGCATTCTCAGGAGCCATCCATGAGCCGCCGCCGCGTCGCCATCACCGGACTGGGCATTGTCTGCCCGGTCGGAAACGACATTGCCACCGCATGGAATCAGCTTGTCGCCGGTACGCCCGGCATTACGCGCATCACAAAATTTGATCCCAGCGCGTTTTCTGCGCAGATTGCTGGCGAAGTCAAAGGTTTTGACATTAGCCAGTACATCTCCGCCAAAGAAGCGCGCCACATGGATACGTTTATTCATTACGGCATTGCGGCGGGCATGCAAGCCTGGAAAGACTCCGGCATCACCGTCACTGAAGAGAACGCAGACCGCATCGGCGTGTGCGTGTCCTCAGGCATCGGTGGTTTGCCTCTGATTGAAACGAACCACACAGAGTTGGTGAGCAAAGGTCCGCGGCGTATCAGCCCATTTTTTGTGCCAGGGTCGATCATCAACATGATCTCCGGCCATATCTCGATTCTGTATGGTCTGCGCGGCCCCAATTTCTCAGTGGTGACCGCGTGCACCACCGGTTTGCACAGCATTGGCGAGTCTGCACGCAAGATTGAATACGGCGATGCGGACGTGATGATTGCCGGCGGCGCGGAGGCTACGGTTTCGCCGCTGGGCATCGGCGGTTTTGCCGCGATGCGTGCGCTGTCTACCCGCAATGATGATCCTGCGACCGCAAGCCGCCCCTGGGACAAAGACCGCGACGGTTTTGTACTGGGCGAGGGCGCCGGCGTGATGGTGCTGGAAGAGTACGAACACGCCAAGGCGCGCGGCGCAAAAATCTATGCCGAGGTTTCCGGTTACGGCATGAGTGCGGACGCGTACCACATGACAGCGCCCAACGCGCAAGGTCCGCGCAAGGCGATGGAAAATGCGCTGCGCAACGCGCAGATCAATCCAGATGCTGTGCACTATCTGAATGCGCACGGTACATCTACGCCGCTGGGCGATAAGAACGAAACCGAGGCGATCAAGCTCGCGTTTGGCGATGCTGCCAAGAAGCTGGTGGTCAACAGCACCAAGTCCATGACTGGGCATTTGCTCGGCGGTGCGGGCGGTATTGAAGCGGTGTTTACGGCGCTGGCGCTGCACCATCAGGTGTCGCCGCCGACCATCAATATTTTCAATCAAGACCCGGAGTGCGATCTGGACTACTGTGCCAATACTGCGCGCACGATGAAAATCGACGCAGCGCTGACCAATAACTTTGGGTTTGGCGGTACCAACGGCAGCCTTGTATTGAGCCGCGGTTAACGCGCTGCCGGTGCTTGCTGCGGCTCAAAACGGGTAAAGCGTTTTGTGCCAGTAAACTCGTAACAGTTGAATATTGTGGCCAGTGGTTTTGGCTGGATTTGCGATCTACGCAATAATACGCCCTTCGAGTTGCGCCTTGTGCAACGCAAGAAAGAACAATGACTGAACGGGATGTCGACGCTGCGCTGGTGGAGCGCGTTCAAAGGGGCGACAAGAAGGCATTTGAGCTGCTTGTCCTCAAATATGAACGCAGGGTCCACCGGTTGCTTTCCCGCATGGTGCGCGATCCGGCGGAAATAGAGGATATTGCCCAGGAAGCCTTCATCAAGGCCTACCGAGCGCTGCCGCAGTTTCGCGGCGAGAGCGCTTTCTATACGTGGCTGTACCGAATTGCCGTCAACACCGCCAAAAATGTGTTGATGTCCTCTGGTCGGATGGTCAGTAATTTTTCTGAAATATCTGATGCCAACGATGAAACTTTTAACGAGCCCGACCATCTCAGGGATATCAACACGCCTGAATCACTGATGGCCAGCCGTCAAGTGGCTGAAACAGTGAATAAGGCGATGGAAGATCTGCCGGAAGAATTGCGTGTAGCTATCAGTATGCGCGAAATTGAAGGCATGAGCTATGAAGATATCGCCCAGGCCATGGGTTGTCCGATCGGAACCGTGCGTTCCCGGATTTTCAGGGCCCGGGAGGCGATCGCAGGAAAGCTGCGGCCGCTGCTGGAAACAACACCGGATAAACGGTGGTAGTAGATGGTAGCAAAGAGCTGTTTTTGTAATAGGATTGACATATTAAGGTGAGCATCATGGATGCGACACGGTTGAACGAAGATCAAGCTGACCCGTTACTTAAGGAGCGGGCGTGGGTTTCTGCCTTTGCCGACGGCGAAGCGGACGCTACGCCCGCGAATTGGGCGCGCCTGACAGGCGCAGAAGAAACCAAGCAAGCCTGGCGCGATTACCACATTGTGGGCGATCTGCTGCGCGCCTCAGATGCCAAGCCGGTGCGTCCGGTGTTTTCCCGCAAAGTCATGCTGGCGCTGGATGAGCAGCCTACTGTGCTCGCGCCGCCCAACAACGCAAAATCGAAGACAAAATCGTGGTTTGACGCAACCCGCCAATGGGGTCTGCCCGGTGCGGCGATTGCTGCGGCCACTGCTGCAGTGATCTGGGTGGCGATGCCGCAGTTTGGCGGCTCTGGTAGTGCGGTGACGGCTAATGTGCCGCCGCCCGCGATTCAAGCTGGCGCGCCGGTAACACCTGTCGCGGTACCGCAAGGCGTCACCATCATGCCGGCGTCTGCGCCTGGTCCGTCTGATCCAAATACAGCGCGCCCAAAACCTGCGGCGCCTGTGGAGCCGGCGTCAAAGTAGTCCCAGCGCTAGCAGACAAGTGAAAAGACCGTGGAGCTTTCCACGGTCTTTTTGTTTTTGTGGCTCTTTTTCCGCGGTGCATCGCATGTAAGCAGGGATTGCCCTGAGCAGGAACTATCATGGCGGTAAGGCACAATCGAAATTGGTTACAAATCTACTGACGGCTGCGATGTGGCCGCCCGTTGAAATTGGCGTTCCAAGGCCAATAATTGCAAAAAGTGTATGCCTTCCTCAACCGAGATCACAATGACGCACAACCTGCTCAAGTTTGGTTTTATCTTCCTCATCAGTCTGTTTAGTTTTCTGCCGATGGCGCCCGCGGGCGCCCAAGTGGTCGGCCCGGATTTTTCCGAAATCGTGGAGCGCGCCGATCCTGCGGTGGTGAACATCCGCACGATTGAACGGGTGCGCAGCAGCCGCGCCCAGGGTGGTCCGGGTGGCCCCGGCCCGAACACCGAAGATCCGATGGAGATGTTCCGCTGGTTCTTTGGTCCGAATGTGCCGCGGCCGCAGCAGCCAAATCCGCGCGGGCCGCGGCGTGGTGAAGGCGATGAAGTGCCGCGTGGCGTGGGTTCTGGCTTTTTCATTACCGCAGACGGCTTTATCTTGACCAATCACCATGTGGTGGACGGTGCGGACGAAATTATCGTCACGCTGACAGACAAGCGCGAGCTCAAAGCGCGTGTAGTGGGCTCCGATCAGCGCACGGATGTCGCGCTGATCAAGGTAGAAGGCAACGGTTTTCGCGCGCTGCCGCTGGGCGATCCGGCCAAGCTGCGCAAAGGCGAATGGGTGATTGCGATTGGTTCGCCCTTTGGTCTTGAGAGCACGGTCACAGCTGGTGTGGTGAGCGCCAAGGGCCGCGACACGGGCGACTTTTTACCGTTCATTCAGACGGACGTGGCGGTCAACCCCGGTAACTCCGGTGGCCCGCTGATCAATCTGCGCGGTGAAGTGGTTGGTATCAACTCGCAAATTTTCACACGCAGCGGCGGCTATCAAGGCATCTCGTTTGCGATTCCGATTGACGAGGCCACGCGCGTGTCTGACCAGCTGCGCACGACCGGCCGTGTATCGCGCGGCAAGATCGGCATCAATATCGATGAAGTGACCAAGGATGTTGCAGAAGGGCTTGGTTTGACTAAACCGCAAGGTGCGCTGGTGACAGGCGTAGAGGCTGGCAGCCCGGCAGGCAAGGCTGGCATCGAGCCGGGCGATATCGTGCTCAAGTTTGATGGCAAGACGATCGACCGGTCTACCGAGCTGCCGCGTCTGGCGGGCAACAGTAAGCCGGGCAGCAAGATCACGCTGCAGGTGTGGCGGCGCGGGCAAACGCGCGACGTGACGGTGACGCTGGCGGAGTTTGAAGCGCAGCAAACAGCGCGCGCGCCCAGTCGCACCGAGCCAAACAAACCGCCTGCCGATGCAAAGCCCAATGAGCTTGGTTTGGTCGTGAGCGATCTCACGCCAGCTAAGCGTGAAGAGCTCAAGGTGCGCAACGGCGTGATGGTGGATGCTGTGGATGGCGCAGCCGCACGCGCAGGTCTGCGGCCGGGCGACATCGTGCTCGGCTTTAACAACCAAGAGATCACCTCTGCCAAGCAGTTTGGTGAGGTGTTGTCCAAAGCTGACTTGAAGCGCGCCAGTGTGCTGCTGGTCAAGCGCGGCGAAACGGTGAATTACGTGCCGATCCGGCCGGTGCGCTAGTACGGCTTGCTGCTGCCGTAGTGTCAATAATTAGCCTCGCCTGATCCAGGGCGAGGCTTTTTGTTTTGCGTAGCGTTTTCTTAGGGTGTTTTAAGAGCATGTACGCAATATCCATGCGGGTTTTCAGGCAAAAATGCTTGAAAAAGCGCATGGATAT
>JBOFGW010000508.1:0-6680 GCA_051649325.1 Burkholderiaceae bacterium | reverse complement strand
TGTCGAGCCAGCCGGGCGTGATGGCGTGTGAAAAGTGTGGGTAGAGCGTGAGGCCATCCAGCTTGGTGTAGGGCAGGTGCAGGTGATAGTCGATGATGCCGCCGTCCCAGTACCAGCCTTCTGAGGCGCCGTGAATATCGCGCACGGCCTCCAGCACGAGCGGGATGGAGCCGGAGGCAAGCAGTGCGTCTTCAAAATTCAGCGCGTTGAGCGGCACGGTGCGATTGGTAAACGCATCAAACCGATAGTCAAAGAACTCAGCATGCCCGTGCGGCGCGTGAAACACCACGCGCTCCATGAAGCGCGCCAAGAGTGCGCGCGATGCGGTGTTGGCCAGCAGCGCGCCGGCAAAACCGGTTTTGTGAAACGTGCGTTTGGGGCCGAGCGCGCCCGCGCCGCGGTTAGTGAGCACATGCAGATGATGCTGCGTGTTCTTGAGAATCGCATCGCGCCGGTGGCGCAGCACGCCGCGCAGCAAGGTCTTGCCCACGCGGCTAATTTCTTGCGGCGTGGGCTTGGCGCCGTAGCGCTGCTCTTCAATGTAAAAGCCGGCCAGATCATCCAACGCTTGTTCAGGATCGCTCGCGGCGCCGCAGGCCATGCGCCACGCGCCGATGGAAGCGCCGATCAAATGCCGCTGCCGCGGCTCTTTTGCGAGCCAGTGACCAAACAGCAGCTTGTCCAGCGAATTCAGGATGAGCCCCTTGGGGCCGCCGGCCGCGGCGGGGACGCAGGCAATGTCTTGCGGGCGCAGGCCGTGCTGCCGGATCTGCGCGAGCGCGCTGCGCCCAGCCAGAATGCGCAGGCTTTTCATGCGACGGGGGCAGCGGGTTTGGGTAAGTCGGGCTTAGGCTCGGTGTGCAGCAGCTTCATCGCGTGCGTGGTGTCGCCGGCGAGCATGTCGGGCATCACGTCCAGCGCTTTGTCGATGCTGGTATCGATCAGCGCTTGATGTTCGCGGCTGGCTTTGGATAGCGCAAAGTCCCCAGGGTCTTGCGCCCAGCCAAAACTGCGCGGGTGGCCGATGCCGATGCGCAGACGCCACCAGTCCGGCGTGCTCAGTTGCGCTTGCATGCTTTTCAAGCCGTTGTGGCCGGCGGTGCCGCCGCCTTTTTTGAGTTTGATTACGCCTGGCAAAAAATCCAGCTCGTCATGCGCCACCAGCAGCTGCGCGTGCGTGAGCTTGTAAAACCGCAGCAGCGCGGCCACGCTCTGGCCGCTCAAATTCATAAAGGTCAGCGGCTTGATGATGAACACGTCGCGCCCGCCCACCTTGGCTTTGGCGAGCATGGCGTTAAACGATTTGTCTTTGGCGAAGGATGCGTTTAGGCGCTGCGCGATCCGGTCTGCAAACCAAAAGCCGGCGTTGTGGCGCGTCTGTTCATACTGATCGCCAGGGTTGCCCAGGCCGGCGATGACTTGAATGGGTGTGGATGACATCGCGCTAGGTTAGCAAATCGGTGGTTTCGATCTATAGATGCTCTACGCAATATTCATGCGCCTTTTGGGGCAAAAATGCTTGAAAAAGCGCATGGATATTGCGTAGAGGCTATTTGCGCGCAGCTACGAGGTTCTTGCCTCTTGGACTCCTCCCCCTTCAAGGGGGAAGTTTGCGGGGTTTCGCAAGGCATTGTCTTGCGCCGCAAATCTTCCAAGTGGCTTGCAAGCCGCGCGGTGGAGGTTGGGAGGGGGATGGGTTTTATCGTTGCGCTCTTCAAACGAAACCCATCCCCACCCTAACCCTCCCCTTGAAGGGGAGGGAACTCGCTTATGCCTCTATGTGTAGGTCACACTGTTTTTCGCCCCACCAGATACGTAACACCCTGCGGGCCGTAAAACTCTGCATGCGGCTCGTGCGCCTGCAGGTGAAACACATCACCCACGGCATACGTTCGCGAGACGCCGGCAAGCTCCAAGCGAATCTCGCCTTGCAGAATCAAGGCTTTGGCTTCAAACGGATGCGTATGTACGTCAAGCGACTGCGCCGCCGGGCGCGTGACGGTGACGATCTCGCCAAATCCCTGATCACGTAGCGATTGCGCAAATTCGTCGTGTTGCATGGTAGCCCTTGCCGTTTTATTCTCGCTGGCACATTCATTGTAAGTAGGCGCAAAAAAAGCCCGCATCGCTGCGGGCTTTTGGGCAAGCACTACAAACAAATTATTTTTTCTTGTCTGCTGCCGGTGCTGCCGCTTTGGCGCCTGCTGCAGGCGCAGCGGCTTTGCCACCGGCTGCCGGTGCCGCGGCGGGTGCTGCTGCGGCCGGAGCGGCTTCTTCTTCCTTGGCGCCGCCCGGCAACGTGACGGATGCCACGACCGGGTCACCCTTGCCGTGCGTCACGACGCGCACGCCTTCAGGCAGTTTGATCTCAGACAGGTGCAGCGATTTGCCGGCGACCATGTTGCTCAGATCAATCGCGATGAACTCAGGCAGCTTGGCGGGCAAGCAGGCCACGTTCACTTCGTTGAGCACGTGATTGACGAGGCCCTTGGACAGCTTGACCGCGGGCGAGTTTTCCGCGCCGGAGAAGTGCAGCGGCACTTTCATATGAATTTCGGTATTGGCATCCACACGCTGGAAGTCGATGTGCATGACTTGCGGCTTGTAGGGATGCAACTGGTAGTCGCGCAACAGGGCTTGCTGCACTTTGCCGTCCAGCTCGAGCTCGAGGATGGAGGCGTGGAAAGTTTCTTTCTTCAGCGCGTGCCACAGATCGTTGTGGTCCAGCGCGATCTGCACGGGCGCCGCAGTGCCGCCGTACACAATGCCGGGCACTTTTTTGGTGTGACGCAGGCGGCGGCTCGCACTCGTGCCTTGCGTAGTTCTGGTTTCTGCTGCAATTTTCATGATGCTCTTTCAATCAAAGTACAAGCGCCGCGACCAGCGTCTTGCACCGTGTGCAGAAAACAGTCTGCACGCTGTTTGAGGCGTGTGCCTCGATTTGTCCCTCCCCCTTCAAGGGGGAGGTTAGGAGGGGGATGGGGTTCTAACGTGCACCTTGGTGCGCCTTGGAAACCCATCCCCACCCCCTGCCCTCCCCTTGAAGGGGAGGGAGTAAACAGAATTTCATTCAATAAATAACGAACTCACCGAATCTTCACGCGAGATGCGCAGAATCGTCTCGCCCAGCAACTCAGCTACGCTCAGTTGCCTGATCTTGCTGCACGCCAGCGCATCACCGCGCAGCGGAATCGTGTCGCAGACCACCAGCGCGTCCAGCACGCTGTCATTAATTCTTGCCACCGCGCCGCCAGACAGCACCGCGTGCGTGCAGTACGCATACACACCGTACGCGCCGCGCTCCTTCAATACCTGCGCCGCTTTACACAATGTCCCCGCGGTATCGACCATGTCATCCATGATGATGCAGGTGCGGCCTTCTACCTCGCCGATGATGTTCATCACCTCGGCCACATTGGCCTTGGGGCGGCGCTTGTCGATAATCGCCAAGTCGCATTCCAGCCGCTTTGCCAGCGCCCGGGCGCGCACCACACCGCCTACGTCTGGGCTGACCACCAGCAAATCCTGCAGCGGCTGCTTCCAAATATCGCCGAGCAACACCGGCGCGGCGTACACGTTATCGACCGGTATATCAAAAAACCCTTGAATCTGATCAGCATGCAGATCCATGGTGAGCACGCGGTCGACACCCGCGGCTTCCAGCATATTGGCTACCACCTTGGCGCTGATCGGCACGCGGCTTGAGCGCGGGCGGCGGTCTTGCCTGGCGTAGCCAAAGTACGGCATCGCGGCGGTGATGCGGCCGGCTGATGCACGCTTTAACGCATCGACCATCAGGATCAGTTCCATCAGGTTGTCATTCGTCGGCGCGCAGGTGGGCTGCAGCACAAACACATCTTTGCCGCGCACGTTTTCTAGCAGTTCGATGGTGCATTCACCATCAGAGAACTTGCCCACGCTGGCGCGGCCCAGGTGGATGCCCAAGAATTTCACCACTTCTTGCGCCAGTTTGACGTTGGCGTTGCCGGAAAAAACCATCAGGCCGTCATGCGTCATGGCGTTATGGAAGAGGTGGAGTTGGGTTTTAGTGGACACTGCATTCTTTGGCTGGGGAGGTAGGGATCGAACCTACGAATGCCGGAATCAAAATCCGGTGCCTTACCACTTGGCGACTCCCCAACACTTCTTTGACGCAGATGCTGCTACTTGTCGCTTGCAGCACCCACACCTTCAACTTTTTCAAGCTTGCGCCATCGCAAGCCCTAACTGGTCAAACGCCGGGTGACGATCAAGCCCCTTGGCCACCCACACTTGCCAGCCTTCTTTCCAACTACCGCACGCTCTGACCTGTTGTGCCAGCACACGTGCCTTCTCTTCACTATCCTGCGCGGCAAACACACACGCGCCGGAGCCTGTCATTCGCGCCGCGCTTGCGCCGCAATCGGCCAAACATTGCAGCGCCTGCGCGACCTGCGGCGCCAATTGCACCGCCACGTTTTGCAGATCGTTTTTTCCGAAAAAACCGGCCTGCAAAATCTCTTGTGCGAAGCCCTCTATTTTCGCGGGCGGGGTGTTGCGTGTCAAATCCGGGTGGCGAAAAACATCCGGTGTAGCAACGTGTACGCCGGGGTGGATCACCACGTACCAGTGCGGAGGCAGTTGAAGCGGCGTCAATTGCTCGCCAATGCCTTCCACCCAGGCGTTGTTGCCAAAAAGGAAAAAAGGTACGTCTGCACCCAGTTTTAGGCCTATTTCTGCGAGTTTTTGGTCTGAAAACTCCAGTTTCCACAATTTGTTGAGTGCTAGCAGCGTGGTGGCCGCATCCGATGAGCCGCCGCCCAGGCCACCCCCAAGCGGGATGCGCTTTTCCAGCCAGATATCCACGCCAAGGTGCATGGATGCTGCATTTTCACTTTTTAAGGCAAGCGCAGCGCGGGTGATCAGGTTATCTTGCTCTGAAACGCCCGCCAATAGTGCGTTATTGCCTAAGTGAAGGCTAACTTTTCCGTCATCGCGCGGCGCGAATGTCAGCGTGTCGGCCAGATCGATCAACTGAAACGCGCTTTGCAACAGGTGGTAGCCATCGGCCCGGCGGCCGGTGACGTGCAGGAACAGGTTGAGCTTGGCGGGCGCGGAGACGGTTAGCGGCGAAGGTGCGGGCATGCCGCAAGTTTAGGGTGCGGCGTCTAGGGCTACGCGCACGGCGAGATCCGGTGTATCGGGCCGGGTAATGTCCACCACGCGCGGCGAGCCGTTGTCTTGCCGCGACGCCACGCGCACGACAAAGCCGGCCTGCAAAAACCCGTCCACATAACCGAGCGAGGCCGGTTGATCCGGCGCGGGCCAGCCCATGAGCCAGTAGCGCCACGCGCTTTCAGGCAGCGCCACACCCGTCACGCGCTGCGTGAGTTCGGCCAGCGAGCCGTAGCTGCTCTGCTCGCCGTTTGATGTCGTCATGCGCGCGCCGGCGGCGTCTGACTCAATCTTGGCCAGCGTGGTGCCCAGCGGATCAGTCAGCCGCAGCGTGCGCGAGCCGCCTTGCTCGACAAACTCAAAGCCCGCATGCCAGCTCTGCGGCGCGCCGCGCGCATCGGCCGCGCGCACGGAGATGCGGCCGGTGCGCGTGCCGATCCACTGCATCACGCCGCTCGCGTCTGCGGCCGCTGGCGCTGCAGTCGCAGCAGGTTTAGGTGCCGTGGCGCAAGCGCTGAGCAAGCTGCTTGCGCAGGCCAATAGGCAGATGAGAACCCGAGTCATGCGCACAGTATGCCGAGAGATTGATTTTGGAGGTGTTTCAAAGTGCTGTACGCAATATCCATGCGCTTTTTCGCGGCATTTTGGCTGGAAAAGCTTATGGATATTGCGTATCGATCGTTGTGAATAGCGCCATGCTTCTAGCGTTTTAGCTCCTCCCCCTTCAAGGGGGAGGTTGGGAGGTGGATGGGTTAGTCGCTACGCCCCTCACACAAAACCCATCCCCACCCTAGCCCTCCCCTTGAAGGGGAGGGAACTGAGCTTGTATCGCGCTGCGCAAATCCACTTTTTTCTACGCCACAAATCCAAGATACCGCGCAAGCTGCGCCACCCGTGCGGGCCGGTCGAACAGGCGGTAGAGCACGAGCCAATCCTGCGCGCGCATCCACGGCAGGCCGCCTTGCTGCTCGATCGTGGCGGGATCAAACACCCAGGTGTGCTCGCCTTCACCATGCACATCGCGCACCGCGATGCTGGCCATCACATCCACACTGACATTGTCCGCAGAGACAAAGCGCGCGAAGTGCTTTGACACGTAGCGCGGATGCGGCGTGCGTTCGATGCGCTGCAACTGCTGCGCAAGCTGCGCGCACAGCGGCGCAAAATCCTGATCGGTCGTGACGATGTCCAAGTCGCGCGGCGCTGCTTCCAGCCCCAGACGATGCAGCAGCACGCTGCCGCCGATGGCCCACTGCAAGCCGTTGAGCGTGGGGGCGATTTGGTGTGCGAGGGCTAGCGGTGCGGGCGCGGAAGGCATATATCTAAGCAGTGACTACGCAATATCCATGCGGGTTTTGAGGCATTTTTGCTCCAAAACCCCCATGGATATTGCGTAAACGCCTTATTTATCTCGAAAAAACTTTCGAAAAACGCGCTCGGCAAAGATGTACAACAGCCCTAATTCAAACTCACGTTATATCTTGCCAGCGTGGACTTGAGCGTTTCGTTGTTGGCGTCTTTTTTCT
>JBOFGW010000507.1:0-5226 GCA_051649325.1 Burkholderiaceae bacterium | reverse complement strand
CAGGGTGAGGGTGAGGTGTAGCAGTTCAGATAGAGCTTTGTTGACGAGGAACTCTTGCTCCTTAACCCAGCGCGTTACTGGGAAACATCTGGGCGCGTGCATTCGACCCTCACCCTAACCCTCTCCCTGGGAGGGAGAGGGGATTTGAAGTAAGGCTACGCAATAACCATGCGCTTTTTCAGCCATTTTTGCCTGAAAAAGCGCATGGATATTGCGTAGTCTGCTTTTAAACGCCCCGATTCGGCTCGCGCGACAGCGGAATTACGTTGCCGTCTGGCGCAAACGCTCTGGCAAATGCGGTGCGCTGCTCCGGCAGCGGCTCTGCGATCACGTAACGGTTTTTGCCGGCTTGCTTGGCGCGGTACATCGCGGCATCGGCCGCGGCCAGCAGCTCAGAGCCGTCGTGGCCGCAGAAGGGATCCATCGCCACGCCCACAGAAGCGTGCACCGTCACATCGCCATTGGGCAATGAAATCGGTAGCGCCACCGCGCGCACGATTTTCTCTGCGATCAGGCGCAGGCTTTGCGAGCTGGCGATGTCGGTGGCCAGCACCACAAACTCATCACCGCCCAGGCGCGCCACCGTGTCGTTGTCGCGTGCCACAGAGGTCAAGCGCACCGCCACTTGCTTGAGCAGTGAGTCGCCGGCTGCGTGGCCGTGCGTGTCGTTCACAGCCTTGAAGCCGTCCAAGTCCAACAGCAGCACGCCCACCACGCGGTTGTTCTGGCGCGCTTGCGCCAGCGCCGCCGCCAAGCGCTGCGACAAGAAGCGCCGGTTGGGCAGGCGCGTGAGCGAATCGTGGTTGGCGTCGTACGCGTGCTGCTGCTCCGAGCGTTTGCGCTCGGTAATGTCGGTGAACACGCAGATCATCTGCGCACGCGTTACGTCGGTCACGCGCGCGGTAAGCTGCGTCCACAACGCATCGCCACTGCCGGTGCGCAGCGTCAGTTCAAAGGAACTGTTGCCATCGCCTTTGCGCGCGGCTTCTTGCGCGGCGGCAATCACCCGCTCCCAGGCGATTTCAATCCCAATCCACTCGTGGATATCGGAGCCAATGACGCGCTCCAGCGATGCACCCAGCATGCGCGCAAACGCGGCGTTACAGCGATCGACATTTGCACCGGTCACGAACACAATGGCCTCGCCAGCCAGATCAAAAATCAGCTTTTGCTCGCGATAGGCTTTCATCACCTGCACTTCACGCTCTTTTTGCGCAGAGACATCGGTGATGGTGCGCACGATGCGTACCGGCTGACCCTTCGAATCCGCACCGCGCACACCTTGCAAGTGCGTCCACACGTAGGTGCCGTCCAAACGCCGCAAGCGGCACACGACCGACAGTGGATGGCCGTAGAGTGTTTGCTGCTGGTCGGCCCACAGCGTGGTGTCGCGGTCTTCAGGATGCAGATGCGCCGCGAGCGGAAATTCGGTCAGCGGTGCGCCGCCCTCCAAGCCCACAATCCGTTTGAACTGCGGCGAAAACGTGTGCCGGCCAGTGCGCAAATCTTCTTCCCACACGCCGGCATCCAGCGCAGAGAAGGCCAAATCCAGCCGCGCTTGACCTTCGGCCAGCTGGCGCTGCGCAATCATTTGCTGCGTCAGATCGGTGTAGGTAATCACGACTGCTGCATCGGGCCGGCCGGGGTCGATCGCCCGCATGGATACCTCAACCTCGATCAAGCGGCCGTCTGCGCGGCGGCGCTGCTCAATGCCGCGGTACACCTGCCCCTCGGCCACGCGCGTATGAATATTGATGGTGCGCTCGTAGGCTTCATCGCTCAAAATCAGCATGCGCGGCGAATTGCCGATCAAACGCTCGCGGCTGTAACCGGTGATTTCTTCAAACGCAGCATTGCAATCCACAATCAACCGGTTGCGCGTCAAAACTACGCCAGTGGTAAGCGATTCAAACAGCGCAATCTGCTGCGACAGTAATTGATCGCGTTCGCTGGAGCGGATGCGGTTTTCAAGCACGGTACGGTTGTAGCGCCAGTACACAACGCCAATCATCGCCAGACCGCTCACCAGCACAGCAATGACCGCACGCTGGTGCGCAGCAGGCACCACCAACACTGCGTAGGCCTGCCCTGCCACGATGGGTAGCGCATAGGCCAGCCAAGCGACTTTGATGGCACCAAAAGACATAATGCCTACACCGATCAAGCCGATGGCAATGCCCAAGCCCATCAGCGGGTACGGCGAAGCGTTGGCCGGAGTCAGCGCAAGTAGCACGCCCCAGCACAGCCCTTCTGCCAGTGCCAGCAGGCAGAGAACACGCGTCCAACTGGTGTGCGATTGTTCGCTAAACGCATGCTCGCGAACAGAAGGCCACAATGCCGTGCGTACAACCACGGCAAGCGCAACACCGGCCACCATCGCCCATTGCAGCGGCAAGCCAAATTGGTGGGACAGCAACACCAGCGGCACCAACGCAATGAGTGAAACCGCGCAGCCATAGATCGACCCGCGCCAGCTGTCTTTGAGCAGGTCGAACTCAATCGCGCGCGCGCCTGCAGAAGGCTTTGCACGACCGCGCAACGTGCGCGTGGTGTTGGGTAGACTGCGCTGAGAATTAAACATTTTTTTCTTCCACTCGCAGGTTAGCAAGCAAGTGGCGCCGCGCCCAGCAGGATGTGGTGTGGAGCATGTAGGACGATAACGAATTTAAGTCAGCTTTCGGGACATGAACAGCCACGCGTCTGCGCCGAGAAACCCCCAGCGATATGCCGGCCGGTTTGCACCATCGTCAACTGGCCCGCTGCATTTAGGCTCAATTGTTGCCGCTCTGGCAAGTTGGCTTGACGCGCGGGCACATTTTGGGCTTTGGTTGGTACGCATTGAAGACATTGATGCCGAGCGTTGCCGGCCTGAATATGCGCAGTTGATCGAACGACAACTTGCAGCGTTTGGCCTGTTTCACGATGGTGAAGTGATGCTTCAGAGCAACAATCACGCTGCCCATACGACCGCGCTGCGCGCCCTGCAGGAAAGGCAGCAGGTTTTTCCTTGTGCATGCTCACGTGCCAGCATCGCAGCGCTTCATCCCCCGCTTGGCGCGAGTGGCGAGCCGGTGTATCCCGGAACCTGCAGAACTGCCAAGCGCATTGGAGAAGCGCGCAGCTGGCGCTTACGTGTAGATAAAGCGCGCATCCAGTTTGAAGACCGCTGGCTGGGCGCTTGCACGCAAGATCTGGCGCGCGAATGCGGCGACTTTGTTATTGCACGCGCGGACGGCAGCGCAAGCTACCACTTAGCGAGTGTGGTGGACGACGCCGCGCTGCGCATTACAGATGTCGTGCGCGGCGCAGACCTGCATCCGCTCACAGCGCGGCAGATTTATTTGCAGCAGCACCTCAAACTGCCCACACCGCGCTACATGCATGTGCCGGTGATGGTGGATGAAGCGGGCGACAAGCTGTCTAAGCAAACGCTCGCGCCTGCGGCCGATATGCAAAATCCGCTACCGCAATTAGCGCAAGCATGGACGCATTTGGGATTTACACCGTTTAGCGCGGTAAATGTGCAGCAGTTCTTGCAAGAAGCTATAGCACGCTGGGCACAGCGCTTTGCGCTATCGCTGTGACGTTATGGATTTAAGGAAACGCAGATCAAGCCCTCCGTTCGGGCTGAGCCTGTCGAAGCCCATTTGGAAGCGTTTGATTTGATTCGACGTTAGCAAATGCGTTTCGACAGGCTCAACGCGAACGGACTGGAATGGCTATTCGCTCAGGACTTGCCGCCACCCAGCAACGCAGGCACAGGGCGTTTTGGCCGCGTCAGCCAGCTATTGCGCGCAGGTGCCGGCGCAGGTGCTGCGGCATTGGCATCCGCATCTGCCGGCTTTTCTTCGTAGGGTTTGGAAAAGAACGGATCAATGCTCGGGCGAAACGCCTTGCCTACTACCGGTACTGCGGTGCGCGTGTCATGGTCCACATGCTCGCGGCGGCGGCGCTCGCGCCCTGGGCTGCTACTTTGCGGCGCCCAGTCGATCAATTCAAACTTTTTCTTGATGAGCTTTTCAATATCCGCCATCGCGCGGGTTTGATCATCGCTCACCAGCATGATGGTGCGGCCGCTGGCACCGGCGCGGCCGGTGCGGCCGATGCGGTGTACGTAATCTTCTGCGTTGTATGGGACATCAAAGTTAATCACGCACGGCAGCTCGGCAATGTCCAGCCCGCGCGCGGCCACATCGGTAGCCACCAGCACTTCACACTCACCGGCTTTGAATGCCGCCAGCGCGGCGAGCCGTTCGTTCTGGCTTTTGTCGCCGTGAATCGCATCGGCCTTGAAGCCTTCACGCACCAAAAAGCGCGCGAGGCGGCCGGTTTCCAGCTTGCTGTTGGAAAACACCAGCACCTGGCGCGGCTCTTCGGCTTGCAGCAGTTCCACGAGTAGCGCGCGCTTGTCGTCTGACTTGACGCTGTAGGCTTGTTGCGTGACGTTGTCTGCCGTGGCGTTGCGGCGCGCGACTTCGACCGTGACTGGATCGCGCTGGAAAGACTCGGCCAAGCGGCGAATCTCGGGCGAGAACGTGGCGGAAAACAGCAGCGTTTGCCGCGTCTTGGGGCACAGGTTCACGATGCGCTGCAGGTCGGGCAAAAAACCCATGTCCAGCATACGGTCGGCTTCGTCCAGCACCAGCACGCTAACGTTTGAAAGATTGGTGTTTTTGCTTTCAATGTGGTCGAGCAAGCGGCCCGGCGTAGCAATCAAAATTTCCACGCCGGCGCGCAGCAGCGCGGTTTGCGGCTTCATGTCCACACCGCCAAACACGCAGGCACTCTTCAGCTGCGTGTGCTGCGCGTACTGCGCCACGTTCACCGCAATCTGATCGGCCAGTTCGCGCGTCGGCGCGAGCATCAAGGCACGCACCGGGTGGCGCGCCGGCGAAGGGCTTGCAGTTTCAAACGGCAACATGCGCTGCAAAATCGGCAGCGTGAACGCTGCAGTCTTGCCCGTACCCGTCTGCGCCGCGCCCATCACATCAATGCCCTTAAGCACATGCGGAATCGCCTGCGCCTGAATTGGTGTGGGCGTGACATAGCCCTTTTCATCCAGCGCGCGCTGGATGCGGGGATCGAGATTGAAACTGGCGAAGTTGACTTCAGACATCAGGATTGGGCGTCGATTCTTTCAGTGATGTTAAGTGCAAAATTTCAGTGCTCTACGCAATATTCATGCGATTTTTGAAGCATTTTTGACTGGAAAAGCGCATGGATATT
>JBOFGW010000506.1:0-5750 GCA_051649325.1 Burkholderiaceae bacterium | reverse complement strand
AGTGCGAGCGCGCGCGCCACTGCTAAGCCCACTACACCTGCGCCAATGACGATGCAATCTACGTGATCCATGAATGTTGCGGGGCGATGCAAGATAACCTGCGTAGCACTTTACGCGATGTAACGCTGCGGCCTGTGTTTGGGTTGCCGCCAAGGCGCTTAAATAATATGAGTACGCAATATCCATAGGGGTTTTCAGCCATTTTTGCCTGAAAAGGCGCATGGATATTGCGTAGGGCACTGTGAGTTCCGGTCAAAATTTGCGCAGCGCGTCACGCCCATGTCGCAATTTCGCGGCAAGCTCTTCTATACTGTGAAGGTCAACTCGCTCTTTGATCAGCAGTCCGCTATTCGGTAAAGCCGTGTCGCGGAGGTTTTCCTTAACCGCATCCAACGGACGAAACGTCCTTAAAGGTGAAGCGCCATGATGCAAGCGTTCCAGCAGAACTCGTATCTGTTCGGCGGCAATGCGCCGTATGTAGAAGAACTGTACGAGGCATACCTCAATAACCCCGGCAGCGTGCCAGACAATTGGCGCGAATACTTTGACCGCATGCAGCATGTAGCGGCGGCCGATGGCAGCACCACCACGCGTGACCAGCCGCACGCTCCGGTGATCGAATCGTTTGCGCAGCGTGCTAAGGCCAATGCCTTCGTGCCCAAGGTCGCAGAAAGCGATTTGTCGATTGCGCGCAAGCAGGTGCACGTGCAGTCCTTGATTGCGGCGTACCGGTTTCTGGGTGGCCAATGGGCCGACCTCGATCCGCTCAAGCGGCAAGAACGCCCGAAAATTCCCGAGCTGGAACCTGCCTTCTACGATTTGACCGAGGCGGACATGGACATGACGTTCTCGGCCGCCAACACGTATTTCTCCAAGGCCGAGCACATGACGCTGCGCGAAATCGTCGCCGCGCTGCGCGAAACCTATTGCGGCACCATCGGCGCGGAGTTCATGTATATCTCTGACCCGGTGCAAAAGCGCTGGCTGCAGCAGCGCCTGGAGAGCACGCGCACCAATCCCAACTACAGCAAAGACAAGCAGCGCGCGATTCTTGAGCAGCTCACCGCAGCCGAAGGGCTGGAGCGCTATTTGCACACCAAGTATGTCGGCCAAAAGCGGTTTTCACTCGAAGGTGGTGAAAGCTTCATTGCGGCGATGGACGAAGTGATTCAGCGCTCCGGCGAAAAAGGCGTGCAAGAGATTGTGATCGGCATGGCGCATCGCGGCCGCTTGAATGTGCTGGTGAATACGCTGGGCAAGATGCCGAAAGATTTGTTTGCCGAGTTTGAAGGCAAGGCCTACGACGACGGCTTGTCTGCCGGCGACGTGAAGTATCACAAAGGTTTTTCCAGCGACGTGTCTACGCCTGGCGGCCCGGTGCACCTGAGCTTGGCGTTCAATCCTTCGCATCTAGAGATTGTGAATCCGGTGGTCGAAGGCAGCGTGCGCGCGCGGCAAGACCGCCGTGGCGATACGCAGCGCAAGCAAGTGCTGCCGATTCTGGTGCATGGCGACGCAGCATTTGCCGGCCAAGGCGTGGTGATGGAAACACTCAACCTTGCACAGACGCGCGGCTATAAAACCGGCGGCACGTTGCATATCGTCATCAACAACCAGATCGGCTTTACCACCAGCGATCCGCGCGATTCACGCTCCACGCTGTACTGCTCCGATGTGGTCAAGATGATCGAAGCGCCGGTGCTGCACGTGAATGGTGACGACCCAGAAGCCGTGGTGTTTGCCACTCAGATGGCAGTGGACTACCGCGCCGAGTTTGGCAAAGACATCGTGCTGGACATCATCTGCTTCCGCAAGCTGGGCCACAACGAGCAGGACACACCCGCGCTCACGCAGCCGCTGATGTACAAGAAGATTGGCGCGCACCCCGGCACCCGCAAGTTGTACGCGGACAAGCTGGAAACGCAAGGCGCAATCGCAGTGGGCGATGGCGACAAAATGGTGGCTGAATACCGCGCCGCCATGGACGCCGGCCGGCACACCGAAGACATGGTGCTGACCAACTTCAAAGGCAAGTATGCAGTTGACTGGACGCCGTTTCTCAACCGTAAATGGACTGATACGGCCGACACCGCGGTACCGGTAGCAGAACTGAAGCGGCTGGGTGAGCGCATCACGACAGTGCCTGAAACCTTCAAAGTACATCCGCTGGTTGAAAAAGTGCTGGCCGACCGGCGCGCCATGTCGCGCGGTGAAATGAATCTGGATTGGGGCATGGGCGAGCATTTGGCATTTGCGTCACTCGTAGCCAGCGGTTATCCGGTGCGCATTACTGGGCAGGATTCTGGCCGCGGCACGTTCACACATCGTCATGCTGTATTGCACGACCAGAACCGTGAAAAATGGGACGCGGGCAGCTACATTCCGCTGCAAAACGTTGCGGAAGGGCAGGCGCCTTTCCTGGTGATTGATTCGGTGCTGTCCGAAGAAGCCGTGCTGGCATTTGAGTACGGCTACTCTAGCGCAGAGCCCAACGCCCTGGTGTGCTGGGAAGCGCAGTTTGGTGACTTTGTGAATGGTGCGCAGGTCGTGATTGACCAATTCATCAGCAGCGGCGAAGTCAAGTGGGGCCGCGTGTCGGGCCTCGTGATGATGTTGCCGCACGGCTATGAAGGGCAGGGGCCGGAGCATTCCTCCGCGCGGCCGGAGCGCTTTTTGCAGCTGTGCGCAGAGAACAACATGCAAGTGGTGCAGCCCACCAACGCCGCGCAGATCTTTCATGTGCTGCGCCGCCAGATGATCCGCCTGTTCCGTAAGCCGCTGGTGATCCTCACGCCTAAGAGCCTGCTGCGCAACAAAGATGCGGGCTCGCCGCTGTCTGCACTGTCCAAAGGGCACTTCCAGACCGTGATTGGTGAGGTGGATACTGCGATCAAGCCTGAGAAGGTCAAGCGCGTGATCGCCTGTTCCGGCAAGGTTTACTACGACTTGGTGAACGCGCGCAAAGAGCGTGGCAGCGATGACGTTGCGATTATCCGGGTTGAACAGCTCTATCCGTTTCCGCACAAAGCGTTCAAGGAAGAGCTTGACCTGTACGCCAAGGCAACTGAAATCATATGGGTGCAAGACGAGCCGCAGAACCAGGGTTATTGGTTCTTTGTGCAGCACCATATTCTGGAGAACATGACCGAGGGCCAAAAGCTTGCTTACGCAGGTCGCCCGGCGTCTGCATCGCCCGCAGTCGGTTATGCCAGCAAGCACATTGAACAGCAAAAAGCCTTGATCGACACGGCATTTGCCAAGGTCAAAGGATTTGTTCAAACCAAATAGAAATGCGTCCAGCGTCAAGCGTTTGAGGTCTAGCGTTTGGATACGCTCAACTCTCGACGCTAGACGCTCAACCAAAAGGTCTTATAAAAATGTCTAACGTAGAAGTCAAAGTTCCGCAGTTATCCGAATCAGTAGCCGAAGCCACACTGCTCACTTGGAAGAAAAAAGCCGGCGAAGCCGTCAAGATCGATGAAATCCTGATTGAGATTGAAACCGACAAAGTGGTGCTTGAAGTGCCTGCGCCGGCCGCCGGCGTGATCTCTAAGATCGTTAAGGGTGACGGCAGCACGGTTGCGGCTAACGAGGTCATCGCCACTATTGACACCGATGGTAAGGCCGCTGCTGCGCCAGCAGCCGCATCTGCACCCTATGCGGTGCCGGCCCCAGCACCTGTGGCTTCTGAGCCCGCAGCCAGCGCCGCAGCGCCCGTGGCAATGCCTGCTGCAGCCAAAATCATGGCAGACACCGGCGTGAATCCTGCTAGCGTGGCCGGCACCGGCAAAGATGGTCGCATCACTAAGGGCGATGCACTCGCTGCCGCCGCAGCGCCCAAGCCAGCCGCTACTGCTGTACAGGCTGTGAATGTTGTTGTGTCCTCTGGCGCAGCGTTGCAGCCAATTGCCGCGCCGATCAGCTACGCCGGCATTACCGAAGGGCGGCCGGAGCAGCGCGTACCCATGAGCCGCCTGCGCGCGCGTGTGGCCGAACGCTTGCTACAAAGCCAATCCACCAATGCCATCCTCACCACCTTCAATGAAGTGAACATGAAGCCGGTGATGGATTTGCGCAATACCTACAAAGAAAAGTTTGAGAAAGAGCATGGTGTGAAGCTCGGTTTCATGAGTTTCTTTGTCAAGGCGGCGGTGCATGCACTGAAGAAGTACCCGGTAATCAACGCCAGCGTAGATGGCAATGACATCGTGTACCATGGCTACTTTGATATCGGCATCGCCGTGGGCAGCCCGCGCGGCCTCGTCGTACCGATTTTGCGCAATGCAGACCAGATGAGTATCGCTGAGATTGAAAAAAAGATCGCTGAGTTCGGTACTAAAGCCAAAGACGGCAAACTGAGTCTTGAAGAACTTACCGGTGGTACGTTTTCTATTTCCAACGGCGGCGTTTTCGGCTCCATGCTTTCTACCCCCATCATCAACCCGCCACAGTCAGCAATTCTTGGCGTGCATGCAACCAAAGATCGTGCCGTGGTGGAAAACGGGCAGATCGTTATCCGCCCGATGAACTATCTAGCGATGAGCTATGACCACCGCATTATTGACGGCCGCGAAGCAGTTCTTGGACTTGTGGCAATGAAAGAAGCGCTCGAAGACCCTGCGCGGTTGCTGCTTGATCTGTAATGAAAGCGGGTGTTTTTCTTGCCTTGGCCGTGGCGCTCGCGGCCTATGCACTGGATTGCGAAGCATCCCAGGTGCCCGCGGGCAGCTACTCTGACAAGACTGGAAAAGTCGTTCTCGAAATACGCAGCGAAGGGTCGGGTCGGGCTTTGTTTACGATCGGTGCAAGTGGCCCCAAACGCGAAGGCCTGCTCACTCCGGTGGCGGTTGACCGGCTGCTGTGCGGAATGGTTTTTCCCGGTCAGAGCCTGTGCAATGGCATGGTCTGCGAGGTTGCCGATCAAACCATGGTGTGCGACATCACCGAAACATCCCAGCGCAGCACAGTACAAGCCGCACTCAGCGGCGCAAGCCTTTTATTTGTGCGTGGGTCAGGCGAGCCTGTCCCCTTAAGGAAAAGTAAATGACCAAAAATTTTGACGTCGTCGTGATCGGCGGCGGCCCCGGCGGATACATCGCAGCGATTCGTGCTGCGCAGCTGGGTTTTAGTACGGCATGTATTGATGATTGGAAAAACGCCAAGGGTGGCCCGGCACCGGGCGGCACCTGCACCAATGTAGGCTGCATTCCCTCCAAAGCGCTGCTGCAAAGCTCAGAGCACTACGAGCACGCAGGCCATAGTTTTGCCGAGCACGGTATTGATGTGAAAAGCATGAGCTTGAACCTACCGCAAATGCTCAAGCGCAAAGATCAGGTAGTAGAACAGAACAACAGCGGCATTTTGTTTTTGTTCAAGAAAAACAAAGTCACGTTCTTTCATGGCCGCGGCTCATTCGCCAAAGTGGCGGAAGGCGGCTACGAAATCGCGGTGACGGGCGACAAGCCAGAGAACATCATCGGCAAGCACATCATCATCGCAACAGGTTCTATTCCGCGCGCATTGCCCGGCGCAGCGTTTGATGAAGACAAGATTCTTTCCAACGACGGTGCGTTGCGTATTCCAGAGGTGCCCAAAAAGCTTGGCCTGATCGGCGCAGGTGTGATTGGGCTGGAGATGGGAAGCGTCTGGCGGCGCTTGGGCGCTGAGGTGACGATTCTCGAAGCGCTGCCAACTTTCCTTGGCGCAGTAGACGAGCAGATCGCCAAAGAGGCCAGCAAGCTGTTTACCAA
>JBOFGW010000505.1:0-5673 GCA_051649325.1 Burkholderiaceae bacterium | reverse complement strand
AGGCGCGTTCATTCTGCGCCTCCTTTGGCTGCTGGCGCGGTGCCATTCTCTCCGGGATGGTAGGGATGCGCGGCTGCGTCGACTTCTGCGCGCAGCTTGGCGGCCTTGGCGCGGCGGTTCTCTGTGCTCTTGCGCAGCAGCATGAAAAACACCGGTGTCAGGAAGATGCCAAACATCGTCACACCCACCATGCCGGAAAACACCGCAATACCCATGGCACGGCGCATCTCACTGCCCGCGCCGCTGCCCAAAATCAGCGGAATTACGCCGGCGCAAAACGCGATAGAAGTCATCAGAATCGGCCGCAGACGCAGACGGCACGCCTCAATCACCGCATCCAGCGTGCTTTTGCCGCGCTCTTCCAGCTCTTTGGCAAACTCGACAATCAGAATCGCGTTCTTGCACGCCAGCCCCACTAACACCACCAGCGCCACCTGCGTGAATATATTCAGATCGCCCGGCTGCATGAACGGCGGAAAGCTCGATAACCACACACCAAACAGCGCCGACAAAATACACATCGGCACAATCATGATAATGGCCAGCGGCAGGCTCCAGCTCTCATACTGCGCTGCAAGCACCAGAATCACCAGAATCACAGACAGGGCAAGCACCGCAGCCAGCGTGGGAATCTTGATGTTTGTGCCCGGCACGGCCACGTCGCGCGTGAGCCGATCTTGGTAAGACAGCTCGGTCCACTCATAGCTCATGCCGCGCGGCAGTTGCGTGAGCAACTGTTCAATCTCGCCTTCGGCCTGGCCGGATGAAAAACCAGGATTGGGCGCACCGTTAATGTCTGCCGACGGATAGCCGTTGTAACGGGTCACGCGCGTAGGCCCAAAGGTGGGCTCAACACTCATGAGCGCACCCAAAGGCACCATCTCACCACGCCCATTGCGCGTCTTGAGCGCCGTGATTGACTGCGCATCTGATCTGAACTGCGCATCCGCCTGCACAATCACTTGATAGGTTTTGCCAAAGCGCGTGAAGTCATTCACATAGAGCGAGCCTAAGTTGATCTGCAGCGTGTCGTAAATTTCACCGAGCGGCACACCCATCTGCTTGGCGCGCGTGCGGTCCACGTTGGCAAGCAGTTGCGGCACGTTGATGTCATAGGTAGAAAACGGCGTGCCAACACTTGACTTTGGATTGCCGTAAATCTGCCCCAAGGTGCCCCATACCGCGCCAAACAGCGCCTGCTCGCCCTGCCCGCTGCGGTCCTGCACCTGCAACTTAAAGCCGCCTGCATTGCCAAGGCCATCCACCGCCGGCGGCGGCACGACAAACATGCGCGCACCTTGAATCTGCTGGATCGCGCCATTGACTTGCCCGAGAATCGCGTTCTTGCTTTTATCGGGCGAGGTTCGCTTTTCAAAATCTTCCAGACCGAAGAACACAATCCCTTCGTTGGGCGCCGCCGAAAATCCGGCAATTGAAAGACCCGGAAACGCCACCGAATCCACAATCCCCGGCACCTTGAGCGCAATTTCGCTCATGCGGCGGATCACTTCTTCTGTGCGGTCCAAAGACGCGCCTGCCGGCAACTGCGCAATACCGACCAGATACTGCTTGTCCGGCGCAGGCACAAAGCCCGCCGGCACGCGCGTGAAGAGCAGCGCAGTCAGTCCCAAGAGCACCGCGTACACGATCATCGCGAGCGACTTGCGATGCAAAATACTTGTGACGCCCCTGCCGTACGCGTTACTGGACTTGCGAAAGAAGCGGTTAAACCAGTTGAAGAATCCGCCAAACACCTTGTCCATGCCACGCGTGATCACATCTTTCGGTGCATCATGCGGGCGCAGCAACATGGCAGCCAATGCCGGTGACAGGGTAAGCGAGTTGAATGCGGAGATCACAGTAGAAATCGCAATCGTCACCGCAAACTGCTTGTAAAACTGGCCAGACAAGCCCGGTACGAACGCCAGCGGCACAAATACCGCGCACAGCACCAGCGCAATCGCAATGATCGGGCCGCTGACCTCCTGCATGGCTCTGACGGTGGCGTCATGCGGGGTTAAACCGTTTTCGATATTGCGTTCAACGTTTTCCACCACCACGATCGCGTCGTCCACCACAATACCGATAGCGAGCACCAAACCAAACAGCGTGAGTGTGTTGATAGAAAAGCCTAGCGCCAGCAGCACTGAAAATGTGCCCACTACAGAGATTGGCACAGCAAGTAGCGGAATGATCGACGCGCGCCAAGTCTGCAAGAAAACAATCACCACCAATACAACCAGCAGCACCGCTTCGATCAAGGTGACAATCACCTTTTCAATCGAGGTCTGCACAAAGCGAGTGGGGTCATACACGATGCTGTAGTCCACGCCGGGCGGAAAGTTTGGCTTGATCCGCTCCATCGCCTTACGTACATCGTTTGACAGCGCCAGCGCATTGCTGCCGGGTGCCTGAAAGACCGCAATCGCAGCCGCTTCTTTGTTGTTGAGCAGGCTGCGCAGCGCGTAGGTATTGCCGCTCATCTCCACGCGGCCTACATCCTTGATCTTCACCAGCGCGCCGCTTGCCGGATCGGTTCGCACAATGATGTCGGCAAACTCCTCCTCAGTAGTGAGGCGGCCCTGCGTGTTGATCGCCAGTTGAAAGTCCGTTCCTTTAGGCGAAGGCGGCGCACCCACGACACCGGCGGCAACCTGCGCATTTTGTTCACGGATTGCGCTAACCACTTCGCCTGCAGTCATATTGCGCGCCGCGAGTTTTTGTGGATCGAGCCATACGCGCATGGCGTAATCACCTGCGCCAAACATCAGCACACTGCCCATGCCGGAAATGCGCAGTAGATCATCCCGCACCTGCAACTGCCCGTAGTTGCGCAGGTACAGCGCATCGCGGCTATTGTCCGGGCTGACCAGATGCACAACCATCGTCAGGTTGGAAGACTGCTTTTCCGTTGTGACCCCGATTTGGCGCACGATCTCCGGCAAACGCGGTAAGGCGCGATTCACACGGTTTTGCACTGCGGTTTCCGCAGCTTCAGGATCTGTGCCAATCTTGAAGGTAACGGTCAATGTCATCGCACCGTCGCCGGTTGCTTGGCTTTCAAAGTACAACAGGTTCTCGATGCCATTGATTTGCTCTTCCAGCGGCGTAGCAACCGTCTCTGAGATCACACGCGGATTGGCACCGGGAAACTGCGCACGCACCACGATCTGCGGCGGCGCAACTTCTGGATACTCGGACACCGGCAGGCGGAAAATCGATAGCGCGCCGATCAAAAAGATAAAGATGGATAAAACGGCGGCAAAGCGCGGCCTGTCGATAAAAAAGCGTGAAATATCCATTGCTTAGCCCTGCTTCTTATCAGCTGGCTTGTCAGCAGGTTTCTTATCGTCTTGCTTTTCCGGCGCGCCGCCTTGCGGCGGCGGCGGGGCAATGATGGGCATGCCCTTGTCGTCAACTTTCAACACTTGCGGCGTTACAGGCGCGCCCGGAAAGGCACGCTGCAAACCATCGACAATGATGTTCTCGCCAGCCTTGACTCCAGTGACCACACGCATGCCGTCTATCACCACACCGGTCTTGACTTCGCGTGGCTCAACAATATTGTTGGCGCCCACCACCATCACGACCTTGCGCGTTTGGTCGGTGGATATCGCGCGGTCCGGCACCAGCGTGGCCTGGTAGCTGCCGCTACCTACCAGCTTGAGCCGTGCAAACAGGCCGGGTGTATAGAGATCGTCTTTATTGTCAAACACTGCGCGGCCGCGCATGCTGCCGGTGGCGGGGTTTAAGCGGTTGTCGACAAAATCCATTTTGCCTTGATGTGGAAACCCTTCCTCATTAGACAAACCCATCATCACTGGGTTGGCCGTTTCGCGCGACGACGCGCGCGTGCCTTCACGGGTGGCACGTGCATATCTGAGATAAACCGCTTCGCTCGCATCAAAATAGGCATACACGCGATCGGTGGACACAATCGTAGTGAGCACCGGCTCGCTCACGCCCACAAGGTTGCCTGCGGTCACATTGGCGCGCGAAATCCGCCCGCTGATCGGCGCGGTGATGCGGGTGTAGCCGAGATTAAGCTGCGCTGACTGCAGTGCTGCCTGCGCCGCTTTGACGCTGGCCTCACCATTGCGTGCGGTGGCTTTGAGCTGGTCAAGTTCTTGCTGAGAAATGGCTTGCAGCGGCAGGAGTTTTTCTGCACGCGTGACCTCACTTTTGCTTAAGTCTGCCTGCGTCTGCGCTGCGGCCAGCTGCGCCTGCAAACGCGCAGCCTCTGCGCTAAAGGGTCTTGCATCCACGGTAAACAGCACATCGCCTTTCTTGACGCGCTGCCCTTCGCGGAAATGCACGCGCTCCAGTGTTCCAGAAACGCGCGAGCGCACATCCACGGTCTCTGTCGCTTCAAGCCGCGCGGTGAATTCGTCAAACTCCTGGACCACGCGCTGCGCTACGGGTGCCACGGATACGGGCGGCGGGCCGCCTGGTCCACCCTGCCCTTGCGCGCCGCCCTGACCACAGGCCGCAACAAGCGTGACAAGAGAAACCATTAAAACCGCCCGCGGTAATGTGTGCGGGCGCAACACGAAGAGCTGCAACATAGGTAGTACCTTGTGAGGAGAGTGTTTTTACTATTCTGCGGGTAAACACTATGCCACAGTTGCAACGCGCGTGTGATGAACCCCGCCGTCTGCGAGCGTGGTTTTGAGCTGTCATGCTGACAACGCTGTGTCAGCATGGCGGTTCTATTCAAACTGGATTCTCATACTTATGCATTGTTCGCAATCAATGCGCGCAAAAGCTCAAAGACCATGCACCGGCATAGCGCGGTCATGCATCAATGCACATCAACGATGCATCCACGCATGCAAAACATTCAACCAGCCCTGCAGATATTTGTGCACCGCTTGCTGATTGATGTAGCCCTTGTCGGTAATTTCGCCGGTATCGATGGATGGCAACTCTTGCAGCAGAATCGTCACTACTTCTTGTGCGATTGGTGAAAGCGCTTCGCGTTCTCAATGTTCCAACCAATCGCGCATGCATGCTTGCACATGCAGCGGCGCAGACTTCCTAATGGGCACGTTCATGTCAGCGCTCTCGCGCAAGGCGATAATGCGCAGCATGAATACAAATGAACTCCTGGGCTATTGCGCCGCATTTTGCACCACCATTTCCTTTGTGCCTCAGGCGCTTCAGATCATCCGCAGCCGCAATACCCGCGCCATCTCCCTGCCGATGTATGCAACGTTCACCGTAGGCATCGCCCTTTGGTTGACCTACGGCGTGCTCATCCAGTCATGGCCGGTTGTCATTGCCAATGCGATTACCCTGTTGCTGTCTGGTTTTATTCTGGCGATGAAGCTGCGATTTAAGTAAGCACAAAACACAAAGAGCCCGCGTGGGCTCTTTGCTTGCAGAACGCCTTTAGCTAGAGCTAGAAGCGGTAGCCGACCCACAGATCAACTGACAGTGGATCAAGTTTGGTATCAATCTTCTGACCGGTAGAGAGCGTGGCCGTTGTCTTCAACCACGTCTTCATCACGTTGACATCGACAAACCATTTGCTGTTGATGGCGTACTGGCCACCCAATTGCAACGACGGTGCTAGTTTGGACTTGACCGATAACGTGGTCGGTGCGCCGCCGGGGTTGGTCAGCGCAGTCAATGTGGCCGAACCTTCTTCACCAAAGAAGTAGGCATAACTCA
>JBOFGW010000504.1:0-4846 GCA_051649325.1 Burkholderiaceae bacterium | reverse complement strand
CTGCAACTGTGCCAACTACGCAGATCATTGCCTCTGTAGGGGTCGCCATCGTTGTAGCGATTGCTTTGACTCAGGCCGCTGGGGTGGAAAGTAGCCGCAATATGACGGTTGGGGGATTCGCATCATTTGTTACGGCAATGCTGCAAATGCTTGCCCCCCTTAAGCAGCTCGCTAATTTAAATGGACCATATGCTCGAATGCAGGCGGCGGCAGAAAATGTCTTTCGCTTTTTGGACCATGAACCCGAGTTGGACGCTGGTCTAAAGCATTTAGATGCCGCAGCAGGAGAGATTACTCTTGAAGATGTTCACAAGTACTACGAAGCCACGGAGCAGAACGCGCTGGCCGGAGTATCGATGCACATTGCAGCAGGAGAGAAGATCGCTTTTGTCGGCAGGTCCGGGAGTGGAAAGACCACGCTCGTATCTCTTTTACCCCGTTTTATCGAACCTACATCGGGCAGGATTCGGCTGGACGGGATTGATATTCGTGACCTCAGTCTTACGAGTCTACGCGCACAAATTTCCATGGTCAGTCAAGACGTGGTGCTGTTTGATGACACGATTCGCGAGAACGTAGCGTATGGTTCAAAGTCGACTCCCAGCGAAGAAGCGATTCTGTCAGCCGTTGAAGCCGCTAATCTAGGATCGTTTGTCAGGCAGCTGCCTGACGGCTTAGACACCAGGATTGGTGAAAAGGGTGGGCGCCTTTCCGGCGGCCAACGCCAGCGCATCGCGATTGCACGGGCGTTTATCAAAGACGCGCCGATTCTGATTCTTGATGAGGCAACCTCAGCGCTGGACAACGAGAGCGAGCGATTGGTGCAAGAGTCGATCGAGCGCTTGATGGCGGGGCGCACCACACTAGTGATCGCGCATCGGCTATCGACTATTCAGAATGCAGACCGGATTGTGGTGCTTGATCACGGCAAGATCGCTGAGATCGGGTCGCATCAGGAGCTGCTTGCCAAGGGTGGTGTTTATGCGGCGCTGCATGCGCTGCAGTTTTCAGAGGCTGCATCGTGACCGAGTCTATCAACAGATTTCCGCCACCTTACGTCAATACGCTGCCTGCGGATGTGAAAGAGCGCATTCTCGGGGTGCAAGAAAAGGCCGGCTTTGTTCCCAACGTGTTCTTGTCGCTCGCGCGACGGCCGGATGAGTTTCGGGCGTTCTTCGCGTATCACGATGCGCTGATGGAAAAGCCGGGCAACCTCACCAAGGGTGAGCGCGAGATGATTGTGGTGGCTACGAGCGGGGCGAACCAGTGCCAGTACTGCGTGATCGCGCATGGCGCTGTGCTGCGCATCCGCGAGAAAAATCCGCTGGTAGCCGATCAGATAGCGATCAACTATCGCAAGGCAGACATCACACCGCGGCAGACGGCGATGCTGGATTTTGCGATGAAGGTGTCACAGAACTCGCAAGCGATTGGCGACGCAGATTACGCGGCGCTGCACGCACACGGCTTTTCAAACGAAGATGCGTGGGACATCACCGCGATTGCAGCCTTCTTTGGAATGAGTAACCGGCTGGCGAACACGCTGGGCATGCTGCCCAATGAAGAGTTCTATTTGATGGGGCGTTTACCCAAGGTTTGAAAGCAAATTACGCAATATCCATGCAGGTTTTGAGGCAAAAATGCTTGAAAACCCTTATGGATATTGCGTAGAGCATGTTTTTACTTGCTCCAATCAGCTGAGCACAATGTCATAGCGCTCCTGCGGATACGTGCTTTCTACGGTAAGCGAAATCGGTTTGCCAATGCGCTCCGTGAGCAGTGCCAAATACTGGCTGTCTTCATCCAAAAACCGGTCAACCACGCTTTGCGCCGCGACCACGCGAAACTCGCGTGGGTTGAACTGCTGCGCCTCGCGCTCAAGCTCACGCAAAATGTCGTAGCACACGGTCTGCGCGGTTTTTACCTCGCCGCGGCCTTCGCAGGTGGGGCAGGGCTCGCACAGCACATGCGATAGCGATTCGCGCGTACGCTTGCGCGTCATCTCCACCAAACCCAGTGCCGTGAAGCCGTTGACAGTGGTGCGCACGCGGTCACCCGACAGCGCGCGCCGCAGCTCTTCGAGCACCTGATCGCGGTGCGCCGCGTCGGTCATGTCAATAAAGTCCAGGATGATGATGCCGCCCAGATTGCGCAGCCGCAGCTGGCGCGCGATCACATGCGCTGCCTCAAGATTGGTGCGAAACACCGTGTCTTCAAAGTTGCGTGAGCCAACGTAGCCGCCGGTATTTACATCGATGGTGGTCAGCGCTTCGGTCTGGTCAATGATCAGGTAGCCGCCGCTTTTCAAGTCCACGCGGCGCGCCAGTGCTTTGGCCAGCTCGTCATCCACATGATGCATGTCAAACAGGCCGCGCGGCTCTGAATACAAATTGATCCGTTCTAGCATGCTGGGCGTGTACTGCGCCGCAAACTCACGCATGGTGGAACACAAATCGCGATGGTCCACGCGGATTTGCGCGGTGGTTTCGCCCGCCATATCGCGTAGCACGCGCTCGGCCAAGGACAAATCTTTGTGCAGCAGCGTGGGCGCAGGCTGCGTTGCCGCGCGTTTGGACAGCATCGCCCAGGTGGCCTGCAAGTAGCGTACGTCAGAAGCAAGCTCAGCCTCTGTCGCGTCTTCTGCCAGCGTGCGGATGATGAAGCCGCCCGTCATATCCGCGGGCGTTGCGGCTGCAAGCCGGCTGCGCAGTGCTTCGCGCTCCGCCTCGTTGCCAATTTTTTGCGAAATGCCGATGTGTTTTTCCTGCGGCAGATACACCAGCGTGCGGCCCGCCAGACTGATGTGCGTGGTGAGCCGCGCGCCTTTGGTGCCAATGGGGTCTTTGATCACCTGCGCGATCACTGGCTGGCCTTCAAACAGCAGGCGCTCGATCGGCAGCAACGCGGCCGGGTTGTTTTGTTTGCCGGCGCGGTGCTCCCACATATCGGCCACGTGCAAAAAAGCCGCACGTTCCAGGCCGATGTCGATAAACGCCGACTGCATGCCCGGCAACACGCGCGCCACTTTGCCCAGATACACATTGCCCACCCAACCGGCGACGCTGGTGCGTTCGATATGCAGTTCTTGCACGGCACCGTTTGCCACCACCGCCACACGGGTTTCGTGGTCGGTGTGGTGAACCAGAATTTCTTCGCTCATGGATGTGATCTTAACCGTGCAGATTCAGTAGCGTCGCCGTCTGCGCAAGCGGCAGCCCGACAATGCCGCTGTAGCTGCCCGAGATGTGCATGACAAACGCGCCAGCCTTTCCTTGAATCGCGTAGCCACCGGCTTTGTCCCAACCTTCACCGCTGGCGGCGTAGGCTTTGGCGGCGCGTGGGTTGAGCGCGCAGAATGTCACGCGCGAAACGCTCAAGAATGACTGCACGTGGCGGCCTGATACGACAGCAATGGCGGTGAGCACCCGATGCGTCTTGCCTGAGAGCTTGTGGAGCATCGCCAAGTTTTCCGCTGCGTTGTGTGGCTTGCCCAGAATGGTTCTGCCAAGCGCGACGGTAGTGTCTGCCACCAAAATCGGCCGCGCGCTCAAGCCGCGTTGACGCATGCGCTCGCGCGCGGCGTGCGCTTTGGCCCGCGTGACGCGCTGCACGTAGGCGGTGGGCGATTCGCCGGGCAGCGCGGCTTCAAGTATCTCTGCATCTTCTTGCGGGTCGGCGAGCAGCAGTTCAAATTCAACGCCCAGCTGCCGCAGCAATTCCTGCCGGCGCGGGCTTTGTGATGCCAGATAGATCTTCACGCGCGGTGATAGGGGTGGTTGTGCAGGATCGACCAGGCGCGGTACCACTGCTCGGCCACCAGTACGCGCACCAGCATGTGCGGCAGCGTGAGCGATGAAAGCCGCAGCAGGCCGTCGCACTGCGCCTTGAGCTCATCATCCAGCCCCTCTGCGCCGCCGATGATAAACACCGCGTGCCGCGCACGTTGCTGCCACTGCTCGATCGCCTGGGCCAAGCTGCTGGTGCTTAGGTCTTTGCCGCGCTCATCCAGGCCAATGATCACTGCATCTTTGGGCAGCGCGGCGCGGATGGTCTGCGCCTCACGCGCCTTGATGTGTGCGCTTTGCGTCGCCGCGGTTTCGGGACGCAGCTCTTTCAGGTCAATCGCCCAATCGGCCGGCAAGCGCTTGGCGTAATCACCGAATGCCTGCGCCACCCAGGCGGGCATGCGGTGGCCCACGGCGATCAGCGTCAGCTTCACGCAGTTTTCTTGGCCGCGCGCTTGGTGAGTGCCTTTTTTGCCGCAGTTTTGGGCGCGGTTTTGCTTGCGGTCTTGCGAGGAGTAGCCGTTCCGGTCTTTGCTGGTGCTTTGGTCGCTTTCTTGGCTGCTTTCTTGGTGGGTGCGCTGCTTGATGCCGCGCCCGCAGATGCAGATTTGCGCGGCGCCGCTTTCTTGGCCGGCTTTTTAGTGTTCACCGGCGTTGCGCCCCACAACTCTTCCAGGTTGTAGTACGCGCGAATGGCCGGCTGCATGATATGGACCACCACCGGGCCAAGGTCCACCAGCAGCCATTCGCCGGTGTCTTCGCCTTCCAGTGACAGAATCGTCTCACCCGCGGCCTTGACCTTGTCGCGCACATGCATGGCCAGTGCGCGGGTTTGCCGGTTGGATGTGCCGCTGGCGACGATCACGCGCTCAAACATGTCGGATAAACGCGTGGTGTCAAACACCGCAATGTCTTGCGCCTGGATGTCTTCCAGCGCGTCCACCACCAGATGCTGCAGTTTTTCAATGTCCATCAGTTGTCCTGTAAAGCTGATGTTTGGCAATGTACTGCGCTACTGCCTGCGACACCAAACCGGCAATACTCGCGCCGCCTGCCAGCCG
>JBOFGW010000503.1:0-15818 GCA_051649325.1 Burkholderiaceae bacterium | reverse complement strand
CTTTTGGCTCGAAGGTCGCTTTATCCAGTGATGGCAACACCCTGGCAGTTGGCGCCCACGGGGAAGACAGCAACGCCACCGGCATCGGTGGTGACCAGTTTAACAACACTGCATTTGAAAGCGGTGCGGTCTACGTGTTCACTCGCAGCGGTGCCAATTGGAGCCAGCAGGCTTACATCAAAGCCAGCAATACCGACACATATGATCGTTTTGGAACTGATATCGCTTTGTCGGCAGACGGTAGTACCTTGGCTGTTGGCGCGCCCGAGGAAGACAGCAGCGCAACGGGCGTTGATGGCGATCAGGCCAACAACCTGAGCATCAACAGAGGTGCGGTTTATGTCTTTTTTCGCACGGGTGCAAGCTGGGCACAGCAAGCTTATGCCAAGGCAAGCAACAAAGGGTCTTTGATGGCTTTTGGCTACAGTGTCGCACTGTCCGCTGATGGCAGCACACTTGCTGTTGGTGCTTATGATGAAGATAGCAACGCCACAGGCATTAACAGCAGCCCGGGCAACAATACAGCACCATCCAGTGGTGCTGCCTATCTGTTCACTCGTACCGCAGTTACTTGGAGCCATCAGGCTTATATCAAGGCTAGCAGTGTTAATGCCGACGCTTATTTTGGACTACATGTTGCGCTTTCAGCCGATGGCAATACCTTGGCAGTTGGTGCGCCTGGTGAGTCGAGCAACGCCACAGGTATCAACGGAAATCAAGCCAACACTAACCTTGCGAGCAGCGGCGCTGTTTATATTTTTGTGCGCAGCAACTCGATCTGGACACCGCAGGCGCACATCAAAGCCAGCAACGCAGGTGAATCGGATTCGTTTGGTTTGAGAATTGCGCTGTCGGCTGACGGCAACACTCTGGCTGTCGGCGCTTATGGCGAGGCCAGTAGCTCCACAGGGGTTGGTGGCGACCAAACGAATAACAGCGCTTCAATAAGTGGTGCTGTCTACGTCTTCACACGTAGTGGCTCTGCGTGGAGTCAAAGCTCCTATGTCAAGGCCAGCAACACGGGCATCAACGACGGTTTCAGCTGGGGGCTAGCCCTTTCAGCCGACGGCCAGACTTTGGCAGTCAGTGCGCTGCACGAGGCTAGCAACGCTACCGGCATCGGTGGCAATCAGAGCGACAACAGTGTTTCTAGCGCCGGCGCCGTGTACCTGTACTGATCGCAAGAATCCAAGGAGATAACCATGTAGCACAGGAGCGATCGATATGCCCCATATCGCGTTTACGCCGCGCGGCGAGGCGGTGTTGGTGTGGGCGCAAAACATCCCGGCGACGACGCGCTACAACTTGTTTGGCAGCGTTTATCGCTGAGGCTGTACAAACTCAATCTGTGCGCGGGCGCGGTACATTCAATCGCTGCTCGCGCACATTCCAGATGCGCTGACTTGCTTCGTGGAATCAAAAAACTTGCGCTCAGACTGTGAGCGGAAGGGTACGTGGACGTGCAGCACTGCAAACGGTTTTTGCGGAATTTACGAAGAAAAACTGATCGAATTTGAAGAAATTCGATCAAATATACGCATATTCCATGCAGGTCTTCAGGCAAAAATGCCTCAAAACCCTCATGAATATTGCGTAGACGTCTTCTAACGCTTTCGTGCAGGTGCCTTGCGCACGGGCGCGATGGCAACATCACTCACCGGCTTGGCGCGGCGCGGTTTGGTTACGCGGCCGGGCTTGGTGGTGGGGCGTGGCGCGCGTTCGGTCACGGTGGCATAGGCGGCGCGCCGGTCGGCGGCGGACAAATGCGTGCGGCGCGCGGCGGACGTTTCTGGCACGCCGAGCGATTTGCGCGGCGCAAAGTCTTGCCGGCTACCTGCTTTTGCGGGCGCTTTTTTGCCGGACCGCACGGCTTTCTTGGCAGCTTTTTTGCCGGCCGCGGCTTGCTTTTTGGTTAGCTGTGCGCCCGCAGGGGCGATGACTTTGCGCGTTGCTTGCTGCACAGATTCTGCGTAGGTCAGGTCGGGGTCCAGCCGCTTGGCGGAGCTGGCGCGGTAGACGATAAATAGCTTGCCGATATGCTGCACCGCAGCGCAGCCGCAGGCTTTGCCAATTGCCTCCAGCAAGGCTTCGCGCTCGCCGCGGTCGTCTGAAAACGCACGGACCTTGATCAGCTCGTGGTGCTTGAGTTCAAGATCAATCGCGGCGATAACGGCGGGTGTCAGCCCGGCATCGCCAATCATCACGAGCGGATGCAAATGGTGGGCGTGGCCGCGCAGATTGCGCCGCTGGGCGGGCGTTAGAGTTGGGATGTCCATTGGCGGCATTATCGCAGAGCGTTCCTTCTACGCCCACGGAAGATCGCCGGCGCGAGGGGTGGGTTGCGTCGTGTAGAGTGTGAACATGGGACAAAGTGCAAAAAAGAGCAGCAAGAAAAACAAGTTTTCCACCGCGTGGCTGCATGACCACATCAACGATCCGTATGTGAAGCTGGCGCAGCAAAAGGGCTACCGCGCCCGCGCGGCCTTCAAGCTGACGGAAATTCTGGACGAAGCTAAGCTGCTGTCGCCCGGCATGACGGTGGTGGATTTGGGTTCCACCCCCGGCAGCTGGAGCCAGGTGGTGCGCGAGCGCCTGGGCTATGCCGGCGGCAAACTGCGCGGCCGCGTGCTGGGGCTGGACGTGCTGCCGATGGTGCCGGTGCCGGACGTAGACTTTATCGAGGGCGATTTTCGCGAAGAATCGGTACTTGAACAGGTGCGCGCATGGTTGACGCAAGATGGCAAAAGCGGCGCGGTCGATCTGGTGCTTTCCGACATGGCCCCCAACTTAAGCGGTGTGGCCCTGGCCGATGCAACGCGCATGGCGCACCTGAACGAACTGGCGCTGGAATTTGCCCTGGCCCACATGAAACCGGGCGGCGCGCTGCTCGTCAAAAGCTTTCACGGCAGCGGTTTTTCGCAAACCATTGAGCTGTACCGCAAGCACTTTTTGCAGGTGAAAGAGATCAAACCGAAGGCATCACGCGCTAACTCCGCCGAAACCTTTATCTTGGCGCGCAAAGCCCGCAAACCTGCGGCGCAGTAGGTTCGAAGAGGCGCCGCGCCAACGGGCTTACCCGTAGATTGAATTTTTGTGAACGGCCCGCACGTACACAGGGTGCCAGCAGGGGTAGAATCAGGCCAAAGCCGCAAGGCAGGCTGCACCAGATGGTTTCCTGCGGTTTTGCGGTTCGGATAGAGGTTTTTGGGCCATGCGCCCCGGAGTTGTGCTTTGAACAATAACCTGATTTCAAAAGTCGCCATTTGGATGGTGGTTGCGCTCGTGCTCTTTGCTGTGTTCAAGCAGTTCGAGGGCAAGCAGGGCGTGGCCGACCGTGTCAGCTACACCGAGTTCATGGCAGACGCCAAGAGCGGCAAGATCAATAAGGTCGAGATTGCCGGCCGCACGCTCAACGTCACCACCGCTGAAAATACCCGCTATTCCATCACCGCCCCGCAAGACGTGTGGATGGTGGACGATCTGCGCAAAGCCGGCGTGAAAGTCTACGGCGCTGAAGAGCAGGGCCAGAGCATGTTCATGACGCTGCTCACCTACTTTGGCCCGGTGCTGCTCTTGATCGCTTTCTGGTTCTACATGATGCGCAGCATGCAAGGTGGCGGGCGCGGCGGCGCATTTTCGTTCGGCAAGAGCCGCGCGCGCATGCTGGATGAATCCAACAATACCGTCACGTTTGCCGATGTGGCTGGCTGCGATGAAGCCAAAGAAGAAGTCAAAGAACTCGTGGACTTCTTGAAAGACCCCACCAAGTTTCAAAAACTCGGCGGCCGTATTCCGCGCGGTGTGCTGATGGTGGGTTCGCCCGGTACCGGTAAAACGTTGCTCGCCAAAGCGATTGCGGGCGAGGCAAAAGTGCCGTTCTTTAGTATTTCCGGCTCAGATTTTGTGGAAATGTTTGTCGGCGTGGGCGCGGCGCGCGTACGCGACATGTTTGAAAACGCCAAGAAGCAAGCGCCTTGCATCATCTTTATCGACGAGATTGACGCGGTGGGCCGCCAGCGTGGCGCAGGCCTGGGCGGTGGTAATGATGAGCGTGAGCAAACGCTCAACCAAATGCTGGTGGAAATGGATGGTTTTGAAACTAATCAAGCCATCATCGTGATCGCCGCCACTAACCGGCCTGATGTGCTTGACCCTGCGCTGCTGCGCCCCGGTCGCTTTGACCGCCAAGTCGTCGTGGCGCTGCCGGACGTGCGCGGCCGCGAGCAAATTCTCAAAGTCCACATGCGCAAAGTGCCGATTGGTCAGGACGTGGATGCGCACACGCTGGCACGCGGCTGCCCCGGCTTTTCCGGCGCTGACCTGGCCAACCTCGTGAATGAAGCAGCGCTGTTTGCCGCGCGCAGAAGCGCCCGCACGGTGGAGATGCAAGACTTTGAAATGGCCAAGGACAAGATCATGATGGGTGCCGAGCGCCGCAGCATGGTCATGGACGAGGAAGAAAAGCGCAATACCGCGTATCACGAAAGCGGCCACGCCATCATCGGCAAGCTGCTGCCCAAGTGCGACCCGGTGCACAAAGTCACCATCATCCCGCGCGGCCGTGCGCTGGGCGTGACCATGAGCCTGCCGGAAAAAGACCGCTACACGCATGACCGCGACTACATCCTGCAGCAGATCAGCCTGCTGTTTGGGGGCAGGATTGCCGAAGAAGTGTTCATGAATCAAATGACCACCGGCGCCTCCAACGACTTTGAGCGTGCTACGCAACTGGCGCGCGACATGGTGATGCGCTACGGCATGAGCGATGCGCTCGGGCCAATGGTCTATGCGGACAATGAAGGCGAAGTGTTCCTGGGCCGCTCGGTGACAAAAACCACCAATATGTCTGAAGAGACGATGAAGAAAGTGGATTCTGAGATCCGCCGCATCATCGACGAGCAATACGCCCTTGCGCGCAAGCTGATCGAAGAGAATCGCGATAAGGTCGAGGCGATGACCAAGGCGCTGCTGGAATATGAAACCATCGACGCTGACCAGATCAACGACATCATGGAAGGCCGGCCGGCGCGTCCGCCCAAAACGCCGCCGTCTACGCCTTCGGCGTCGTCGGGAAGCGGTGGTGGTTCTGCACCTGCAACGGTGGAAGACGCGCCCGCCACAGCGGCCTGATGCTGCATTGAAGCGTGTGTGTTTAAAAAACGCCGGGGACACCCGGCGTTTTTCCATGTTTGGCCCGTTTTACATGCAATTTAATTGCTTCTACGCAATATCCATGCGCCTTTTGAGGCAAAAATGCTTGAAAAAGCTCATGGATATTGCGTAGAGCACTTTGAAAACCCATGATTTGGACTGCCGGCCCCTTCAAGTTTGACCTGCACGCCCGCGCGCTGGTGATGGGTATCGTCAACGCCACGCCTGATTCGTTTTCAGACGGCGGGCAGCATGCCGACGCGGACGCATTGATAGCGCACGGCGAGCGGCTGCTGACTGAAGGCGCAGACATTCTGGACATTGGCGGCGAATCCACGCGCCCCGGTGCGCAGCCGGTGGACGCCGCCGCCGAATGGCAGCGCATTGCACGGGCTGTTGAGCACTTTGCAAAGCAGGGCGCGTGCGTATCCGTCGACACCATGAAGCCAGCCGTGATGCGCCAGGCGCTGGCTGCCGGCGCGGCGATCATTAATGATGTGGCGGGGTTTCGCGCGCCTGAGGCTGCTGAAGCCGTGGCGGGCAGTGGCTGCGGTGTGATCATCATGCATATGCAGGGCGAGCCGCGCACCATGCAGCAAGAACCTCAGTATGACAATGTTGTCAAAGATGTAGCGGCGTTTCTCGCGCAGCAAGCGCAAGCCTTGGAGCGCGCCGGCGTGGCGGCGCAGCGCATCATGCTGGACCCAGGGTTTGGTTTTGGCAAGACATTGGCGCACAACCTGGCGCTGCTGAACCATATCGGCACCGTGGGCGGCGCCTATCCCGTGATGGCGGGAGTGTCGCGCAAGTCAATGCTGGGTCTAATAACGGGCCGCGCCGTCCAAGACCGGCAGGCCGCCAGCGTGGCCGCCGCGCTGCTGGCGGTGCAGCAGGGTGCGCATGTGGTGCGTGTGCATGACGTGGCCGCCACCGTGGATGCGCTCAAGGTCTGGGCGGCGCTGCAAGAGAGCAAACAAGGCAAATAGACGTAGAAGAGGTAGAGGCAGGATGACAAGAAAGTATTTTGGTACGGATGGTATTCGTGGCACCGTCGGCACCTTGCCGATGACGCCGGATTTTGTGCTCAAGCTCGGCCACGCGGCCGGCAAAGTGTTTGAGCGCGAAGGGAAGCAGGCGCGTGTCATCATCGGGAAAGACACGCGGGTGTCGGGCTACATGCTTGAAGCGGCGCTGGAATCTGGCTTGATCGCTGCGGGTGTTGACGTGCTGCTGGCCGGGCCGATTCCTACGCCTGCGGTTGCGCACCTGACGCGCGCATTCCGGCTAGATGCCGGCATTGTGATCAGCGCTTCGCACAACCCGTTTGCAGACAACGGCATCAAATTCTTCGGGCCGGGCGGGCTCAAGCTTTCCGACGCGGTGGAGCAGGAAATCGAGGCCATGCTGGATGAGCCGATCACCTGCGTCGCGCCTAAGGCGCTAGGCAAGGCCAAGCGGCTGGACGATGCGGCGGGGCGCTACATCGAGTTCTGCAAAGGCAGTTTTCCGCAAGACATGAATCTGCGCGGCTTGAGAATTGTGCTGGACTGCGCGCACGGCGCAGCCTATCAAACCGCGCCGGCGGTGCTGCATGAACTGGGCGCAGAAGTGATCACGATCGGCAACACGCCGGACGGATTCAACATCAATGACAACGTGGGCGCCGTGCATCCCGAGCAGTTGCAGGCCGCCGTCGCGCATCACCAGGCTGATTTGGGCATTGCGCTGGATGGTGACGCAGACCGGTTGCAAATGGTTGACGCCAATGGCCGACTGCTCAACGGCGATGAGCTGCTCTACGCCGTGGTGCGTGACCGTATGCGTAAAGGGCCGGTGGCCGGTGTGGTGGGTACGCTCATGACCAATTACGCGCTGGAGGCGCAGTTTGCCAAGGAAAGCGTGCCGTTTGTGCGCGCCAAGGTAGGCGACCGCTATGTGCTGGAGCAGATGGAAGAGCGCGGTTGGCTGTACGGCGGAGAAAGTTCTGGCCACCTGATCTTTAGAGACCGCCATACAACGGGCGATGGCACGATTGCGGCGCTGCAAGTGCTCGCTGCGATGGTCGCGCAGGGCGAACCGCTGAATCACATCGCCGACGGGCTGCAGCTGTATCCGCAGGTGATGAAAAACGTCCGCATGCCGGACGGATTTGATTGGCAAACACACAGCGGGCTCAAGCATGCGCGCGCCGAGGTGGAGCAAGAACTGACTGGCCGCGGCCGCGTGCTGATCCGCCCCTCCGGCACCGAGCCGGTGCTACGCGTGATGGTGGAGGCGCAAGACGGCGACGAGGCCAAGCGTTGCAACCAGCGGCTGGTGGAAGCGATCGCGTCTTAAGCCAGGCGCAAGCGGAGCGTCTCTCAACCCGTTCGCGTTGAGCCTGTCGAAACGCATTCGAGGTCATTCGTAAATTCGACTTTTGGGAAGAGGGCTTCGACGGGCTCAGCCCGAACGGTTTGAAGGTGGCTGGAAGACCTAAAAATACGACTACGCAGTATTCATGCGGGTTTCAGAGCAAAAATGCCTGAAAACCCTCACCAATGCTGCGTAGTCTATGTAAAAACTCGACTTTAGCGACGTGGTGGAGCAGGCGGCAGCACAACCTTGTCGATAACGTGAATTACACCGTTGGTGGCTTCGATGTCGGCTTTGGTCACCAGGGCGTCTTCATAGCCCACCAGATCGCCAGAGCGCGACAGGGTTGCGTTTGCGCCATTCACCGTCTTGGCGGCGGTATTGGTCACATCTTTGGCCATCACTTTGCCCGGAACGACGTGGTAGGTCAGCAGCGCGGTCAATTGCGCCTTGTCTGAGGTGATTTTGCTCAGTTGATCTTTAGGCAGTGCGTTAAACGCTGCATCGGTCGGTGCAAACACGGTGAATGGACCTGCGCCTTTGAGCGTGTCGGTCAGGCCAGCATCTGCCACGGCTTTGGTGAGGATCGTGAAAGATCCAGCATTTTTTGCCGTTTCCACAATGTCAGTCGGTTTGGCCGGCATGGTGGTGCCACATGCACTCAAAATACTTGCTGTAGCAGCAACAACCAGAAAGCGCTTCATCATTTTTTTAATCTCCGAAAAGAGTGCGGGAAGGGGAGCTACGTTTCTTGCTGCAAAAGGCTGCAACAAACGCATGACGATCAGCTTACGAAGCGTTTATGACAAACATGTGACGCCATTGCGCCGAAAACCTGCTCTAAAGCGTAAACACTAGGTAAATTTGCATTCTTTAGTCACAGGATTGTCATATTGCGCACCTAGCATGTGAACCTGTTGCAACAATCACTCCTCTCAAAGGACCACTGTAATGAACAAGTCTTTCAAGCTTCTGGGTGCGCTGGCTGCGGTGTCTTTCGGTGCCGCTGCGTTCACAGCTTCAGCGCAGGAGGTCACGGGCGCAGGCGCGACGTTTCCTGCTCCGCTATATGCCAAATGGGCTGATGCCTACAACAAGGCAACCGGTGTAAAGATCAACTACCAATCGATCGGTTCTTCTGGCGGCATTCGCCAAATCACCAATAAAACGGTGGACTTTGGCGCAACCGATGCGCCCATGTCGCAGGCCGATCTGGACAAAAACAACATGGTGCAGTTTCCGACCGTGATCGGCGGCGTTGTGCCAGTCATGAATATCCCAGGCTTGAAGCCGGGCGAGCTCAAGCTTTCTGGTCAAGTACTCGGCGACATTTATCTGGGCAAGATCAAGAAGTGGAACGAGAAACCCATCGCTGATCTAAACCCGGGTGTGAAGCTGCCGGATCAAAACATTGCCGTCGTGCGCCGTGCTGATGGTTCTGGCACGACATTCATTTTCACTAACTACTTGTCCAAAGTGAATGCTGAGTGGAAGACTGCCGTGGGCGAAGGTGCCAGCGTCAAATGGCCGGTTGGCCTGGGCGGCAAAGGTAATGAAGGTGTTGCAGCGTTTGTTCAGCGCCTGCCGGGTTCAATCGGCTATGTCGAGTTTTCTTACGCTAAACAAAACAAACTGCCGTTCGCGCAAATGCGCAACGCAGCTGGCAATTTTGTGTCACCGGACGATCTGACCTTCAAGGCGGCCGCTGCTGGTGCAAACTGGAACCAAACCACGGCGCAGATTCTGACCGAGCAGCAAGGAAAAGACGCATGGCCGATCACCGGTGCAACTTTTGTGCTGATGTACAAGACGCAAGAGAAGCCTGCGCAGGGAACAGAAGTGCTGAAGTTCTTTGACTGGGCCTTCAAAAATGGTGACAAGCTGGCCTCGGAGCTTGACTATGTGCCGTTGCCGGATTCTGTGGAAACTTTGATCCGCACGCAGTGGACGGCGAACGTGAAAGATTCTGGCGGCAAAGCATTGTTCGCAGCACGTTGATCGGCGTTATTTTGTAAGCTTTAGAAATACGCGTGGCGAACGGTTCGCCACGCGCACTTTGTTTTTCCCCTCAGGTATGCAGAACAGCAAAAAAACTTCCGGCGAGATTGGTGATTGGCTGTTCCATAACGTGACGCGCTCAGCAGCGTGGTTGACGCTGCTGCTGCTGGCTGCGATTATTTTGTCGCTGCTGATCTCTTCGTGGCCCGCATTGTCGGAGTTCGGACTTAGGTTTTTCGTATCTTCCACCTGGGATCCGCCTGCGAAAGAGTTTGGCGCGTTAATCCCGATCTACGGCACACTCGTCACTTCATTGATCGCGCTGATCATCGCGGTACCTGTGAGCTTTGGTATTGCGCTGTTTCTCACGGAGCTCTCGCCCGTGTGGCTGCGCCGCCCGCTTGGCACGGCGATTGAATTGCTCGCAGCGATTCCATCCATTGTGTACGGTATGTGGGGTTTGCTGGTGTTCGCGCCAATCTTCGCCACTTATTTTCAGATTCCGCTGCAGGAATTGATTGGCGGCATGCCAATCATCGGCTCTTTCGTACAAGGTCCTCCAGTGGGGATTGGTCTGCTCTGCGCAGGCATTATTTTGGCCATCATGATCATTCCGTACATCGCCTCAGTAATGCGCGATGTGTTTGAGATCACACCGCCAATTCTGAAAGAAGCCGCCTACGGCTTGGGTTCCACAACCTGGGAGGTGAGCTGGCGGGTTGTGCTGCCATACACCAAAACAGGTGTGATTGGCGGCATCATGCTCGGTCTTGGGCGCGCGCTCGGCGAAACCATGGCGGTGACGTTTGTGATCGGCAACACCAATTTGCTCAATAGCATGTCGCTCTTTGAGCCAGGCAACAGCATTACATCTGCACTGGCCAATGAATTCGCAGAGGCGGAAATCGGGCTGCACTCCTCGTCGCTGATGGCGCTTGGGTTAACGCTGTTCATCATCACTGCCGTGGTACTGGCTGCTTCTAAAGTGCTTTTGGTCAGAATGGCCAAAGGCGAAGGCGTAAAGACTTAGGAAACTGACATGACGCTTGAAGTTTCCATCCCTACAGTGCAGACGCCGGTTGTTCCACACGATCGGTTTACGACCGCGAACGCGCTGCACCGGCGGCGCAAGTGGATCAATCGGATTGCCCTGACTTTGTCTCTAGCGGCAATGACTTTCGGCCTCGTGTGGCTGATCTGGATTCTCTTTAAGGTGCTCAGCCTGGGTGTCGGTGGCCTATCCTGGACCTTGTTTACTGAGAGCACGCCGCCGCCAGGGTCGGATACGGGTGGACTTGCTAATGCCATCGCTGGTAGTGCGGTGATGGTTGGCTTGGCAACGTTGATTGGCACGCCCATCGGTATTTTTGCCGGTATCTATCTAGCGGAGTACGGCGTCTACAACAAGCTCGGTCAAGTGACGCGGTTCATTAATGATATTTTGCTATCTGCGCCGTCCATCGTGATTGGCCTGTTTATCTATGCAGTTGTGGTTGCAAGAGTAGGGAATTTTTCCGGTATCGCCGGTGTGCTTGCGTTGTCCTTGATTGTGATTCCGGTCGTGATTAGGACCACGGAGAACATGCTGCTGCTGGTTCCCGGCAGCCTGCGTGAGGCGGCCTATGCGCTGGGTGCGCCGAAGCACAAGATGATTTTGCTCATCACGCTCAAGGCAGCACGTGCGGGTGTGTTGACGGGTATTTTGCTCGCAGTTGCGCGGATCGCTGGCGAAACTGCGCCGCTCTTGTTCACGGCGTTGTCCAATCAATTCTGGAGTCTTGATCTGGGCGAGCCGATGGCCAACCTGCCCGTGACGATCTTCAAGTTTGCGATGAGTCCGTTCCCGGATTGGCAGCGTCTTGCCTGGGCCGGTGTATTCCTGATCACTCTGGGTGTTTTAGCGCTCAATATTCTGGCGCGCGTGTTGTTTTCCAAGAAAAGCTAAATCATGAATCAAATGACTAATCCTGCGCATACTCATCCGATCAAGATGACGGTCAAGGATTTGAATTTTTTCTACGGCAAGTTTCACGCGCTGCGCGATATCAACATGACCATTCCTGAGAAGAAGGTCACAGCGTTCATCGGCCCGTCCGGCTGCGGTAAATCGACTTTGCTGCGGGTCTTCAACCGTATGTACGCGCTCTATCCCGAGCAGCGCGCGACGGGCGAGATCAACATGGACGGCAACAACTTGCTGACCAGTACCGAAGATCTTGCCTTGATCCGCGCAAAAATCGGCATGGTGTTCCAGAAGCCGACGCCGTTTCCCATGTCGATTTACGACAACATTGCGTTTGGTGTAAAGCTGTTTGAGAAATTGTCAAAACCCCAAATGGATGAGCGCGTGGAGTGGGCGCTGAGCAAAGCTGCGCTGTGGAATGAGGTGAAAACCAAGCTCACGCAGAGCGGCAATAGCTTGTCAGGCGGTCAGCAGCAGCGGCTGTGTATTGCGCGCGGCATTGCCATTCGGCCCGAGGTGTTGCTGCTGGATGAACCCTGCTCAGCGCTTGACCCGATCTCTACCTCTAAGATCGAAGAGTTGATTCACGAACTCAAGAACGATTACACCGTCGTGATCGTGACGCACAATATGCAGCAAGCGGCACGCGTTTCAGACTACACGGCATACATGTATCTCGGTGAACTCATTGAGATTGGAGACACCAAGCAGATCTTCGTGAAGCCTGGCAAGAAGCAGACCGAGGACTACATCACCGGCCGTTTTGGCTGATTGCGACAATACGGAAGAAAAATCCATGGTTTCAGGATCTGAACATTCATCGCGTCAATATGATGCCGACCTCGAAAACATTCGCAGCCGCGTGTTGCAAATGGGCGGGCTGGCAGAGCAGCAAGTCACTAAGGTTCTTGCCGGATTACAGGAAGGGTCTTCGGAAAAACTGAGCGCTGTCATTGCCGCAGACCAGTCGATCAACAATCTGGAGATTTCGCTTGATGCCAGTTGTGTGGAGGTGATTGCGCGCCGTCAGCCCGCTGCCAATGATTTGCGCATGATTCTGGCTGTTGTCAAAACGATCACGGATTTAGAGCGTGTAGGTGATGAAGCCAGCAAGATCGCCCGTACCGGCAAAGATTTGCAGGCCCGCAAACTGGCGGTTGTTCCGTGTATGCCCGATTTGCGATTGATGGCGGAAAAAGCGCTGACCATGCTGCGCGGCGCGCTCGATGCTTATGCGCGACTGGATGCAAAAACTGCCGGTGCTGTGATTGGGCAGGACGACGATATAGATGAGCGGTTTCGCGCGATTCAGCGTTTGCTGCTTACCCACATGATGGAAGACGCGCGTACTATCGGTGCAGCGCTCGATGTGACGTTTATGGCCAAGTCGCTTGAGCGTATTGGCGACCATGCCAAAAACATCGCTGAATACGTGATCTACATGGTCAAGGGTACAGACGTGCGCCACTCCCCGCGCGAAACGGTTGAGGAGACGCTGCGGTCTTAGCGGCGGGTCAAATGGCAGATACTTCGATCTTGGTTGTTGAGGATGAGCCCGGCATTGCCGAACTTGTGCGCTTTGCACTAAGTTCTTCTGGCTATCGGGTTCAATTGGCCGCAGACGCACGGCAAGGCCGCGCGGCGCTTGCGCATGGATTGCCTAACCTTATATTGCTGGACTGGATGCTGCCCGATGAATCTGGTGTCCAGTGGCTTAAGTCGCTGCGTGCAGATAAACGCACCAAGCAACTGCCTGTAGTCATGCTGACTGCAAAAGGCCAGGAGCAGGATAAAGTTAGCGGTCTTGATGCCGGTGCCGATGATTATGTGACCAAACCCTTTTCGCCCAATGAGTTGCTGGCGCGCATTCGTGCAGTGCTGCGGCGGCGCCAGCCAGAGCATGGCGGTGAGCTCCTGCAGGCCGGCAACATCTCACTGGATACCCAGCGCCACAAAGTCACCGTGGGGGATTCAGAGGTGAGTTTGGGCCCGACCGAGTTTAAGTTGCTGCGTACGTTGATGGCCTATCCGGGCCGGGTATTTTCCAGGCAGCAGTTGCTCGATACAGTGTGGGGAGACTCTGTCATTGTGGAAGAGCGCACGGTAGACGTGCATGTGCTGCGTTTACGCAAGGCGCTGAATCCGTTTGGACAGGAAGATACCGTCCGTACAGTGCGCGGCGTCGGCTATGCTTTCGGAGATGGATAACTCTCGAGTTCTCGGTTGATGTTTCAGCCAACAGCCGCCGGGTATTGGACGCCGGTTCTGGGCCGGCTCGCAATCATTGGGTTGGTGTCATTGGTGGTCGGTTACGGTGCCGGCCGCGCCGCTGGATGGGCGGCCGCTGCTTTTGGCTTTCTGATATACGTCATTAGTTTTGCGGTTTCGGTGTACCGCACGCAACGCTGGATCAGCTCGGACACACTGCAGGGTGAGTTACCGGACAGTCCGCAATTCAGCTCGCTAGCTTCATGGCTATATCGCGCGCGCCGCCGCGAGCAAGCAACACGTGCGGCGATGGATCAAACCCTCGCAAAGTTCAAATCCACGCTTTCAAGCCTGCCCGATGGAGTGGTGCTTGTCGATGCAGCGCTGAATATTCAGTGGTGTAACCCCATGGCAGAGCATCACTTGGGTATTGATCTACGGCGGGATGCAGGGCTGCGCTTGATCAACCTTGTCCGCGAGCCTGCATTTGTCAAAGTGATGCTGCAAGTCGAGCCGCTTGAACCCGTGCGCATTTCCATTGGGCAGCCTCCGCGCTCCCTGCGCGTTCTTTCGATCCGTTTTGAGACGGATGAGAGGCTTGTGGTCACCAGCGATGTTTCTCAAGCGGACCGGGTGGACCAAGTTCGCAGGGACTTTATTGCCAACGTGTCGCATGAACTACGCACCCCGCTAACCGTTGTCGCGGGGTTCCTAGAGCTGGCGGATTCAAAAACACCCATCGCAGATTCTCACTTGGAATTGATGCGTTCCGAAAGTACGCGGATGCGGCGCTTGATCGACGATTTATTGATCCTTTCAAAACTTGAGTCTGGGGATACCGCTGCGGATGAAGATGAAATCGGTTTGGCAGCGCTGCTCAGCCGCGTGCTGGACTCTGCGCGGGCTTTGTCGGGTGCACGTCATCAGATCGAATTGATTGAGCCGGTGCCTGCACTGAGTATCAAAGGCAGTGCATCTGAACTGGAAAGCGCCCTGGGCAATCTGCTTTCCAATGCAGTGCGATACACACCGCTCGCAGGAAAAATCGCTGTCGCTTGTACATTTGGCGATGAGGGACTATTCATCGAAGTGCGGGACTCCGGCCCTGGTATCGCAAGCGAACACATTCCGCGATTGACTGAGCGTTTTTATCGCGTGGACAAGAGCCGATCTCGCGAAACCGGCGGCACCGGCTTGGGACTCGCGATCGTTAAACATGTTATGTTGCGCCACCAAGGCTCTCTTCAGATCGAATCGGAGCTTGGCAAGGGGAGCAGCTTCGCGTTGCATCTTCCGCGACAACGCATAATAATCAACACATGATCGTCATTAATGCATCTGTAACAATGCTGCCGCCTGAAGCAAAAGGGGCGGTGCTGATTACTGGTTCCCACGGCGGCGTGATTGCCGCCCATTTAGCGAGTATTTCGGGCGCAAGCTCTGTCATTTTCAACGATGCCGGTGGTGGGATGGATGGCGCCGGCACCGCAGGTTTGGAGCTGTTGCAAAAAGTCGGCATGGCCGCAGCCTGTGTGAGCCACATGACAGCGCGCATTGGTGACGGACGCGATTCCGCCATGCGCGGCATCATCTCCGCTGCCAATCTGGTTGCTCAAGGGCAGGGCGTGCGTGTCGGTATGCGATGCAAGTCTGCAGCCAAGCACCTGCTGAAGGCTCCGCCGCCGCACAGTGTTTTGCCGCCCTATGGCAAAGGGCGCGAAGTGATTTCAAATACGCCGCCTGAAATCTGGGCACTGGATTCGATCGGTAAAGTTCAGCCGTCAGATGCGGGAAAGGTATTGATCATTGGTTCGCATGGCGCGTTGCATGCGGGTGAGCCGGATTCTGCGCTCCCAGTAAAAGCGGCGATCGCTGTATTCAACGATGCAGGCGGTGGTATCGATAATGCGGGGTTTTCGCGTTTGACGGTATTGGGCACCTCAGGCACCGCAGCGGTGACGGTTGCGCACACTAGTGCACGCATTGGCGATGCGTTATCGAGCTGGGAAACGGGTGTCATCTCAAAAACAAACAGCGTAGCGCGGTCTTATGGTGCCCGCGAAGGGCAGAAACTTGCGGATTGGATTCGCGGCGCAGTGGCTTACATCAATCAATGAAGCACGCAGCAGGTTTGCGTTGATTT